>SVKZ01000002.1 GCA_015068165.1 Oscillospiraceae bacterium
CACTGGTTCTGGGAAGAAGGGAATGAGAAACGAAACAACTCCCGCTACTGCGAGCTGTGGATTCCTATTGCTAAGAAGTAAATTCACGAAATCAGCCCCGGAGTTCCCTCCGGGGCATTCTTCTTTGGCGTATTATCCGCCCGATGGCATTTGGCATATCCAATAAATAAATCCATAAACCACACTGGCCGACACACCATACACAATGACCGGTCCTGCTATTGTAAACATCTTCGCACCCATGCCTAGGATGAAGCCCTCTGTTTGTGTCAATATAGGACCCAGAAATTTTGCGAAAAGCTTGCAAAGCACACAAGTAAATATTATAATAGTTTTGCCACATAAGTTTACATTTTGAAGCATTCGTCAAATAATAATGATATATCTCCCAGGACAAATAACTTGTCAATTTAGGAGCGATTTTATGGCATTCTTCTATTATCGCACTTTGCACTATCGTTATTTCCGCAGTTAGGCATTCTTCGTTTTACATGTCTGTAATTGTAAAAGAATGTGATAACTGAAAGGATAATAACATATGAAAATTGAAAGAATCACTGATCTTGAAAGAAAATATGCTTTGGAATCTCTGGACGGCCAGTTTGAAGCACACAACAACTATAGGTTTGTTGTGCGTCTCGAGCGAGCATTTGCTAAGACTATCGGCACCAAACACTCCGTCGGTTTCGTAAACGGCACCGCAACACTACATACTGCTCTGGAAGCTGCAGGCGTTGGCATTGGCGATGAGGTCATTGTACCTCCTTTGACCATGTCCTCCACCTCTCTGGCTGTTCTGCAAGCCAATGCTATTCCGGTTTTTGCAGACGTAGACCAAAAGACCTTCTTGATCTCCGCTCCCGAAATTGAGAAAAAGATCACCGATAAGACCAAGGCGATCATCATTGTTTCTCTGTACGGTTTGATGCCTGATATGGATGCCATCATGGCCATTGCCAAGAAGCATAACTTGGTCGTCATTGAAGACGATGCGCAGTGCTTCCTGGGTCGCTACAAGGGCAAGAATGCCGGTACCATCGGTCATATGTCTAGTTTCTCTTTCCAGGCCAGTAAACATCTGACCAGTGGCGAAGGCGGCATGGTCACCACCGATATCGACGAGTTCGCTCTGCAGCTACGCAGAATCTCCGGCCTGGGCTATGGTAGCATCACTATGGAAAAGGCCCGTATCACCAAGGATGACATTCAAGATCCCAAGTACGAGCGCCATGTGGCTCTGGGCTGGAACTACCGTATGTCTGATTTGGTAGGCGCTGTGGGTTTAGCACAGACTGAGCGTATGGAAGAGCTGTGTAATATGCGTAAGGCTGTCGGCAAGATCATTGAAGACGCCGCCACCGGCTGTGATTGGCTGATTCCTCAGTACACTCCTGAAGAATGCGAGCATGCATACTGGGCTGTTGCGATTCGTTTGGTCAATCCCAATATCTCTTGGTACGATTTCCGCAGAAAGTTTATGGAACTGGGCGGCGACGGTATCTACTCTGCATGGCAGCTGACTCACCTAGAGCCTGCATTCCGCAACAAGAAGTTCCTGCATAGAGAGAAACTGATGGAAGGCTACGAGTACGACAAGGGTATGTGCCCTGTTGCAGAAATGATCCAGCCCCAGATGCTACAGTTCAAAACCAACTACTTTGACACCGATGAAGCAGAGGCTCAGGCTGATATTCTGAAGAAGACCATTGCTTACCTTAACGGAAGATAATAGCATACGAATAAATTTTTCCTTAAAGGCCAAGAGTGTGATCCTTATCGGTGTTTGTGGTAACCATTTGCTAAAAATTACGTTAAGACAGGCAGTCGTTTTTCGGCTGCCTGTTTTACTTTTAGAATATAGTGGTCATCCAATAAATAAATCCATAAACCACACTGGCCGACACACCATACACAATGACCGGTCCTGCAATCGTAAACATCTTTGCGCCAACACCTAAGATGAAGCCCTCTGTTTTGAACTCCACCGCCGGGGCGGCGACGGCGTTGGCAAAGCCGGTGATGGGAACAAGCGTACCTGCACCGGCGTGCTTGGCAAGGTTATCGTAAAGACTAAGACCTGTAAACAGGGCAGATAGGGCAATGAGTGTCATACACTCGGCGGTGGCTGCGTCGGTTTTATCAAGGCCTAAGGAAGCATAAAAATTCAGAAGCGCCTGTCCTAAGGTACAGATAAGACCGCCTACCAAAAAGGCGAGGGCGCAATCTTTATAAATTGGCGACTTTGGGGAAAGGTCGCTGACTAATTTTCCGTATTCCTTCTCTGTCATAGAATCCCTCCGGCCATAGTTTATCCGAAGGGCATTTTTTTATGCAAAAGAAAACCCTCCCCTTTGGGGAGGGTGTCAAAATCGAAGATTTTTGACAGGTGAGGCGACCTCATCCGTCAGCCCTGATGGGCTGCCACCTTCCCCAAAGGGGAAGGTATTTTACTGCATATTTGTGAGGGCATCCCGGGCGGCGTCCTGCTCGGCACGTTTTTTACTGCTGCCTGCACCTTCACCGACAATGTGATCATTTACAGAAACCTGCACGTTAAACTGCTTATTATGGTCCGGGCCGGATTCACCCACCAATGTGTAGGTGATGACCTGCCCCTTTTTCTGCTGGATAAGCTCCTGCAGGGCAGTTTTATAGTCCATATTCCGGGGCTGTTCTACGGTAGCACCGGTGAGGACAAATTGTTCAATAAAGGCCTTTGCCGGGGCAAACCCACCATCTAAGTAAATGGCGGCAATTACAGACTCCACCGCATCCGCCAAAATGGATGCCCGCTTGCTTCCGCCACTGACCGTTTCACCGTGGCCTAAAAGAAGCTGCTTGCCTAAATCCAACTTTACGGCAATGGCGGCAAGGCTGGTCTCACATACCATATCTGCCCGCATCCGGGAAAGCTCGCCCTCCGGACGGTTAGGGTAGGTCCGGTATAAATGCTCCGCAACTACCATACCCAGCACGGAATCTCCTAAAAATTCCAGTCGCTCGTTGCTTTTTAGCCCATTGTGCCACCGTTCATTGGCATAGGAGGAATGGGAAAGGGCGTTTTCCAGCAGAGAGATGTCCCGGAAACGATAACCGATGGCTTCTTCTGTGCGTTTCATTCTGCGGCCTCCAATGCCGCAAGGCCTTCGCTGAGCTCTGCGGTAAAGTCTTGGGCGGCAGCATTAGCGGCCTGGCTGATGGCGTTACAGAAGGCGATTTCATCAGAAGAGCCGTGGGCTTTGATAACCGGCTTCTTGATACCCAAGAACTGGGTACCGCCGATTTCCCGGTAGTCCATCAGCTTCATCACCTCGTCCACGCCGGGCTTGCAGAGCAGATAACCGATCTTACTCAGGAAGCTCCGCTTGAAAATTTTATGCTTCATCAGACTGCCCATATACATCGCTGTACCTTCAATGGATTTGAGAAGCACATTGCCGGAAAAACCGTCGCAGACAACCACATCCACGCCGCCTAAGAGAGCATCCCGGCCCTCAATGTTGCCAATAAAATTCAAAAGGCCTTTTTCGTGAGCGGCGGTCAACAGAGCGTGGGATTCCTTCTGCAAAGGTGTACCCTTGCTGTCTTCAGAGCCGATGTTGAGAAGACCTACCCGGGGATTTTCCAGACCAAGCTGTTTTTTGGCAAAGAGAGAACCCACAAGGCCAAACTGGAGCAAAAATTCCGGGGTACATTCCGCATTTGCGCCGCAGTCCAGCAAAATGGTCTTACCACCGGCTTTGTTGGGCATAGCCGGACCCATTGCGGCTCTGCGGATACCCTTGACCCGTTTAACGATCAGGGTCGCACCGGACAGCAGCGCACCGGTACTGCCTGCGGAAATACAGGCATCGCCGTCTCCGTCGGCAAGCATTTTCAGCGCCACCATCATAGAAGCGCCCTTTTTCTGCCGGACTACATTGGCCGGGTCGTCGTGCATATCCACCACTTCTGTAGTATGGACAACGGAAATGTTTTCGGGGAGGGTGGTATGTCCTTGCTCTTTGAGAATTTCCCAAATGGCGTCGCTGTCGCCTACCAGAACAATTTCGTACTGTTTGTCAGCAGCCAACGCACCTAAGACCGGTGCCTTCGGGGCATGATCGCCGCCCATTGCGTCAAGAATAATTTTCATAAAGAACCCCTTTCTCAGATACCGTCAGATACCATTTTGTCAATGATTTCCAAAGATCGGTTGGCAAGCGCCAGATTTTTTTCTGCTTTTTTCCGGATGCGTTTTTCCAGAGGGGAAATGAGGCTGAAATTGATATTCATAGGCTGGAAATCCTCCACTCGGGCATCGCTGATGTAAAGACCCAGCGCGCCGATGGCGGTCTCCTTGGGAAAATCCGGAGGTGTTTCACCCCGCAGCCGTGCGGCCATCGCCACAGCGGCCAAGTAGCCGGAGGCTGTGCTTTCCACATAGCCCTCTACGCCGGTCATCTGTCCGGCAAAGGCAGTCATCGGATTGCGACGGTCGGCATAATACCGATCCAGCAGCCGGGGAGACTGGAGGAAGGTGTTTTGGTGCATTACGCCGTAACGGACAAATTCTGCATCCTTTAGGGCAGGGATCATAGAAAATACCCGCTTCTGTTCGCCGAATTTCAGGTGGGTTTGGAAGCCTACCAGATTAAAAACGCTTTTTGCTGCATTGTCCTGCCGGAGCTGGACCACGGCGTAAGGCTCTTTCCCGGTGGCGGGGTCGGTAAGCCCAACGGGCTTCAGCGGACCGAACCGCAGGGTATCGTAACCCCGGCGACCCATAACCTCCACAGGCATACAGCCTTCAAATACATTTTTGTCCTCAAAGCCGTGGACAGGGGCTTCCTCGGCGGTAATAAGGGCGTTCAGGAAGGCGTCGTACTCTTCCTTATTCATCGCACAGTTGATGTAATCCGGTGTACCCCGGTCGTACCGGGATTGCCACCAGGCTTTTGCCATGTCAATGGAGTCTGCCGCGACCAAAGGGGCGGCGGCGTCGAAGAAATGAAGATAGCTTTCACCGAAATACTGCCCGATGGCCTCACTCATAGCATCGGAGGTCAGCGGCCCTGTGGCGATAATGACAGGACCTTCCGGAACGCAGGTTACTTCCTCGGAAATAACGGTAATATTCGGATGGCTTTTGATTTTCTCTGTTACAAGGTCGGAAAAACCCTGACGGTCCACAGCTAAGCATCCGCCGGCTTCCACACGGGTTTTTTCTGCACAGGCGAGGATCAGACTTCCACAGCGCCGAAGTTCTTCCTTGAGAAGTCCTACGGCGTTTTCCAGTCGGTCGCCACGGAGAGAATTGGAGCATACGAGCTCTGCAAAGGTATCCGTGTGATGGGCAGGGGAATGTTTTTTTGGTTTCATTTCATAGAGGGAAACGGAAAATCCCCGCTGGGCAAGCTGCCAAGCAGCTTCGCATCCTGCAAGACCGGCACCGATCACTTTCACCTGGGTCATTTCTTTTTTCCTCCGGTGGATTTCTTGGTTTTTTTGGCAGGTTTTTCGGAATCCTTTTCCTCACCCTTCTTGTAGTAGCCGCGTTTGTCCTCGGGCAGGAAATTCTCACACTTTTCGTTAATGCAGAAGGGCTTCATACGGCCCTTGCCGGACTTTTTGAACATGGTCTGTCCGCAAACCGGGCAATCGTTGGCGGTGGGCACATCCCAGGTCATAAAGCCGCATTCTGCGCCTTTTTGACAGGCGTAGTAGGCATAGCCCCGCTTGCTTTTCCGTTTGAGAATGGTGTCGCCGCACTTGGGACAGCGGCCGGGCATTTTTTCTACAATAGGTTTGGTGTTTTTGCACTCCGGGAAGCCGGGGCAGGCAAGGAATTTGCCGAACCGACCGACTTTGACGACCATATTCCGTCCGCAGACCTCACAGATCTCCTCAGAGACCTCGTCCGGTACTTTCAGCCGTGTGCCCTGCAAGGCTTCTTCGGCGGCGGTCATTTCCTTATGGAAATCGCTGTAAAACTCTGCTAAAAGGGCCTTCCAATTCTGTTTACCGGCTTCTACCTCATCCAAACGGGCTTCCATACCGGCAGTAAATTCCACATCAATAATATCGTGGAAATGTTCCATCATAAGGCCGGTAACCACCTCACCCAGTGCGGTGGGAGCCAGCTTTTTGTCGGTCTTTTGCACATATTCCCGATCTTGAATGGTGGAAACAATACCGGCATAGGTGGAAGGACGGCCCACACCCTGTTCCTCCATTGCTTTTACAAGGGTTGCTTCCGTATAACGGGCCGGGGGCTGGGTGAAATGCTGGAGAGGGCGCAGCTCCTTGGCGATGGCGGTATCTCCGGCTTTTAATTCGGGCAGGGGAGAGCCGATGGCTTCCTCGTCATCATCCCGACCTTCCTCGTAAAGCGCCATAAAGCCTGCAAATTTCAGGCTCTGATGGGAGGAACGGAAAATGTGTCCTGCGCATTCAGTTTCGATGGAAAGGGCATCATAGACTGCGTTTGCCATCTGGGATGCCAGGAAACGGCTCCAAATCAGCTTATAGAGCCGATATTGCTCCCGCGTCAAGGCGTCTTTAATGCTTTCCGGATCCAGCTCTATATGGGTGGGACGGATGGCTTCGTGAGCGTCCTGAATACCGGATTTGCCCTTAAATACATGGTGTTTACCGTAATAGTAGTTTTTGCCGTACCGGGCGCAGATAAAGGCGGCGGCCTCATCCATTGCCTCGTTGCTCAAACGCAGAGAGTCGGTACGCATATAGGTGATAAGACCGGTAGTGCCTTCGCCGGGGACATCCACACCTTCATAAAGCTGCTGGGCAATAGACATGGTACGGCTGGGGGTCATATTCAGCTTCCGGGATGCCTCCTGCTGGAGGGTAGAGGTGGTAAAGGGAGGGGCGGCAGATCGCTTTTTGTCGCTGTGTTTTACCTCGGTTACCGTAAAGGATTTCCCCGTAATATCATCAACGATGGCTTGGGTTTCTTCCTCGTTTTTCAGCTCCCGCTTTTTGGGACTGCCATAGTATATGGCAGTAAAGGTGGCACCGGTATTACACTGCAGATCGGCTTCCAAGGTCCAGTATTCCTGAGGAATAAACGCACGGATCTCATTTTCCCGATCTACCACAAGCCGGGTAGCTACAGACTGGACTCTACCTGCGCTAAGACCCCGGCGGACTTTTTTCCACAGCAGGGGAGACAGCTCGTAGCCCACGATCCGGTCCAACACACGGCGAGCCTGCTGGGCATCTACCAGGCAATAATCAATATCCCGGGGCTCGGCAATAGATGCCTGTACCACCTTTTGGGTAATTTCGTTGAAGGTTACACGCCGGGTCTTTTCGTCCGGCAGGTTCAGTAGCTCTTTTAAGTGCCAGGAGATGGCTTCGCCCTCCCGGTCCGGGTCAGTTGCCAGATATACGGCTTTCGCCCCGGCAGAAAGCTTTTTCAGCTCCGAAATAATATCGCCTTTGCCGGACAGGGGGGTATACTCCGGAATAAATCCGCCGGTAATATCCACGCCCATCGTGCTTTTCGGCAAATCCCGCAGATGGCCCATACTGGCCTTTACGGTATAGTCAGGTCCCAGATATTTTCCAATGGTCTTTGCCTTGGAGGGGGACTCCACAATTACAAGATAGGATGCTTTTGTCATTTTTTCCTCCGCTGATGTTATTTTCGGGAAACCAGACCCCCGGGGTGGTTTTGTACATAGTCCCGGATGGCCAGCATAGTCAGGATCGAAAGTACTTTTTGCGGTGAGATCCCGGTTTGGTCGATGATATCGTCCACAGGTGTGGGGGTACCTGTCAGGCAGGTAAGAACCGCTTTTTCCTGGTCGTTAAGGCCGGACAAATCATTGCGTATGCCACTATAAGACGATTTTTCTTCCTTGTCAATGGGTAATTTCTGCGCCACAGTTCCTTTGGAAGATGATTTTTCCGGGGAAGTGGCAGGCTCTGCCACCCTTGCCACGGGAATTTCCTCGTGAAAAACCGTGGGCGGTGCGGCCTTATGTACTTTATCCGGGTAGATGGCTTCGTATTCCTTCATAATATCCCAACCGCTGAAAACCGGGGTGGCCCGATCCTGTAATAGGGCGTTACTGCCGGCGCAGGTGGGAACGTCAATATTTCCGGGAACGGCAAACACATCCCGGCCTTGCTCCAGGGCGGCCCGGGCAGTGATCAGCGCACCGCTGCCTATTGGGGCTTCTACAACCAGCACGCCGTTGGAAAGTCCGCTGAGCACCCGGTTGCGGACAGGAAAGTTCCAGCGATAGTGGGGTGTTTCGGGGGGATATTGGGATAAAAGACAGCCTTGCCTTTCAATTTCAGAAAATAAAGCGGTATTGGATTTGGGATATACCACATCCACACCGCCGGCTAAAACGGCGATGACCGGGTTCTTGCAGGAAAGCGCACCGGAAAGAGCCATTGTGTCATTGCCGGTAGCACCGCCGGAAACGACGATACCGCCGCAGGCGGCGATCTGCGTACCTATCCGACGGGAGACGTTCATTCCGTAAGGCGTTGCCTTCCGTGTGCCTACGATGGCAATGGTAGGTGTGTTGTTAAGATCCGGCAGATAGCCTTTGCAGTAGAGCACAAGGGGCGCATCCGCAGTGTTTTTCAGCCGACGGGGATAAGCGGAATCGTTAAGGGCGAAAAGACGGATGTTCTTTTCATGGCAGACCCGCAAAATGCGCTGCGCCTGGGAAAGATCCTTGTTTTGCAGAGCTTTTATAATATCGTCTGTTATATCGTCAATGACGGAGAGAGCCTCCGCACTGGCGTGATACAGCTCCTCCGGATCGTGGAAATGCTCCAAAAGGATATGCTTTTGCCAAAGCTGTAAATTAGGGAGTTCTGCAAACCATATCCAGTAAATGAGCATTTTTACACCTTCTCTTCATCGTTTTTCATCTGCCACATCACGATGGAGGCGGCAACAGCGGCGTTTAAGGATTCACAGCGGGGGTTCATCGGGATGATAAGATACTCTGTACAGGCGGACATAACGGCATCGCTGACACCGCGCCCCTCATTGCCGATGACAACTGCCATTTTAGAAATGTCTGCGGCGCGAATATCCTTTGCATCCGGCCGCAGAGCGGTAACTGCCAAAGGAATGTTATGGGCCATACAGGCTTTTTGTACCGTTTCAAAATCCGCCTCCATCACAGGGGTACGGAAAACAGCGCCCATAGATGCCCGCACCACTTTATGACTGTAAGGGTCGGCACAGCCGGGAAGCAGGACGACGGGAACCTCCAAGGCGTCTGCGGTGCGGAGGATTGTTCCTAAATTGCCCGGGTCCTGAATGCCGTCCAAAATCAGCATACCCGGCACAGGGATAAACTCCGTGGGAGCAGGAAACTTACAAAGAAACAAGGCACCTTGGGGGGCTTCCATCGGGGAAACAGATGCCATCACATCCTCCGGCACGATTACATCCCGGATATTTTCCGGCAGGGAGAGAACCACATCCTCGGTGTGGATGACTGTCTCCAGTTCCCTGCACCAGCGGATGGCTTCTTCCAAAAGCTTTGTGCCGTCGGCAACAAATAAACCTGCTTCCTCACGGGCTTTCCGGGAGGTCAGCAGCTTCCGCACCTGCTGAAGCAGGGGGTTTTTCCGTGAGGTGATATATTCAGCCTGTGTTTTCATAGAAAACCTCAATTGTTTTATTAATGATGTACATTATTATAACAATTTTTTATCCGAATGCAAGAGGGAAACTTTTTTACCCTTTTACAAGCGGGGAAAAATATGCTATGATAGAAAAAATGCTTTTGGAGGGAAATTATGGATGCATATTCCCGCACCCGGCTGCTTTTGGGGCAGGATGGGATGGAGAAACTGAAAAATGCCCACGTGGCGGTCTTTGGCCTGGGCGGTGTAGGCGGCTATGTAGTGGAAGTACTGGCACGAAGCGGTGTTGGCACCATAGAGCTTGTTGATCACGATAAAGTGAGCCTTAGTAACATTAACCGGCAGATTTTAGCCACCCGGGAAACCGTGGGAATGGATAAGGCGGAAGCGGCTGCCCTGCGGGTAAAGGTCATTGACCCGGATATTCAGGTAATTGCCCGGAAGCAGTTTTTTGGACCGGATACGGCATCGGAATTTGATTTTTCCAAGTACACCTATGTGGTGGATGCCATTGACACGGTAACGGGAAAGCTTGCCCTTGTGCAGGCGGCAAAAAATGCCGGTGTACCTATTATCAGTTCTATGGGTACGGGCAATAAGTTAGACCCCACCGCCTTCCGGATCGGAGACATTTATGAGACCAGCGTTTGCCCCCTTGCCCGGATTATGCGTAAGGAATGCCGGAAGCGGGGAATTGAGAAACTGAAGGTGCTCTACTCTTTGGAAGAGCCGATTGCACCGGAAATTGCGCCGGACGACCCTATTTGGCAGGAGCTGCCCGAGGGAAGAAACGCCCTTCCCGGGTCTGTGTCTTTTGTGCCTGCCGCGGCAGGGCTGATCATCGCAGGGGCGGTCATTCGGGATATTACTGGAAAATAAAAATGCTGTGCCAAAAAGGCACAGCATTTTTCGTTTTATTAACCTTCGAAATCGGCCTCTTCAGCGCTGACAGCAGCTTCTTCTGCGGGAGCAGCCTCTTCGGCGGCTTCCTCGGCGGCTTCTTCGCACTCGCAGGTGCATTCGCAGCCCTCATCGCAGCAGCAGTCGCAGGGGCAGTCGTCGCAATCGCTCTCACACTGGCAGTCGTCGCAGTCGTCCTCGCAGCAGCAGGGGCACTGACCCAGAAGCTTCTTCGCCCAGGCGACGATCTTATCGCCGTATGTTGCGATCACGTAGACAATGCCGGCCAAAGCGGCCAAAGCGGCTACGATTTTCAGGATGGTACTTACAATTTTCATAAGGAAAACCTCCATTCTTTGATTTCTATATTCAGTATAACCAAAGGAAAGGAAAAAAGCAATAGAAATTTCGAAAACAAACTATGAACTGTAGCCAAATAATCCCCGGACACTTGCCTCTCCGGAGGAGATAATATCCTGTGTTCCGTCAGGAAACTTTACAAGCAATCCGCCGTCATCTGTGATGTCAAGGGCAAACGCCTGCCGCTTTTCCTCTCCCCGAATCAGTAAAACTTCTTTTCCTATGGTAATGCAAAAGGTGCGATATCGGTCCAATAAAGCCTCTTTTTCGCTGAAAATGGTACACGAAAGGGTATGCAGTTCCCTCAGTAGGGCGGCGGCAAGGGTGGCAACGGAAATTTCTTCCCCTGCTTCCCGATCCAATGCGGTGGCAATTTCTATAAGCTCTGGGGGGATGGTGTCTTTACAGTTAATACCAATGCCAATAAGCGCGTAGTCCACAAAGCCATCCGGAGTCAGGGACATTTCGGTCAAAATACCACCGACCTTTTTGGCGCCGATGACCAAATCGTTGATCCATTTCAGTCCCGGTCGGATGCCGGTAACTGCGAAAATCGCATTGCCGGTGGCAACGCCAGCACCGCAGGTCAGGTGCATCAGCTCTTGGGCTTTGCACTTTGGGCGAAGAATAACAGTCAGATACAGACCGCCCTCGGGAGAGTGGAAACTGCGCCCCATCCGCCCCCGACCGCCGGCCTGACACCGGGCGATTACCGCTGTACCTTCCGGCGCACCGCTTTTGGCAAGGATTTTGGCGTAATTGCTTGTAGAATCAACAGATTCCAGATAATATATCGACTCCCCCCAGGTGTAGTCCGGGGGGAGAAGGGTTAAAATTTCCTTTTTCATCAGTCAATATCCGGTACGACTTCTTCGGGCGGAAGGTCCAGAACCTCGGGGTTGCGGAGCAGACGCTTATAGTACTTAAAGAAGGTGGCGTAGTAGAAGCCGTCGCAGATGCGCTCGTCCAAAACGAACTTGATATCCACATACTTTCTCTGAATCACAGTGCCGTCCTCCTGCACCTCCAGTGTTTTCCGCTTTGCGCCGAATGCGCCGAAGCAGGGGAGGTTACCGAAATCATACAGGTGGTGGTAAACGGGCTGGATGCCCAGACTACCCATAGAGGTGAAGAACAAACTGCCGTGGAAGGGACTTAGCTCCAGCAAAAACTTGGGGAGCAGACCGAAATAGTCCAGTAGCTTCAGCAGCCAAACTACGAATTTTAAGAACAGACCGGGAATGAGATTTAAGTACTGAATCAGGCCATCTAAGCTGGAGTCCAGCTCCTGGGTGGCCTTGACCTCGTCAATGGCGGCATTGAGCTTGCGATAGACATCTTCAGCAGTATCCCGGGGATTTAGGTGAACCTTAATAGAGGTATCGGGGGAATCTACGGTCATTTCCTTTTTGACAACCATACAGTACTGAATGTCATCGCCCCGGGAGTAGACCTTCTGACCGCTGATAAAGCGGTTAAGCTGGGGATATTTTGCAACACCGCGGACATAGGCGGCCAGCAGTACATGCATAATGCCAAAATCGGTGAGACCCTCACGGCGCTTTTGACGGATGTAACGGTCAATGTGGCTGATTTCCACGGCTTCCTCAAAGAGGTTAGAGCAGATATTCCGTTCCCATTGGAAATACATGGTAATCTGCGCCATAGGGGAGAGGGTGCGGATTTTGCGGCCGTCGCTGCGGTCGCCCCAGGTGGGGTGATACTTGCCGTCGGCAGAAACTTTAAGACCTAAAGACAGCAGGAAACAGCCGATAAACAACAGATAGTTGGGCAATAAGCCCTGCAGCATTGCCTGCCGGATCCAGTCTGTTTGCGGAGTGGTGGCCCAGAAATTATGGGCATAGCCGACTGCCGCAATAGGCAATAGGAACATCAGGGGCAGAAGCCAGGGCGCGCGGAATCTGCCGCAGGAGATTGCGGTGTAGAGCGCGCAGAAAAATACAATGCAGATGTAGTACATTCCCAGTAAGAAGGGATTGCTGCCCAGGATTGCGTGGGGCTGGATGGCATAGAAAATGCCCATCAGCCAAACGGGGATAGCGGTTTTATAAAACATCTCTTTGCCGCTTATGAGGGCGATGAGCACATACAGCAGGGTGGCTCCTACCGGCAGAACGATTTGACTCCACACTTCAAGCTGATCCCAAGTCCCTTTCACACAAGGAATCGCAATGCGGGTCACTGCCGAGCCGACCAGGCACAGTGCCATCAGGTATGTCAGCACATTTTTCCGGCTGACATAAAAATGAACTCTTTTTTCCATAACAATACCATTTTAACAGGAAAACTGACATTTGGCAAGAAAAAAGATAATTCCGTTGCAAATTCTAAAGAAAATGGTAAAATGGGGAAGGTTTACACAGAAAAGGAGCTTGCTTATGAAATACATATTCAGCAGAGACAGCTGGTCTATGGACGGCCTGACCTATGGGCATTCTATCCGTTTTGCGCCTATGCCGGAATTTAACCAGCAGGAAGATTATATTGAAAATATTCCCGCGCCCCAAAGCTGGGACGGATATGCCTGTGTTTCTTTGGTTACTGAGGAAAAACTGACGCCGAATGTTAAAATTTCCACCCGCTGCGCCTTCGAGGGTAAGGCTGCTCCGCTGTTGGTTCTGAGTAAGGAACTGACAGAAAAGGATGGAAAACACTACTACGGCGATTATCTGGAAGTGGTTTAGTACAAAAACGGCATCAATGTATGGAACTTGTGGAAAGAGGAAAACGGTGAGGTAAAAATCCGGAATCTGCTGCGCCTGTACCTGCCGGTTACGACCGGTGAGATTCACGAATTTGCTTTGGAGATTCAAAAGGATCGGTTTGTGATTACAATGGACGGTCAGAAAGCAGACCTTTATTGCGGTGAGATTTACGACAGCTTTCATTTGGGTATTACCGGCTGCGAAGGTCCTTGCCGTTTCTACGATATGGAAATCGAAAAATGCGATAAAATTCAAAAACGGTGAGGTTAACCTTGCCGTTTTTGCCTTGTTAGTGGAAAAACTCACATTTGGCAAAAGCAAAGTAGTAGATATTTATATGCTGTTGAGAGGGTTATTTTGGTTATATAGACCAAATTATTGTATTATGACAAAAAAGACTTGATTTTGTTATCATATATATCCGTTGATATCCGACCCGAATGGTCGCACCGAGAATAATCTGTATTTAGGAGGAGACATATGAAAAGAACGATGAAAGCGCTTTTGCTGGTAGTACTTATGGCTTTGGTTCTGACAGTCGCTACAGGCTGTTGGCCCTCTAATGCTGTACCTGCAGCGCCCACAGAGTGTGCACACATTTACGAAGCAGTTGTAACTGCTCCCACCTGCACAGAAGACGGTTATACCACTTATACCTGTGTTTGCGGCGATTCCTATAAGCAGGAAGACGCGGAGGCTACAGGCCATATCTCCTGGACAAAGGGAGAGACAGTTGCCCCCACTTGCTATGAAGAAGGCTATACCGTGTACCACTGCGTTTGTGGCTTGACGGAGAATCGCAATTTTGTCGAGGTTGCCGAACCGCTTGTTCAGATCGGTGAGACCAACTATTCTTCTCTGGAGGCTGCGGTTGCTGCCGCCAAGGCTGGCGACACCATCACTTTGGTTGAGGATGTAGCTCTGACGGAGACACTGACCCTGCCTGCCGGCATTATCTTCAACGGCAACGGCAAGAACATCAACGGCACCATTTCTGCCGGCGGCGACCTGACCTTTGCCGGCTATACCAAGGTAACCTCTTTCAGCGCAGGCTTTAGTGGCAGCGTTATCACCATCGGTGAGGGCGCAACTTTAGAGATTACCGGCACAAGCCGTATTACCTTCGGCTATGGCAACACCTTTAACATTATCGGTTCTGTTGACAATGCCAAGACGGCTGACAAGGAAACTATTCAGCCTTCTCTGATTATTCCCGGCGGTGTTTCCATCACCGGTTCCAAAGGCGTAACCGTGAATGTTACCAATGCTTATGTAAAGATTGGCAATACCTCCAGCAAGAACAGTGTTGCGGATGGTACATTCAAGCTGAACTTTACCAATGCGATTGCGGAGTTTACCAACCAGTTTACACTTTCTGCTCCCACCAGCGGCAAGAATCCTACCTTTGAAATGAATGTGAAGGATTCTGTCCTGACCACCGCTACCAAGCTGTGTATCGCAGCTCCCAACAGCACAGTTGTTATTGACAATTCCAATGTTGCCCTGGGTTCTTACCTGCGTAACAGCGGTGATTTAACACTGAAGAACGGCGCTGTATTCACCGGCGCTATGATCCAGTTCGGTGAGAACGGCGGCAATGACGGCACGATCACGGTAGATGCTTCCAGCCTGACAATTAAGAACAGTTCTGCTGCTCACGCAATGGACGGCAACAATGTGGGCAAGCTGATTTTGCAGAACGGTGCGACGGCAAGCGTTGACTACATCATTGAAACGATCCTTGTAAAGGATACAACCTCTACCCTTATTACGAACTCTACAGGTCTGGGCGAAAGACCCTACATTGCCGACGGTGTTATCGGAAGCACCGACGGCAAGACTTACTATATCACCAATGTAGCCGGTCTGACCTGGTTGGCTGAAACTGTAAACGGCGGCAATACATTTGCTGGTAAGACTGTAGTTCTTGAGAAGGACCTGGATCTTGCGGGTATGGAGTGGACGCCGATCGGCACCTCCAGCAATGCTTTCAAGGGTACTTTTGACGGCAGCGGCAAGACGATTTCCAACCTGAAGATTAACGGTGGCAGCAACAGCAATATCGGTCTGTTCGGCGTAACGCAAAACGGTGAGATCAAGAATCTGACAGTTAACAACGCGCCGGTTTCCGGCCGCCTGAATGTAGGTGTTGTGGCGGGTCAGCCTTACACCAGCAAGTACACCAATATTATCGTTACCGGTCATATCGAGGTTAACGGTATGACTTATGTAGGCGGTGTCGGTGGTAAGAATGCTTATGCTGACTGGACAAATATCACCGTAGCGGTTGACGCAGCTTCCTATGTTAAGGCTTACTCCATCGAGAACGGCAACGCTTACCGTACCTACGTTGGCGGTGTTGTTGGCTTTATGGGCGAAGGCGGTCATACTGTTTCCAATGCAGCTTCCAATGTTGATGTTTTCGGTTCTACCTGTGATGTCGGCGGTATTGTGGGTATTGCTCACTACGGTAATAAGTTTGTGGATATCACTTGCTCCGGAAACGTAACCGTCACCGCTGCAGCCGAGGCGGATGAAGCTGAAGAAATGGGCGGTATTGCCGGTGTGTGGCACAACCAAAACGGCACCACCGTTACTTTCACAAATTGCAAATTCACCGGTACACTGTCTGCGAATTTCACCGAGGGTGTCGACCTGTCCAACAACACACTTACCGGTAAGCCTTACAGCGCCGCAGGCGAGGGCCAGTTGAATATTGACGGCGTAGCCGGTGTTGCAACGGAAAAAGCTTTGGTAGAAGCAATCAAGGCGGGTAAGAGTGTCATTTTGTTTGCGGATATCAAGATGACCGGCGTTGTTGCTTTGAGCAATGCGGATTTTGTGATTGACGGCAATGGCTTTACCATCACCCAGTCTGAAGCTTGTGTCAATACCTATGCGCTTTTTGATTTGACCAGCGGCAAGGCTACCATTAAAAACGTAACCTTTGACGGCATCAAGGGCGGCGTCGTGGTTCGCAATGACAATAGAATGAAATGCGATGACAGGCTTTTTAGAAAAAGTTGTACATTTCCCGTTGACAATTTTGAAATGAGATGGTAAAATTTAGTAAATATACTAAGAGATAGAGAGGGAACTGCCCATGGCTGTTTACAGGAAGCACCTCAATACCCGTCAGAGAATTGTTCAGGAGGCCGCACGGATGTTTGTGGAGGAGGGGTATACCGGCAGCTCCATTAACCGTCTGTCCAAGAAGTTACAGCTCAGTCCCGGGAATATCACCTTCTATTTTCCCACCAAGGAGCATCTTTTGGAGGTGCTGGTGGAGGAGATGTTTGCCTTTCAGAATATTATGATGGAAAAGGAGACCCAGGAGGAGGGGTACAGCTCGCTGCTTGCCTACTGCCTGGAGCTGACCTCCATTGCCGCCGTTTGCGAGGAAAGTGAGATCGCCCGGGATTTCTATGCGTCCTCTTACGCCTCTGCACTGACGCTGGCAAATATCCGTAAAAACGATACCCCCAAGACGAGGGAGGTGTTCAAGCCTTTCTGCCCGGACTGGACAGATACCCGGTGGGTGGCCACGGAGAATATCGTCTCCGGCATTGAATATGCCACCATTATGACCCGGGAGGAGAACACACCCCTTCCACTGCAAATCCAGCTGACCTTAGATACCATTTTGTATCTCTACGGCGTACCGGAAGAGGTGCGGAAGGCGAAAATCCAAAAGGTGCTGAATATGGATTACCGGGCGCTGGGACATAAGGTGCTGATTGAGTTTCCCGCCTATGTGGCAAGAGTCAACGAAGAAAACCTGAAGGCAGCTCCCAAGAGAAGGAAGAAAAGCTGAGAATAACCCTCCCCTTTGGGGAGGGTGTCAAAAATCTTTTGATTTTTGACGGGTGAGGTTTTGGCCCTTCACATTTATTGATGCATTTCGAGTAAAGATAGTTTGATGAACCTCATCCGTCTCGCCTTACGGCGAGCCACCTTCCCCAAAGGGGAAGGTTATCGCTGCTTTCTATAATAAGCAAAAGGACCGGGATCCCGGTCCTTTTGTATTTACTTAATATCTACGCCGCCGAAGATGCAGGCGCCTTCAATGTAAACGGTAGGCCCATCGGGTCTGTGGAAAACTTTACTGTCCGCACCGCCGAAAATACCGGTAACATTGGTACTTACATTGACATTTTCCGGCATATACAAATCAATGCCGCCAAAAACAGAGGTGATATTGATACGGCAGTCCTTTTCAATAATTGCACCCCGGAGGTCGCAGTCAATGCCGCCGAAAATAGCGGTAAGCTCTGTGCCGGTAAATTCCTGTCCGGCATAGTTAATCTCGCTGCCGGAGAAAACAGCCGTATTTGCGCCGCCGCTGCCGACGTGGATTTCCACTTCTACAGGGGCGGGTTTCTTTTTGCCGAAAATGCCGGTAAACACCAGTTTCAGTCCGGCGCAGACTACCACCACAGGCAAAAACAGCTTCCAAATCATATCAAAATCCAAAATATCCCGGGCGCACAGCAGCAAAAATACACCAAAGGCGATGCCCACAAGATTTCCGAATTTTTTCTTCTCCGTAAACAGACCCACAGTGCAGGGGATGATGATAAACAGCGTCCACCAGCCGGTGAAGAAAATGTTGATGCTTGTAATGCCCAGGGAATTCAGGGCGAAAATACCGCCGCCTACAATCAGAGCAATGCCCCAAAGGATAGAGGTTGATTTTTTCATAAAAGACTCCTTTCTCTATTCAGCTTACTCCGTCAATGGGACGGAGGACACTGTATTTATCATAGCGGGTATCTAAGGACTCCGCAATGAACACAAGATAAACTTCCGGATTTTCAAATCCGGTCTGCCCGGCAACCAATTCGCAATCCGCGCCGCTGACCTTTTCCATATAGAGCCGTGTCCTGCCCTCCGGCAGAGGAAAGCCGGGTGTTCCCATAAAAGAAACGGCAAAAACATCTGTAGCGCAGGCGGTTACCAAGGTTTTGGCGGCAGAAGCGATGGCGGCATTCTTATCTCCGGGGAAGAGGATGTTCTGTGTTTCCGGGAAGCGGAAATGGTCGAATACCGCTTCGTCAAAGCCCAAAGCCTTCAGCTCCGAGAGAATTTGGGCAAGATAGGTAATGGTGCCCTGGTGGGCGGGGTTGAGCCAGTAACAGCCCACTTCGTCCATCCACAGATATCCGCCCGACGAATGGTGCAAACCGGAGGGAACATTGTTAAGGCCAAAGTAATAATCCCGGAAAGCGGGCAGGCGGGCAATAAGGTAAACGCCCTGGCGATTGAGGGTATCAATCAGTTCACCTACTTTTTGGGTGTTTATGAGATTGCTCCGCTGAGTGCTGACGGTGGAATCGTAGAAAAACCGACCCCGGAAGTTTTTCACCTCCAGCATCACCGGTGTTCCGGCGGGGAGCTTTTTCAGTTTTTCCATCAGCATATCAATCTTGGCTTCCGAATCGCCCTGGGGGTTCCGGGAGCCGGCGGGGGCGGAGATGTCCGCTTCTGTAATGTAAAAGCCGGAAAGCTGCTGCAGCTGACCGGTTACCTCCACATCGTCATCGCCGTAGTGGATAGACACGGTGGGGCGAGGCTCGGTGGGGGTGGCGAGCTGGCCGGACAGGGGTCTGTCCCGGTCAAAATCTAAGTAAACACCGTCTTTGGTGTAGACTAAGAACCGATCCAGCCACAGCAGCCAGCACATCAGCACAAAGAAAGCCACCAACGACAGCGTAAGCAGTACGGTGCAAAGCCGTTTGATTACCCGCCGGGTGCGGTAGGGAATGGTCATAGGTTACTCCTCTGCAATGGAAGGTTATTACCCTCCCCTATGGGGAGGGTGGTTTTTGCTGTGCAAAAACCGGGTGAGGTTTTAACGCCTCGCATCTATCGGTGCATTTTCAAATAACGAAGGGATTTTCGAACCTCATCCGTCAAAAATCAGAGATTTTTGCCACCTTCCCCAAAGGGGAAGGCTTAAATTAGGGGATTATCTTACCTTCGCGCAAACACAGCGCCAGTCTTCTTTTTGGCGAATTTCTGTGATTTCCAGGCCAGCGTTTTCCAATGCGGCAATCACATCGGAAAGGCGGGTATCCAAAATGCCGGAGCAAATCAAAATGCTGTCGGCACTTAAAAACTGGGGAAGGGTGGGGGCAAGATGGCAAATTACATCTGCCACAATGTTTACAAGCACCAAATCGTAATGTGCCCCGGAAAGCCGGGTCATCAGCTTCCTGTCCGCCGTAACATTGCCGGTCAGGGCGGTAAATTCCGGGGCGGTAAAACCGTTATAGGCGGCGTTCTCCCGGGAAATGTCCTCGGCCTTGGGGTCAATGTCCACGCCAATGGCGCTTTTTGCCCCTAAACGCAGGGCGGCAATAGAGAGAATACCGCTGCCGCTGCCCAGATCCAGGCAGGAAAAGCCCGGTTTTATACATTCTTCCATTGCTTCCATCACCATTTGGGTGGAGGGGTGGGCGCCTGTGCCGAAGGTAAGACCCGGGTCTAAAATTACCGGCAGACGGTCTGTGTCATTTTCCAGCCAGTAGGGGAGCACTATGAGCTTTTCGCCAATTATCTGGGGCGGGTAATTTTCCTTCCAGCTTTCTTCCCAGTTGGTTTCTGCCAAAGTGTTTACGGTCATATTCAGCCCCAGGGATGCCACCAGCTTTTCCAGCCGGGCAAGACCTTCTGTGTCCGTATCCTCTAAGTAAAGCTTAATGTGGGAAAGCCCCTGGAGCTTTTCCTGCAGGCTTTCGTCTATATAATCCCAGTAGGCTTTGTTTTCGTCCAAAAAGGTCTCAAATTCCTGCTGATCTTCAATGAGCAGTTCTTCAAAACCGCCGCTTGTCAGTGCGGCAGCCACATCTTCAATTTGCGAAGGGGTTGTGGAGATGGTAATCTCAAGATAGGTCATAGGGCAGCTCCTTATAAGGGGATAACCTTCCCCTCTGGGGAAGGTGGCATTTGCGAGGTACGAGCAAATGACGGATGAGGTCGACCTCACCCAACCTCGCTTTGCTCGGCCACCCTCCCCAAAGGGGAGGGGACATTTTCATTGTATCGCATTCGGTGAAAAATAACAACCGATTTTTTTGTTTTCCCCTATCTATTTCCGGAAAAATAGTATATAATGATTCCATACGACAGTGAGGAGCGGGAAAAAGATGGAAGAAATGACCCTGGGCGCGGGGGTGCAGCTTCGTTGTTTCCGGGACGACCGGTTTAAGCAAGGGTGCTTAAGCATCCAGTTTGTGCGCCCGATGAATAAAGAAGAAGCGGCAAAAAACGCTCTGCTTCCGGCAGTGCTGCTTCGCGGCACGGAAAAAAGCCCGGACATTGGCAGTATCACTGCCCGGCTGGACGATTTATACGGCGCATCCGTAGGCCCCCTTGTGCGCCGGGCGGGAGACTGGCAGACCAGCGGCCTGTTTTGCGGGTTTATTGACGATAAATATGCCTTGGATGGGGATGAGGTTTTTGCCCCTATGGTAGAGTTCCTCCGGGAAATTCTTTTTTGCCCCCGGCTGGAAAAGGGCATTTTCCCGGAAAGCGTGGTGGAAAGCGAAAAGAAAAACCTGATTGCCACCATCGAATCCCGAATGAACGATAAGCGCACCCTTGCCTTTGATAAGCTGATTGTAAATATGTGCAAAGCCGACAGCTTCGGCATTCCCCGGTTAGGACACAAGGAAGATGTGGCGGCTATTACGGCACAAAGCCTGTATGCCCATTATGAAAACCTGCTGAAAACTGCCCGGGTGGAGCTTTTCTATGTGGGAAGCCAGGAACCTGGTGTGGTAGGGCAAAAGCTGAAGGCTTTGTTTGCCGATACGCCCCGGCAGGTGGCGGCTTTGCCGGAGCAGACACCCTTTGGGGAAGATCCGGGAGGAAGCCACCAGGAAAAAATGGAGGTTTCTCAGGGAAAGCTGGCGATGGGCTTTGTAACCCCCATCACCCTCCGACACCCCAAATTTGCGGCAATGCAGCTTCTAAATGGCATTTTTGGCGGCGGTATGACCGGCAAGCTCTTTGCCAAAATAAGGGAAGAAATGTCCCTTTGCTACGACATCGGATCTTCTTACTACAGCAGTAAGGGTATTTTGGTGGTTTCTGCCGGTATTGACTTTGGGGCGCGGGATGTGGTAGAAAAACAGGTAGAAATGCAGCTGGAAGCAATTTGCAACGGCGAAATTTCCGCCTCAGAGCTGGAAAGCGCCCGGCAGATGCTCCTTTCTTCCCTGGAAAGTGTCCACGACACCCCCGGAAATATCGAAGGCTACTATGCCGTTCAGGGCTTAACGGGTATGCTGTTTTCCCGGGAAGAATATAAGCAGGCAATTCTCCGCTGCACGGCGTCGGATATTTCTGAGGTGGCAAAAACCCTTCAAAAGCACACCGTATTTTTCCTTAAGGGGGTGCAGGAATGATTGAAAAAGCTTACCCCCGGTTAGGCGAAAGGGTCTTTTGGGAGACCCTTCCCAACGGTCTTGCGGTCTGCGTGGTACCGAGACCGGGCTTTTCCAAAAAGCTGTGCTACTTCACCACCGATTACGGTGCAATCCATACCCAATTTTCGCTGGACGGAGAAAATGTGATTGCCCCTGCCGGCATCGCCCACTACTTGGAGCATAAGATGTTCGATATGCCCGGGGGCGAAATTTCCGGCTGCTTTGCCCAGCTGGGCGCAGATGTAAATGCCTTTACCAGTTACGATATGACCGCCTATTACTTCACCTGCACCGAGCGGTTTGACGAGGCTTTGGGGCTTCTTTTGGATTTTGTATCTACGCCGTATTTCACCGAGGAAAGCGTCCAAAAAGAGCAGGGGATCATCGGTCAGGAAATCGAAATGAATGCCGACAGCCCGGACACGGCGGTGTTTGAAAACCTGATGGGCTGTATGTATCAAAACCATCCCATTTCCGTGCCGATTTTAGGCACACGGGATTCTATCGCGAAAATCACCCCGGAAATTCTGCATAAGTGCCATCGGGCATTCTATGCACCGAATAATATGTTTCTTTGTGTTGTGGGGGATGTAGACCCGGAAGCGGTCTGCGCCATCGCAAGGGAACACTTACCGGCAGAAAAAACAGAAAAAGCCCCCCGGGTAGATACCTGGGCGGAAGATACTAAGATAGAAAAGCATCTGGTGGAAGCGAATATGGAGGTGGCAATGCCCATCTTTCAGCTTGGCTTCAAATGCCCCGACCCGGGCAAGGGAGAAAGGGCGGTGCGGACAGAGTTCGTGGCGGATTTGGCTTCCGAAGCCCTCTTTGGCGAGTCGTCGGATTTGTACCAGAGATTATACGAAGAGGGGATTATTGATTCCTCCTTCGGCGGCGGCTTTGAAACCGTTTCCGGTATGGGAATGCTTACCGTCTCCGGCGACAGCGATTACCCGGAAAAGGTGAAAGAGGCGCTGCTTGCGGAAGCGGAGAAGCTCTGCCGTGAGGGAATTTCGGAGGAAAGACTCCTTCGGATGAAGCGCAGCGCGATGGGTCGCAGAATTCGGGCGCTGGATAGCTTCAATTCCCTGATTTTCCGGATTACGGCTTACTATTTTACGGAATTTGATTATTTTGAATTTCCCGCAATCTACGAAAAAATCACGCCTCGGGAGCTGACGGATTTCCTGCGTACAGCCGTTCGTGAGGAAAACTGCGCCCTCAGTGTGATTTATCCTGTAAAAGATGAATAAATACCTTCCCCCGTGGGGAAGGTGGCCGAGCGAAGCGAGGTCGGATGAGGAATGCGGGAGATAAAACTTCTGTATTTGCATTTGTACAGACCTATTGTGCACGCCGTTCCTCACCCGTCAGCTTCGCTGACACCCTCCCCCCGGGGGAGGGGATTAACGGGGCGTGCTGCCGCTACAATGTAGTTTGTCGGCTTGCCGACACCATAATTGTCAACTGTTAATTATCCATTGTCAATTTTACAAAGGAGGAAACTATATGCAATACACAGAAATCTCTTTCCCCGGGCTTGGGATTGAAATCAATCCCGGCAGAGCCTTAGATCTGGGTTTTATGCAGATCAACTACTATGGCCTGATTATCGCCATAGGCCTTGCGCTGGCGGCTATTTACGGTCTGCGCCGCTGCAATCAGTTCGGCTTCAAGCAGGACGATGTGATTGACGGCGCGCTGATGATCATTCCCTTTGCCATTATCTGCACCCGGCTGTACTACTGCGCTTTCCAATGGGAGCATTATAAGGACAATCCCATTTCCATTCTCTACATTTGGGAGGGCGGACTTGCCATTTACGGCGGTGTCATCGGCGCGGTGATCGGCATTATTGCCTATTGCGCCTATAAAAAAATCAGTATTTTCGCCGCCTTTGATATGGTAGGCATCAGCTTCCTCATCGGTCAGATGATCGGCCGCTGGGGCAACTTCTTCAATCGGGAAGCCTTCGGCAGTGCTACCGACGGCTTCCTTAGAATGGGGCTTTTCAATACCTATACCCAGTCCTGGGAATATCACCATCCCACTTTCCTGTACGAATCGCTGTGGAATGCCGCAGGCTTTGTGCTATTGCACTTTTTATCCAAAAAACGGCAGTATGACGGGCAGATCGCCCTGGGCTATGTTGCCTGGTACGGCTTGGGCAGAGCATTTATTGAAGGTCTGCGGACGGACAGCCTTTACTGGGGACAGTACCGGGTCAGCCAGGTGCTGGCACTGGTCAGCTTTATTCTTGCCGGCGGTATGCTTCTTTTCCAGGCCTTCCGCAAGCACGATAAGAGTAAGCTCTATGTAAACCGGGTTTCCGAATAAAATGTAGGGACACCCGTCCTCGGGTGTCCCTGGGAATATTAGCGGACACCCCGGAGGGGTGTCCCTACACGACCGTCTTTCATCGTTGTTTTTGCATAAAAGAAGGTAGACACCGTGTGTCTACCTTCTTTTTTAGTCTGCTTCCTTTTGGGCCTTTGTTTCAAGCTGTTTGGCTTTTCTTTGTTCCATCAGAATCTTAAATATTTCCTCGGTGGCAAGCTTTGCCTTCACAACCACCTCTTTTTGCTCTGTGGGGAAGACAAAATAGAGGGCGCGGTTGGTACTGATACCAATCACATCGTCTATTTGATAGAAATAAGGAATTGCCTCGCAGGTGTAGGCTGTGTCCGGGCTTTGGCGAAGGTCGATTTTGCCGTCGCAGCCTGTCAGGTGGAAGCCTTCTGTCGCATTGTGGGAAATTCTGCCCGAACCTACTTTATAAAGGGCCTTGGTGTCAACAATCATCGTAATATCACAGGGAACATTAAAGCCATAATTGCCGTCCAGGATTTCCTTGCGCACACACTGGCGTTCCCACTTGTACCAATCGGGAACGTGGTCAAATTCCGTTTCTCCATCCAAAGCTTTGAGGTAGCCCAGCTCCGTAAGCTCCCACTTTTTGCCGCAGGCAGTGCAGGAGAGGGTAGTGCCGCTGCTTTCCATATTGCCCTCTTTTTGGCAGTGGGGACATTTGTAGAGAATGGTGTGCAGACCGTCTGCACGGAAGGATTCGTCAATAACAATATTGTTTTCCTGTTGCCAGCGGAAATTATCAAAGGAAAATTCCCGGTCAATGACCGCCTGAATTTCCGAAACGCTCATTTTCTTGATTTCTTCGGGAGAGAGGACATAGCGAAGCTCCGCGTGCATAGGAACTTTGCGGTTTTGCACATAGCCGTAAGCCGGAACGTGCAGATAAACGCCGTTTGTCTTTAGCGTACAAAGGGGAACGCCCAGCAGCTTAATCAGCTTCGGAAGAGATGCAGGCAGGGTTACGCAAGTTCCGTCCAGGGTGTAAACCGCCTCGGGGAACATAAGTACAGAGCTTTTATTCTTTACAAGACAATGCTTTATGTCCCGGATCAGCTGAGGGTCGGATATATATTTTCTTGTGGGGAAGATGCCGATGGGCTTCATAATCCAGTCAAGTCCCATAAAGGTTTCAAATGCGGCAACGGTATTAAATTTCCTGGGGTAGAGCATAGAGTAAGCAATCTCAAAATCGGTAAAGGCTGCGTGATTCATAAGAATGAGAGCAGGCTCATCCTTGCCAAGCTTTTCCATACCCACTTCCGTGTGAGTAAAACGAGAAGGAAGCAGGGCAATCTTGCAGATGATTTTGAGGAGGGTTTGCCAAAACAGATTGGTTTTCTTTGGCTTAAAATATTTTGGTGTTTTGAGCGCCATTACCTCGTCATAGCTTTTTTCAAGCATCTTAATCTTCATAGTGTCTACCTCTTTTTATAAAATGGGGTACTGTCAAACTCAGTATATCATTTTTTTTCACTTTTGCAAGGATTTTTGAACAGATTATGAATAAAACCAGAAAATGGCAAAAGCCACCCGCCCGGGTGGCTTTTTTAGTTGACAGTTGAAAGTGGGCAGTTGACAGTTAAGGTGTCGGCTATGCCGACTATTTGAATTGTCCGCAATGCGGACACAATAATTGGCAACTGTCAATTGTCCATTTTACTTCAAATCCATTTTGCCGATGAGGTGCAGAATATTCTTGCAATGCTCCCGTTCTTCAGCCGCAAGCTGGGCAAAGACCGGACCGTATTCTTTGTCGCCGGACAGGGCTTCATAGGCGGCAAGACACCGCATTTCCCGCCCGTAGCATTTCCGCAGGGCAATGGACGGTTCATCTACCTCTGCCGGGGCGGTATGTAGGCTGCAGCGCTCTCCGCTGACCATCCGGTAAATTCCCCGCAGGCAGGTAACGTGGGTCTGTTCCTCTTCAAACATCCGCCGCAGCATCGCGCCCTCCTTACCGCCGAAACGGTGGGAAAGATACAGGTAGGTGGCGGCATCCTGCTTTTCCTCTGCAATCATCTGGGGCAGCTGCTGCAGGGAATAGGGGACAGCCTCTCCCTGAACCCGCTGCCAAACCTCCCTGGCCTTTTGACTAACTTCCATAAAACCACTCCTTTTCATAGCCATACAGTAATAGTATATGCCACCGTCGTTGGGAAATTCGGAGAAAATTGGCAGTTGACAATGGACAATTGACAATTAAGGTGTCGGCAGAGCCGACGGATTGGAATGTAGGGGCGGCAATCTGCCGCCCGCGGGACGATGTGGGCATCGTCCCCTACGGTATAATCGAAGGTGCGTACCAGGAGATTGCCACAGGCGGCAAAGCCGCCTTCGCAATGACAGCAAAGATGGGGAATTGTCCACTGTCAACTGTCCATTGTCAATTTATAAAATTCCCTCTTTTCTTTTTCGTTCATTTGTGCTATAATAAACGAAATTATTGGAAAGGGAGGCTGTCCTATGCCCAGAAAGAGTAATAAAGCCCAGGAGATACTGGAATTTGTCAATACCTTTGTTCAGGAAAACGGCTATGCCCCCTCTGTCCGGGAAATCGGCGCAGCGGTGGGACTCAATTCCACTGCGTCCGTCAGCTACCATCTGCAGCAGCTGCAGGAGAGGGGACTACTTATGCCCTCCGGCGGCAAAGGCAGAAAACGGGCAATCGCCACAACCCAAAAACCGGGTCAGATTCCCATTGTGGGTATGGTTACCGCAGGTGAGCCGATTCTTGCCTGGGAAAACCGGGAGGGGACGATGGCCTGGGACGGTGATCCTAATTGCTTTGCGCTGCGTGTCCGGGGCGACAGCATGATAAATGCCGGCATTCTTTCCGGGGATAAGGTCGTGGTTCGCCCCCAGCAAACCGCCTACGACGGGCAGATCGTCGTAGCCCGCATTGGCGACGAAGCTACTGTAAAACGCCTCTCCCGCCGGAACGGTCAGATCTGGCTTCTGCCGGAAAATGAAAATTATGCCCCCATTGACGGCTCGGAAGCGGAAATAATCGGCATCGTAAAGGCCGTTCACCGGGAATATTAAGAAAAAAGAAAACTTTTTGTGGAAAAAGCCCCCAAAAGGGTTTACATTTCTTTCCGATTGTGCTATACTTTATGCGCTCATTTAGAAAAGTCTAAAAAAACAAAAAAACCGGCAAGAGAAGCCGGAAATACTGAAAGGGGTATCATATGTCTCACAAATACGTTTACTTGTTTACCGAAGGCAACGGTTCTATGCGCGAGCTGCTGGGCGGCAAGGGCGCGAACCTGGCTGAAATGACCAACATCGGCCTGCCTGTTCCCCAGGGCTTCACCATTTCCACCGAAGCCTGCACCAAGTACTACGAAGATGGCCGTCGCATCAATGACGACATTCAGGCTGAAATTATGCAGTACGTTTCCAAGCTGGAAGAAATTACCGGCAAGAAGTTCGGCGACAAGGAGAATCCTCTGCTGGTCTCCGTTCGTTCCGGCGCCCGTGCATCTATGCCCGGTATGATGGATACCATTCTGAACCTGGGTCTTAACGAAGATGTGGTTGAGGTTCTGGCAACCAAGTCCGGCAACCCCCGCTGGGCTTACGACTGCTACCGCCGCTTTATCCAGATGTACTCCGACGTTGTTATGGAAGTCGGTAAGAAGTACTTCGAGGTCCTCATCGACGAGATGAAGGAAAAGAAGGGTGTTACCCAGGACGTTGACCTGACCGCTGAAGACCTGAAGGAGCTGGCTGGCCAGTTCAAGGCTGAGTACAAGGCAAAGCTGGGCACCGACTTCCCCTCCGATCCCGTGGAGCAGCTGATGGGCGCTGTTAAGGCTGTTTTCCGTTCCTGGGACAACCCCCGTGCGAACATCTACCGCCGTGAAAACGATATCCCCTACTCCTGGGGTACTGCCGTTAACGTACAGTCTATGGCTTTCGGCAATATGGGCGACAACTGCGGCACCGGCGTTGCTTTCACCCGCGATCCTGCTACCGGTAAGCGCGGCCTGATGGGCGAGTTCCTGACCAATGCCCAGGGCGAAGACGTTGTTGCCGGTGTTCGTACACCTATGCCCATCTCCGAGATGGCAGACAAGTTCCCCGAGGCATTTGCACAGTTCGAGAAGGTCTGCGCAATCCTGGAGGACCACTACCGCGATATGCAGGATATGGAGTTCACCGTTGAAAACGGCAAGCTCTATATGCTCCAGACCCGTAACGGCAAGCGTACCGCTCCCGCTGCTCTGAAGATCGCCTGCGACCTGGTAGACGAGGGTATGATCGACGAGAAGAAGGCCGTGGCTATGATCGAGCCCCGTAACTTAGACACGCTGCTGCATCCCCAGTTTGATACCGCTGCTTTGAAGGCAGCTTCCCCCATTGGCAAGGCTCTGCCCGCATCTCCCGGTGCTGCTGCCGGTAAGATCGTCTTCACCGCTGAGGACGCTAAGGCTTGGGCTGCCCGTGGCGAGAAGGTCGTTCTGGTTCGTCTGGAAACCTCCCCCGAGGACATCGAGGGTATGATGGCCGCACAGGGCATCCTGACCGTCCGTGGCGGTATGACCTCCCACGCAGCCGTTGTTGCCCGTGGTATGGGTACCTGCTGCGTTTCCGGCTGCACCGAGATCAATATGGACGAGGAGAACAAGCAGTTCACTCTGTCCGGTGTAACTTATCACGAAGGCGACTGCATCTCCCTGGATGGCTCTACCGGTAACATCTATGCCGGCCTGATCCCCACCAAGGATGCTGAGATTGCCGGTGAGTTCGGCCGTATTATGGCCTGGGCTGACCAGTACCGCACATTGAAGGTTCGCACCAATGCCGACTCCCCCCGTGATGCCATCAAGGCTCGTGAGCTGGGCGCAGAGGGCATCGGCCTGTGCCGTACCGAGCATATGTTCTTCGAGGAAGGCCGTATCGGCTCCTTCCGTGAGATGATCTGCTCCGACACTGTGGAAGAGCGTGAGGCTGCTCTGGAGAAGATCCTGCCTATGCAGCAGGCTGATTTCGAGGGTCTTTATGAGGCTATGGAAGGTATGCCCGTTTGCATCCGCTTCCTGGATCCCCCGCTCCACGAGTTCGTTCCCACCACTGAGGAAGACATCGCCGCTCTGGCTGCTACCCAGGGCAAGACTGTCCAGCAGATTAAGGACATCATCGCTTCTCTCCACGAGTTTAACCCGATGATGGGCCACCGTGGCTGCCGTCTGAGCGTTACCTACCCCGAAATCGCCGCTATGCAGACCAAGGCTGTCATCCGTGCAGCTATCGCTGTTGCAAAGCGTCATCCCGATTGGAACAACGTTCCCGAGATTATGATTCCCCTGGTAGGCGACGTAAAGGAGCTGAAGTACGTTAAGGATGTAGTTGTCAAGACCGCTGACACTGAGATCGCTGCCGCCGGCATTGATCTCAAGTACGAGGTCGGTACTATGATCGAGATCCCCAGAGCTTGCCTGACCGCTGACCAGATCGCTCAGGAAGCTGAGTTCTTCTGCTTCGGTACCAACGACCTGACCCAGATGACCTTCGGTTTCTCCCGCGACGACGCAGGCAAGTTCCTGAATGCTTACTACGAGTCCAAGATCTACGAGAACGATCCCTTTGCTAAGCTGGATCAGACCGGTGTTGGTATGCTGTTGGAGATGGCTGTTGCCAAGGGCAAGGCCTCCGGCAAAAATCTGCACTACGGTATCTGCGGCGAGCACGGCGGCGACCCCGTCTCCGTGGAATTCTGCCACAAGATCGGCCTGGACTATGTGTCCTGCAGCCCCTTCCGTGTGCCCATCGCCCGTCTGGCTGCCGCCCAGGCCGCGATCAAGGGCTAATTATCTACAATAAAATGTGAAATCGGCTAAAACCGAATATCGTCCATAGGACAAAATTTCGCAGTCCCCATCGTTTTGGTGGGGGCTGCTTTTTTATACCCCTATATTAAAAAATTTTTATTTTCTGCCTTTGCGGTAGTCATCATTAAGCATTTGCGATGGTTCGGTGTATCAACAGCGTTGTTTCCGGTTCGTTGTGATGCATAGATATTGTCATCCAAATTACCTTAGCTGGGATTTGGATATGCTATCAGAGCTTGGATTTGGTAATATTTTTCATTGGTTCCATCAAAATTCATGCTAAAATTCTGCGATGGTTTTGCGATTTATCTTAGATATACCGACATTTTCACGATTTTTCTTCGATATACTGACAATTTTGCGTTGTATCAGAGGTGTCTCAACATATTTGCGTTGTATCCGAGGTGTCCCGACATAAATCGACAGAGGTGATGCAGAAATTGATGAAGAGCAAAGATGAAATTTCAGGGATACCCCAGCTAACAACAGCGTACCAAATGCAAAAGCGAAGATTTGGATAACAGAATTTTTTGCGGAAAAATCTATGAGAATATGCGCAAAGGCAGATATTAAACTAACACACCCGATTGAAGTTGAGAGAATATCCGAGTTTGTACTGAAGCAGGCTCTGATAACGTGTCCTGACACAAAATGCACTCGCTTCGGCGAGTGCATTTTATTGTAGGTACGGATAGTATCCGCCTGCGGGTGGCAGATTGCCGATCCTTTCGCAACGGCAATGGGGGATTATGCACCAGAATAGGGCGATAGTAAGAAAAGTGTTGCTTTTTCAGAAGAAAGCATTATAATGAATATATAACTTAGATATCGCTTGGGATTCATTCGGCAAAGGTACACTATTCTAAGAACTGCCTAACCTGTTTGCGGCAGAAAGCCGTTGACAGGACGGAATTGTTTTGTTAATATCTTATCGATAACAAATTTTGTTTTATCAATATTGGGAAGAGGGGACATTAATGAGCAAAGGAATTTGCTGTGCAGGCAATATGATTGTCGATATTACCTATCCGATTGCCACATGGCCGCGGCAGGGAGAACTGACACACATTACGGAGGGTATTCAAAATTCTACCGGCGGAAGCGTCTGTAATACCATTTCTGATTTGGCAAGATTAGACCCAAATTTGCGACTTGTAGCCTCCGGTTATGCGGGTTACGATGCAGAGGGAGATTTCATTTTGCAGGAGATGGGGAAGTATCCCAATATCGATCTTTCCCAGGTTCGCAGAGATGGCAGAACCTCTTTCACGGCGGTTATGAGCAATAACCAGACCAAGGAACGGACTTTCTTCCAGCACGCCGGTGCCAATGCTTACTATGGCGAAAAGGATATTGACTTGGCGGCGCTGAATGTGGATATTTTTCACATTGGCTATATTTTGCTTTTGCCTGCATTGGATGAAGAGGATGATACATACGGTACGAAAATGGCCTGTCTTTTGCATCAGGTGCAGAAACTGGGCATAAAAACCTCCATTGATGTGGTATCGGAGACCGGCGACCGGTTTGTCCGACTGGTAACACCGGCACTGAAATATTCCAATTACTGCATTATTAACGAGATTGAGGCGCAACAGATTACAGGAATCGTTCTTCGGAACGAAAATGGCCTTATCAAGGAAAATCTGCCTGTCGCACTGCAAAAGCTGAGGCAGTACGGCGTTTCCACTTGGGCAGTGATCCATTGCCCGGAGCTTGGTTGCGGTATTGACGAAAACGGTCAATATTGGGAAGTTCCCAGCCTAACCCTGCCGGCCGGATATATTAAGGGCACGGTCGGTGCGGGAGATGCTTTCTGCGCAGGTATTTTGTATGCTGCAGAGACCGGTATGGATATGGGAAGCGCATTAAAGCTGGGCGCTTGCACCGCGGCGGCCTCTCTTAGCGAAGTTAACGCCTCCGACGGTGTGAGAACTGTCCAAGAGGTGCTGAAATTATATGAACTTTACGGAGCGTGATTGCAATATGAAACAAGCAGTTATGTACGGCGGCGGCAATATTGGCCGCGGATTTATCGGTGCTCTGCTGAGCCAGAGCGGCTATCAGGTAACCTTTATTGATGTGGCAGAGCCGGTGATCAAGGCTTTGCAGACGGAAAACCGCTACCCGGTTCGGATCGTATCCACGCAGGGTTATGAGGACGTCTGGGTGGAAAACGTAACGGCAGCCAACGGCAATCTGCCGGAAGCGGTGGATGCGATCGCAAACTGCGATATTATGGCCACGGCTGTAGGTGCCCGGATCCTGAAATTTATCGTGCCCAATATTGTGGCAGGTCTGCGGAAGCGTTGGGAGATGAACAAGGGGCCGCTGAATATCATCATTTGTGAAAATCTCAACGATGCCAACAAAATTTTAGAGGGAATGCTCAAAGAGCAGCTTACAGAGGAGGAATGCCGTCGCTTTGACGAGACGGTGGGCCTGGTAGAGGCTTCTATTGGCCGTATGGTGCCGGTTCAGACTGAGGAAATGAAAGACGGCGAACCTATGCGCGTCTGCGTGGAAAAGTACGGATTTTTGCCGGTGGATAAAGCCGCGTTCAAAGGAAAAATTCCGGAAATCCGGAATATGGTGCCCTTTGCGCCCTTTGATTTTTACATTAAGCGAAAGCTGTATATACATAATATGGGGCACGCAACCTGTGCGTATCTTGGTGATCTTCTGGGCAAGGAGTACATTTATGAGGCTATCGCTGTGCCGGAGATCCGTGTCCTGGTGCAAAATGCGATGCTGGAAAGCCAAATGGCGCTCCATCGCCGCTATGGCGCACCTATGAGTGATCTGCAATCCCATATTACGGATCTGCTCTACCGCTTTACCAATGCGGCTCTGAAGGACACTTGCCAGCGTGTAGGTGGCGATCCCGCAAGAAAGCTGAGCCCTGAGGATCGGCTGATCGGTTCATCTTTGCTGGCACTGGAGGAGGGGATTACCCCTGCCTATATTGCTGTAGGTGCGGCCGCAGGTCTTCGTCGGTATTTGCAGGAAAACGGCGGCGTTCAATCTTTGGAGGAAGCAAAGACTGCACTGCTTGCAGTAGCCAAAATAGAGAGCGACCATCCCTTGGCCCGATTGATTTTAGCGTATTATGAAATGCTGCTTGACGGCTGTAGCCTGGCGGCGCTGGTTACAAAGGCAGATGGCCTGAAGCACGAAAATATGCAACCCGTTGTTTAAGGAGGGTTCTTATGAACGTGAATCCTTATATTGGTCATAGCAGTCAGCTGTGCGGTGTCGAAGAAGTGCGTCTTGTGGGAGGCAAAGGCGACGGTATGCGCCTTTTGCAGGTTCGCAATGGGGCGGGTTTGCAGATGACGGTCTGTGCAGACCGTTGTGCAGATATTTACCGCCTGAATTATAAAGGCGACAATATGGGCTACTTTTCTCCCAGTGGCTATGTGGCACCTGCTTATTACGACGATCAGGGCGCCGGCTTCTTGAAAAGCTTTACTGCCGGTTTTTTGACCACTTGCGGCCTTGCTGCTGTGGGTAGCCCTTGTACCGATGCAGGGGAATCCCTTCCTCTCCACGGCACCATCGGCAATACTCCCTGCGAGCATATTTGGTGGGATGAGGATAAAGAGAATATGTACATCCACGCCACCGTCAATGACAGCGGTATTTTTGCCCGTAAGTTAATGCTGAAACGGACGATTTCTGTCTCCAAAACAGAGGCGACGTTTACAATCTCCGATGTGATCGAAAATCAGGGAGATAAGGACTCTCCGATCATGATTATGTACCATATGAATATGGGGTATCCGCTTCTGTCGGAAAACTCCGTATTGGATATTCCTTCGGTAAAGGTAACACTGAGAAATGACCATGCGGCAGAGGATCTGGATACCTGGAATAAAATGCTGCCGCCTACCCCTAACTTTGAGGAGCAGTGCTATTATCACAGCTTTGAAAAAGAGGGAAGGGCATCTATTTACAATCCGGATATCCACAAGGGTCTGACGATTTCCTTTGACCCTGCTTGTTTAGATCATTTTACCCAGTGGAAGATGATGGGTTACCGGGATTATGTGCTTGGCTTGGAGCCGGGCAACTGCACGCCCGACGGCCGGGATGTAATGCGCAGGGAAGAGAAGCTTAAGTTCCTTGCCGCTGGCGAAAAGATCAACTATGAAGTTACGGTTACGCTTTACGAAAAATAAAGCGGAAAGATGATGAAACTTCCGGAATAAAGATGTAACCGTTCACACTGACGGTCGTACTTATCAGGCGCACAGATCCGGCTTACCCCTGGTGAGAGCATCCATATTCAGTCGTATATGTACCACGATGTCTGTTTGTGATCTATTCCCTACAAACCCTAACTAATTTTCTTTAACAGGGGGCTTTTGCCCCCTGTTTTTTATATAATTAGCCGGTGGTTACAATCATATAGCACAACGGAGGATGGAGATATGGTCAAAGGATAGGCCTGCTAAAATAAACTGTGGCATTTGCTGATGATAAAAAGATGATGAAAAAAGAACGGAAAGAAAGAGCGGAAAGAAAGAGCGGGGATTGGGCGGTCTACCATTACCAAACTTGGCAAAGGTGCTAACGTGGAAATGGATGCGCTCGTGAAGATCTGCTGTGCAGTAAACTGCGAGATTTCCGATGTTGTAGAAATCGTTAAGACGGAAGAAACTCTATGATGAATAAGCTATCCAAATAGCTGCCTTTGTTTGAAGGAGCACTCCTTGTGATCATTGCCCTATATCTGGGCATCGTACATAACATTAACGTAACCGTTGCCCGGGAGTGGGGTGGCTTTTGGGAATACTGATTGCCACCGGCAATCATCGGAATTTTGATTTTCTGCGCGGAGCACCACCCCCGCCCTACAAGGGGAACGGTGTGCGACAGAAGAATGCTGCCACCGGCGCACATAGCCGGTTGGTTATGATTTCTCTGCCTCTCTCTCCGTAAAAAGACAATAAATCCGCTGCCAAACGGTTAGAATATGCAAAGAAATGTTTACAAAAATGACCATTTTGGTTTACAAATGGTTTGCAGGCAGTTCACACTTTTGGTATATGCTTTTTGCCGCAAAGGAGATGGCATAAATTGGAAGATAAAAAAACCTCACCGTTATATAAGGTAATCAAATGGCTTGTTCGAACCTTTTATCCCAAAATTCAGGTGGTCTGCATGGAAAATCTGCCCGATGAGCCGGTTATTTTTGTGGCAAACCACTGCCAGATGCACGGCCCTATTATAAGCGAGCTGTACACCCCGGGCGTCCACGAAACTTGGTGCGCCGGAGAGATGATGGCCCTTCGGGAAGTGCCTGGGTATGCTTTTGAGGACTTTTGGAGCAGAAAGCCCAAGTGGACCCATCCCTTTTATAAATTGCTTTCTTATAGCATTGCGCCCCTGTCGGTATGTATTTTCAATAACGCCCATACCATCGGCGTTTACCGGGACACCCGGATTCTTTCCACCTTCAAAACCACGGTAAAGCGGCTTTGCGAGGGCGCGAATGTGATGATTTTTCCGGAGCACGATATGCCTTATAACCACATTCTCTGCGATTTTCAAAACCGGTTTATTGATGTGGCGAAGCTTTATTATAAGAAAACCGGGAAGGCGCTTTCCTTCGTGCCGGTGTATATTGCCCCGGCGCTTAAAAAAATGTATTTGGGAAAACCCGTCCGTTTTTCGCCGGATAAGCCCATAGAGGAAGAACGCAAGCGGATTTGTCTGTATTTAATGGACGGAATTACAGCGATTGCCCAGTTGCTTCCGAAACACAGGGTGATCCCTTATAACAACATTCCGAAAAAGGATTATCCCATAAATATTTCCAGGGAGGATACCAATGAGAACACCGGTGGTTGATTACCGCGAATTTCGGCTAAAAAAACTGAATGACCCCCAGTTTTCCCACCTGAAGCTACTTTTTGGCTGGGTGGTGTATTTTGTATTTTTCTTCCTGACGGAAAATTTTATCCCGGCGGAAGTTTGCCACCCGGTGCATATGTTTTTGGATGATTGGATTCCTTTTTGCGAATGGTTTCTCATCCCTTATGTGTTTTGGTACGGGCTGATCGTCTTTTCCCTTGTCTGGTTTGCCCGGTACAATATAGATGGCTTCAAGCGATTGCAGGGCTATATTATGATTACCCAATTTTTGGCTATGCTGTGCTATATTTTGTACCCCACCCGGCAGGATCTGCGGCCTGCGGAATTTGTAAACGAAAATTTTCTCACAGATTGTGTGGCACTTTTATATAGCGTGGATACCAACACCGGTGTCTGCCCCTCCTTGCACGTAGCCTACTCTATCGGTATTTTCTCTGTATGGTCAAAGGAGAAAACCGTCCATTGGAGCTATAAGGCATTTGTTCTCTTTGCAGTCATTATGATTTGCCTATCTACAATGTTTATGAAACAGCACTCCGCGGTGGACTTTTTTGCCGCCATTCCCGTATGCTTAATCGCAGAAGCCATCATCTACCGGGACCGATATTGGAAAAAGGGGAAAGGGGCTATCTAAGTTTTTCCCCACATTTTACCTGATGAAATCCCTTTTACCCGACAAAAATATAACTTTTTCAAAGAAAAGGAAAAATATGTTCGTTGCTTTTTCCTTCCTGTCTGCTATAATGTGAACAGATTCAAAAAATAACATACGGAGGAAACCTTTAATGACAAAAGCACCGAAAAACAGTCTGAAGACCAAGCACTGGTTTGGTTATATGTTTGGCGACTGGGGCGGTTGTATGACCTTTACCTTGATGGCAAGCATCTTCGGTCTGTACTGCACCAATGTTCTGGGTGTAGATACTATTACAATGGGTACACTCACCATCATTTGGACAATTTGGGATGCCATTAACGATCCGATGATGGGCGCACTGATGGACAAAGCCTTTGCCAAACACCATAATAAGAACGGCAAGTTCCGTCCTTGGCTGCTCCGGGCAACGCCTTTGCTGGCAGTTTCCGCGATTGCCCTGTGGACCGTTCCCACCTTCTTGGACGGCATTCCTATGCTGGTCGCCCTGTTCTCCTTTAAGATTCTCTATGAGGGCGCATACACCATGTTCAACATCCCTATGGGCTCTCTGCTGTCTGCCATGTCCACCAACGACTCCGAGCGGGCTTCCTTGTCCTCTGCCCGTGGCGTTGGCTCTATGTTCGGCAATATGATTCCCGCTATGGTCGGCCCTGTGATCATCGGCATATTTAATGACAGAAATTCCACCGGCTATATGATTACCGGTATCGCCTGTGCGGCAATCGGCTTTGTGATCTGCCTGCTTCACTATTTCCTCACAGAGGAACGCACCGTTGTAGGCGAGAATACCAAAGCGGACGATATTAAGTTCTCCGATATTCTCACCGTTGTCCGGAAGAACCGTCCCTTTGTGGCCCTGTGCATCCACGGCGTATGTATCTGCCTGATGCAGTACGCCGCTCAAACTTTGGGTCTTTATATGTACTCCGGCGTTTACCACGATGTTACCTACCAGACTTTGGGCTCTGCATTGTCCTCTCCCTTTATGATTGGCTCTATGGTTGCCGTGCCCTTTATCTGTAAGAAGATGGGCTTGGAGAGAGTCATCCGCTACAGCCTGCTTATCGGCGGCGCGATCTGCGGTCTGCTTTTTGCTATGCATCTGGTTATGGATGTGCATCCGCTGCTTCACGGTGTAATGCTGGGTATCGGCTCCGGTTTCGCTATGGTATCTATTCAAATGCAGTGGGGGCTTGTGGGCGAAGCCATTGATTACAATGAGTATATCACCGGCAAGCGCACGGAAGGTTCTATTTACGGCACATTCAACCTCTCCCGCCGTATTGGTCAGGCCATCGGTCAGGGCTGCGCTTTCTATGCGCTGGCAGCAATCGGTTATGACGGTCTGGCTGAGGTGCAGACTGCCGGTACTGTGCTGGGTCTGAAGGTTCTGTGTGTCCTGGTGCCTGCCATCTTTATCCTGGGCTCCTGGGCTGCCTTTAAGTTCGTTTGGAACATTACCCCTGAGGTTCGGGCGGCTATGGCCGCGAAAAAGGCTGGCGTAGCGCCCACTGAGCAGTAATTTGCATAGGCTCCCCTTGTCAGGGGAGCTGGCACGCCGGCGGCGTGGCTGAGGGGTAGTCTTTCTCTCCCCCGGTCTTTTGCTTCGCAAAATCCAGCCCTCTCGTCAGAGGGGGTCGTGTTGCTCTTTTAATAATAGATTTTATCAAGGAGAAACTTATGGAATATATTGTGCATACCCCCTGCGGAGAACTGCAGGGCTGCCCCGGCAAAAATGCCGGCACTGTCGCCTATAAGGGCATTCGTTACGCCACCGCCGGCCGGTGGGAATACCCCAAGCAGGTAACAAGCTGGGAGGGTGTTTACGATGCGACAAAGTACGGTGCTTGCTCCTATCAGCCCCGGGCTTTTTACAACGAAGAGGAAAACCTGAAAAAAAGCTTCTATTACAACGAGTTCCGCAAGGGCGAAACCTACGATTATAGCGAAGATTGCCTTTTCCTTAACATTTTTGCCCCCGAAGAAGCAGGGCAAAAGCTGCCGGTTATCGTCTATATCCACGGCGGCGGCTTTACCGGCGGCTGCGGACACGAAAAGCATTTCGATGAGCCGATTTGGCCTGCTAAGGGTGTAATTGCCGTAACACTGAACTACCGTCTTGGCCCGATGGGCTTTTTGTGCCTGAAGGAGCTGAAAGAGGAAGCAGGCTTTACGGGCAATTACGGCCTTTACGACCAGATGACTGCCATCCGCTGGGTCAAGGATAATATCGCCTCTTTCGGTGGCGACCCGGAAAATATCACCATTATGGGGCAAAGTGCAGGTGCTGCCAGTGTCCAGCTCCAGTCCTACAGTCCGATGACTGAGGGTTTATTCCAAAAGGCTGTGATGTCCAGCGGATGCGGTATGGGCTCTATGATGTCCGGCAACACCGAAAAGGCCCAAGCCTTCTGGCAGGAGATTATGACCCGTTGCGGCTGTGAGACCTTGGCCGAGTTCCGGGAAGTTTCCCCTGAGAAGCTCTTTGCCGTATGGCAGGCGGGGAAAAAGGAAATTAAGGGCGGTGCCACCGCCACTTTCCCGATAAAAGACGGACGCTTTGTCATAGAAAACGCTGTGCTCCACAACATCCCCTATATGGCAGGCTCTACCAGCGAGGATATTGCCCCGCCTGTATTGCAAAGTATGACAAGAAAATGGATTGCGGGTCAGGAAAAGCCCAGCTACACCTGGTACTTTAACCGGCGTCTGCCGGGCGACGATAACGGTGCTTGGCATTCTTCCGATTTGTGGTACTGGTTCGGTACGCTTAATAACTGCTGGCGTCCTATGGAGGAGAAAGACTATGCCCTCAGCGAAGAGATGGTTTCCTACCTCTGTCGTTTTGCCGCAACAGGCAATCCCAATATAAGTGGTGAGCTTCCCACTTGGATCGCCTCCGGCAAGGGGCAAAACCGGGTAATGATGTTTGGCGACAAGGACACTTGGATGGGAAAGCCCAGTATGCCCAAAATGATTTACACAATGCTGACCAACAAAGCCGTCGGCGAATAAGAAAACCCCACTTGTGTGATATCTTTAACAGAAGCATTGTAGGGACCGGCGCCTACAATAAAATGCAACAAAACCCTCCCCATTGGGGAGGGTTTTGCTGCTGCGATGATTATTTATAGTGCAATTTTTCCCAACGAAGTGCGGTCTTGAATGTCTCTACCTCCAAATCATTCCGTAGGCTAAGATAGGTTTCTAATACCTGTTTGTCCTTTTCGGGTAAACGGGATATGATTGTACGGACTTTCTCTTCATATGCGTTGCATTGCTCGCTGAGAGATTGCAGACAGACTTTTTCATACTTGTTAATATTAGGCAACCGGTAAAAATCTTGTAAAGTTTCTTTCATTGCAGTAACCTCCGGGTATCCTCTATTATAGTTACAAATTACAGTATAGTAAAGCACCATTTTTCCAAAGATAATGAAAATTATCTTTTGGAAAGGGGTGGCAGTATTGATTAGTTATGCACCGTTGTGGGAAACAATGCAGAAACGAGGAATAACCACTTATACGCTTATCCATAAATACGGAATCAATCCTCGGACAATCAATAATCTAAAGCATAACCAATCCATTACGATGTACACATTAGAACGGCTCTGCGAGATTTTGCAATGTCAGGCGGAATCTATTGTGCGCTTTGTTCCGGAAAACGAATAAGAATACCTCTCCCGTTAGGGAGAGGTGTTTTGTTATCTCCACAGTTACCAATTGCAACTTGTAATTTGTCCGTCCTTTGTGCTATACTGAAGAAAAAAGGAGGCTTTTTTATGAAAACCAAACTATCCCGCCGCTTTTGGCTGAGCCTGACCATTTTCAGCCTGATGGGTCAGATCGCCTGGGTCGTGGAGAATATGTACTTTAACGTCTTTATTTATAAGATGTTCAACGCATCGGCAGGCGACATTTCCGCTATGGTTTCCGCTTCTGCCATTACGGCAACACTCACCACCGTATTTATGGGTCCTCTGTCCGATAAAATCGGCAAGCGGAAGTTGTTTATCTGCTCCGGCTATATCCTATGGGGTATCTCTATTTTCAGCTTCATTTTGCTCAGAGAGGACTTTATCAGCAAGACCTTCGGTATGGCGGTTTCTGCCGCTACGGTAGGTGTAAGCCTGACCATTCTTTTGGACTGCGTGATGACCTTCTTTGGCTCTACTGCCAACGATGCGGCTTTTAATGCCTGGCTCACTGATTCTACAGATGCCACAAACCGGGGCGCTGCCGAGGGCATTAACGCCATGATGCCCCTTGTGAGTATCCTGGTGGTATTCGGCGGCTTTATGTTCTTCGACTTGGAGCAATCCTCCAGCTGGAGCTTGATTTTTGCCATCATCGGCACATTGGTAACGGCGGTTGGCATTTTGGGCTTCTTTATTATTCAGGAGCCTCCTATCAAGCCTGTGAAGGACTCCTATTTAGGCGGCATTTTCTACGGTTTTTTGCCCAAGACCGTGAAAGAAAACAAAAAGCTCTATATGGCCCTGATTGCCTACATTCTCTTTAACATTTCCATTCAGGTATTTATGCCTTACCTCATTATTTACTATGAGGTATCCTTGGGAATGACCGATTATGTTCTCATTATGGCGCCTGCCATTATTGTAGCTTCTGTTGTAACCGCCTTTTGGGGTAGAGTATATGATAAAAAGGGCTTTACTTTCTCAGGCCTGCTGGCCATTATCTCCCTGATGGTAGGCTATGCGGTGCTGTATTTGACCCGGACCACAGTGCCGGTGTTTGTCGGCTCTCTGTTTATGATGAGCGGCTACCTTGCCGGTATGGCAGTATTTGGCGCGCTGATTCGGGATAACACCCCCGCCGGCAAATCCGGAAGATTGCAGGGTGTGCGGATTTTCTCTCAGGTGCTGGTTCCCGGCATTGTTGGCCCTGCCATTGGTAAAAAGGTGCTGGAAAATGCTGAGCTGATTACAAACAGCGACGGCACGACCTCATTTGTTCCCAATGAAAACATCTTCCTTGCCGCCGCCGTTGTGCTGCTTTTGGTGTTCCCGTTTTTCCTGATAAAGGGTAAGGAGGCGCAGAAAAATGGCGAAATTTGAAAAATCTATCAGCGGAAATTTCAATCAAATTCTGTCAAAAATCGAGAACGGCATCTTAAACGGCAGTATATCTGCCTCCCTGGAGGAGCAAAGCGATTTTCGCAGCGGGGATGCCCAGTGCAGTGTCCGTGTCTTTGAACGCTACAGCTATTTTGGTGGCAACCGGGTAAGCCTGAGTGTAACCCTGTTCCAAAATGCCGACGAGCCTATCCGCGTTTCCGCCATCTCCACCGGCGGCAGCCAAGCGGTATTTTTTAAGGTAAATACGGTGGGCGAGGAAGCTTTCCTGGATAAACTGAAAGAAATTTTGGAGTAAAAGGCGGTAGAAGCCAATGGCATTGCGCTTTCCCGGTTACGGAATACTTGACATTTTTGTCGAAAAAATGCATAATAGCTATGTCATTAAAAAAGGAGGTATTTTCTTATGGAACAACTGAAAAAGCTTTTCCCCCTGTCCTTCGGTCTGGAGGATGTAAAGAAGCTGGTCATTGCTATCGTGATCTATCTGGTAGTTGATCTGGTCTGTGGCCTTGTCTGCTCGATTTTGGGCATCATCCCCCTGCTGGGCGGCATCGCCGCTTGGGTGTTGGGCACACTGGTTGGCATTTACACCCTTGTGGGCATTGTGCTGGCTGTTCTGTCCTTCCTGAAGATCGTACAGTAAAGAAAAACCAAAAGACCGCTGCCCGTCGGGCGGCGGTCTTTTGCTGTGGGAACAAAAGGGTTGCACTGCAGGCGTTGCTGTGCTATAATAACAGTGTATAATGCAAGAAGTTTGGTATTTTTGGAGAATAACGCCGCTATGAAATTGAATTACAGAATGCAGGCTTTGTTCGCATCTGCAATCCAGCTTGGGGTGCTTTTGAGCCTTGCGATGCTGCTTGTTGTTGGTCCTATATATGCAGAGGGGGAGACAACCCCCTCCCAAACAGGGTCTTTTACTGAGGAAACTCTTTTCTCAGACCCTACCGGTGATACCACAGATGGGCCTACCGATGGCCCTACCGACGGCCCTACGGATGCGCCCACTACACCGCCCACCGCACCGCCGAAGATAGGCTACATCATTGCCAATTCCCTGAATGTCCGGGAGACCCCCAGTACCACCGGGAAAGTTGTGGACTATTATGTTTACGCAGAAAAGGTTCTTATTTTAGAAGAAATCGGCATTAACGGTACGCCCTGGGGAAAAACCGACAAGGGCTGGATTTGCCTTACTTATGTGGATATGAGCGGAAAAGTTCCTCAGCCTAAGCCCACCGAGCCAAAACCTACCGAACCTAAGCCTACCACACCCAAGCCTACTATACCCAAACCCACCGAACCTAAACCTACCGATCCGCCCAGCGACTCCAAGCTGGAAGATAACCCCTTCAAATCCTCGGATTTTACAAAGAACGGTCAGTTTATCACCTGCAAAAAGGAAAAAACCGTTATTGGTATTGACGTTTCCCGCTGGCAGGAGGATATCGACTGGGAGAAGGTCAAGGCTGCGGGCATTGATTATGTTATGATTCGGGCAGGCCTGCGCAGCACGGCCAAAGCAGGAAAACTATCTACGGATGCATATGTTGAAAAGCATTATCAGGGAGCCAAGGCTGCCGGGTTAAAGGTCGGCTTCTATTTCTACTCCCAGGCGAAGACCGTGGCAGAAGCAAAAGAAGAAGCCCGGTATCTTTTGAACATTGTCAAAGGCTGGGATGTGGATTTGCCTTTGGCTTGTGATTGGGAATATTCCAAAACCACAGACCGTGTTTACGGTCTCTCCCGCCGTCGGGTTACCGATTGCGTCAAGGCATTCTGCGATACCATCAAAGCCGCCGGCTACGATCCTATGATCTACTGCGCCCGGTACATAGTGGCGGAAAAGCTCTATATGGAGGAACTGGCAGACTATGCCCTGTGGTATGCCGACTACAACAGCAGTTATCTGCGTTCCGAGTTCCGGGTGGATATGTGGCAGTATTCCTGCACAGGCAGAGTCAGCGGCATTAAGGGCAATGTGGACCTGAATGTGATTTTCCTGGAGAACAGCGTATTTTCCAAATATTTTAAGGATTAAAAAAGAGAGCCATCGGCTCTCTTTTTTATTTACACACACGGTTCAAGGGCCGACGATGGTGCCCGGTGCGCCGGTGGCGGAGGACAGGACCTCGATTTTCAGGTCATAAGCCTGCGCCAGCTCCACACTCCGGTCGTGAAGCACTTGGGCGCCGTTGTGGATTAAGCGAAGCATTTTTTCATAGCTGATTTCCGAAAACCGCTGAGCGTCCGGGAAACGACGGGGGTCCCGGTCATAAATGCCGTCTACATCTGTAAAAATCTGGCAAAGATCCGCCTGCAGGAAAGCTGCAAGGGCTACTGCGGTGGTGTCCGAGCCACCCCGTCCCAAGGTGGTAATATCGCCGCCGGCGCTGACACCCTGAAAACCTGCCACGACCACAACATTTTCTTTCTCCAGTTCCCGGAGGATGCGGTCGTTTTTAAGGCCTAAAATCCGGGCGTTTCCAAATACATCGTCGGTAAGAAGACCTGCCTGCCAGCCGCAAAGGCTCACAGCCGGAACGCCCATTGCCCCAAGAGTCATTGCCATAAGAGAAGCGGAAAGCTGCTCGCCGGCAGAAAGATAAGCGTCCATCTCCCGAGCAGAGCCGCGGGGATTGACGGTTTTTGCTTTTTCGATCAGTTCGTCGGTGGTGTCTCCCTGCGCGGAAACCACCACAACTACCTGTGTACCCTGTCGGGCCAACTGACTGATCCGCTGGGCGGCGGCTTGAAGCTTGGCAATATCTGCAAGGGAAGAACCGCCGTATTTTTGCACAATACGCATAGGAATCACCTCTGTGCCATTTTATGTAGAAAAGGATAACATGTGAAGAAAAAGGGGCGTATCCAATAAAATACGCCCCTCTTGTTTTAGCCTGCCAGGATTTCGGCTTTGATAACACCGTCTGTGTCCCGCAAGGTCTGTAGCAACTCTTCCAGGTCTACGGTAATATAGATGGTTTCCGCAGAGATGGTTACAACTGCACAGCCGTTTGCCGGTACGATAGAGTTAATGGTGATGATATTGGTATTATAATCGGCAAAAATGCTTAAAATACTTTGAAGCATACCCGGCCTGTCGTGAAGCAGGAGCTGGAAAGTGATGATGCGGCCGCTTGTCATATTCTGAAAGGGGAGTAGAGCATCTCTGTATTTATAAAAAGCGCTGCGGCTGATGCCGGTTTGCTTGGCGGCCTCATTGACCGTAGCAACCTGACCGGTAGCCAGCAGGTGCTTTGCTTCCGCTACTTTCAAAAACACTTCCGGGAGTGCAGACGCTTCCACAATAAAGTACTTAGGATTGTTTGCCATAGTGCAGCCTCCTGATTCTGTATAAAACGACAGTTTTTTCTGGTTAGAATACGGTTATTGTATCATATATTTTACAAATTGCAAGCATTAGAGGCGGTAAGGGGCTGTGAGAATGGGGAAAATTTTTGAAAAGAAAGTCGTCTGGGGGATTACAGGTGTCTTTCTCCTGTGGTTAGGCGTGCGATATGTTCTGCCAGTGGCAATGCCCTTTTTGCTGGGAACGGTGTTGGCGCTCAGCGCAGAGCCGGTGGTGGATTTTTGCGTAAAAAAAGGGAAGCTACCCCGTCCTGCCGCCGCCGGGGTGGGAATTGTCAGCGTACTTGTGGCGATGATCGCTTTGCTATCCCTGTTAGGGGCGGTGGTGGTGCGGGAGCTGGGGGAGATGGCAAAAGCGTTGCCGGATTTACAGCAGACAGCTCGGGATGGGATGGGACTTCTGCAAAACTACCTGACAAATCTGGCAGATAACGCCCCGGATGGAATGAAACCGTTGTTAGAGAGCACGGTTTCCCGCTTTTTTGATGACGGAACGGCGGTTATGGATCGGGTGGCAGATCGGATTCCCGGAATAGTTGGCTCTGTTTTGGGAGCTGTGCCGGATGGGGTGCTGGGGATTGGCACGGGACTGATTGCAGGGTTTATGATTTCCGCCCGTCTGCCCAAATTGCGGGCAAAATTGAAAGATTCCCTGCCGGAGAAATGGAAAGAAAATTATTTCCCTACCTTGCGACGGGTACGCAGTGTCCTTTGGGGCTGGCTGAAGGCCCAGCTTATTTTGTGCCTTACAACCTACGGTATCGTAACAGTGGGATTTTTGTTTATGCGTATACCCTATGGACCTGCTTGGGCAGTACTGGTGGCGGTAGTGGATGCTGTGCCCCTTTTGGGAACAGGCACTGTGCTGGTACCTTGCGCCTTAGTAAGTCTTTTGCAGGGAGAGGGAACACGGGCACTTTGCTATCTGGTTCTTTACGGTCTGTCTGCCGGTGTACGGGCGGTTTTAGAACCGAAGCTGGTGGGGAAACATTTAGGCCTTGACCCGCTTGTAACCTTGATCGCCATTTATACAGGTTACCGGTTTTGGGGCTTTTTGGGACTGATTTTAGCGCCAATGGCAGCATCTGCCGCCGCACAAATTCTAAATGCGGAAAAAATGTAGAAATCTATTGTGCATTCCGGACATTTTTGCTATAATATAAAGAAAATGATATAATGGATGTGTTATGCTTTGAAATATGGAATCTGGAATGTAGGGAAGATTGAGGCGGAAAATGTAAATACCTTAGTGGGAGCCGGTTATCCACCGCTTACAGCGATGGTATTAGCCTCTCGGGGTATTGCGGACGAACGGCAGGCGAAAAGTTATTTAGGCTGCGGAGATTACCTGCCCGATCCCTTTTTAATGACCGATATGGTACCGGCTGTGGAACGGATCCGCATCGCTTTGGAAAGCGGAGAGAAAATTGCTGTTTTCGGCGACTATGATGTGGATGGAATTACCGCTACGTGTTTGCTAACCGATTTTCTCCGGGAAATGGGGGCGGACTGCGTAACCTATATCCCTGGCAGATTGGAGGAGGGCTACGGCCTGAACACCTTGGCGATTGCACAGCTTTGCGAGCAGAATGTAAAGCTGATTATTACGGTGGATTGCGGCATTACTGCCCTAGAAGAAGCTTGCTTTTGCCGGGAAAAGGGCATTGACCTGATTGTTACCGACCATCACGAATGCAAGGAAATTCTTCCGGATGCGGTAGCTGTGATTAACCCCCACCGGATCGACGGCGGTTATCCCCATAAGAATCTATCCGGCGTAGGTGTGGCGTTTAAGCTGGCGGCCGCTATTGGCGGCAATCAGCAGCAGATATTGGAAAAGTACGGCGACCTGGTTTGTCTGGGAACAGTGGCAGATGTGATGCTCCTGCAGGGAGAAAACCGCCGGTTTGTCAAGGAGGGGCTTTCGCAAATGCAGACATCTCCCCGGGCAGGCGTGGCGGCACTGATGAAGGTCTGCGGCTGTGGTGCATCGGAGCTGTCAGCTTCCTCTGTTGGCTATGTGTTAGCACCCCGGATCAATGCCGCCGGTCGTATGGGGCAAATCCATCTGGCACTGGAGCTGTTCCTTACCTCGGATATTGCTTATGCCGAAAGCGTAGCACAAAGCCTGTGTGAGCTGAACCGTCAGCGGCAACAGGTGGAGACGGCAATTTATGATCAGGTGATCAAAATGCTCCCGGCAGACAAGACGCCGGAGGCCATCGTTTTGGCAGATGAGAGCTGGCATCAGGGTGTGGTAGGCATCGTTGCCAGCCGTATTGCGGAGGAATATAGCTGTCCTACTGTGCTAATCTGTCTGGACGGAGATCATGGCAAAGCCAGTTCTCGGAGCTATGGCGGCTTCAACCTGTTTTCTGCCTTGAAGGAAAATGCCCATTTACTGGAAAGCTACGGCGGCCATGAGCTGGCGGCTGGCTTTACCATTCGCAGAGAAAATGTTGGCTTGTTCAGACAGGAACTGTGCCGGATGGCAGAAAGCTACTATGCTTCTGCGGGCGCGGCTACTGCCCTGAACGGGGATTGTGCAGTTCCTCCACAAATGCTAACCCTGTCCAATATAGAGGCCTTAAAAATGCTGGAGCCCTGCGGTGCAGGCTGTCCCAGACCTTTATTTGTAATGGAGCATTTGACGGTGGAGCGGATCGGTCAGGTAGGAAGCGGCAGACATATGCGCCTTCGCCTCCGCAATGGCGGACACAGCTTCCAAGCGATTTATTTTTCCGCTACACCGGAAACGGCCTGCATCTGTCAGGGAGATTTGGTGGATGTGGCATTTTCCGCCCAGGTAAATGAATACCGGGGCGAACGCTCCGTGCAGATGAATGTGGTGGACATCCGTCCCAGCTGCAAGGCAGATTGCTCTGCTGAAATTGCCAACTACCGTGCCTTTTGCTGTGGCAACCTGACAGCCTCCGGCGCAGACAGCTTGGAGCTGGATCGGGAGACCCAGGGAATGATTTGGCGTTACCTTGCCGGACAGCGAAAAATTATCCGGGAAACCCCGATGAGCCTTTGCCGGAAAATCGTCCGTTGGACAGACAAACCCCTGAGCCTTGAAAAGCTGTTGATTTGTTTGGATATTTTCCGGGATGTGGGGCTTTTGGAGCTTCAGCGTCAGCATAAGTACATTTCTATTCGGGTAAACGCCAATGCGGGAAAAACTGATTTGAATTTAAGTCCCACGCTGCAGCGTTTGCTGCAGGCGAAAGAGAGTTGAAAATAGTGGAAACCTTTGAAAACCGATATGCGCTGCTATGTGCGGCCATCCAAAAATATATGCCCGATACGGATATGGACCGTATTGACCGGGCAGTAGCTTATGCAAAGGAAAAGCATAAGGATCAGAAGCGGAAGGACGGCTCTCCCTATGTGATCCACCCCTTGGCGGTGGCAGAGATCGTGGCGGAATTGGGTCTGGACGAAGAAGCGATCTTAGGCGCATTACTGCACGATTGTATTGAGGATACAGATGCCTCCTTTGATGAAATTGCAAAGCTCTTTGGGCAGACCTGTGCAGAGCTGGTGGAAGGTGTTACCAAGCTGACCCGTGCCAATTTCTCCAGCAATGAGCAGGAGCAGATGGAAAATCTGCGGAAGATGTTTATGGCAATGTCCAAAGACATCCGGGTGGTGCTCATTAAAATTTCCGACCGGCTTCACAATATGCGGACCATGCAGTATCAGACACCGGAAAAGCAGCTTCTCAAGTGCCGGGAGACCATGGATATATACGCCCCGTTGGCTTACCGCTTAGGTATGCAGAGGGTCAAATGGGAGCTGGAGGACATCGCTCTGCGGTATATTGATCCCACCAACTACGAAAAAATTATGGTCTATTTGCAGGCCCATAAGGAAAAGGACGAGGCATTTATGCACGCCGTCCAGGAGAAGATCCGGGACCGTCTTACAGAGGTGGGTATCCACAATTCCACCTATGGCCGCATCAAGCACGTTTATTCCATCTATCGGAAAATGAACGCCCAGGATAAGACCATAGACGAACTGTATGATATTTACGCTTTCCGGGTGGTGGTGGATTCCATTCCGGATTGCTATAATGTACTGGGGCATATCCATGACCTTTTCAATCTGGTGCCCGGTCGGTTTAAGGATTATATCTCCACCCCCAAGCCCAATATGTATCAAAGTCTGCATACCACCGTTATCGGCGAGCAGGGCATTCCCTTTGAGGTGCAGATCCGCACCTGGGAAATGCACGAAACGGCGGAATACGGCGTTGCCGCCCACTGGAAATATAAGCAGGGTAGTGGAAATGCCCGGGATTTTGAATGGATCCGGCGTCTGCTGGAGAGCCAGCAGGATACTGACGCGGAGGACTATGTCAGTTCCTTCAAAATTGATATGTTTGACGATGAGGTCTTCGTCTTTACGCCCAAAGGTAAGATCGTGTCCCTGCCTGCCGGCTCTACCCCTATCGACTTTGCCTATTTCATCCACTCCGGCGTGGGTAATTCTCTTGTGGGCGCGAAGATCAACAACCGCATCAGTAACATTGATACAAAACTTAAAAACGGCGATATTGTAGAGATTATTACCTCTAAGACTGCCAAAGGTCCCAGCCGTGATTGGCTGAACATCTGCCAGTCCAACCAAGCCCGGACAAAAATCAAGCAGTGGTTCAAAAAGGAAAAGCGGGAGGAGAATATTCTCCACGGCCGCAGCAGCTTTGAAGCAGAAATGCGCCGCTTAATGCTGCCGCTGTCTGCTCTTACCGACCCGGAGCTGGAGGCAGGCCTTCTTAAAAAACTGGCCTTCGACACTTGGGACGATATGTATGCTGCCATTGGCTACGGCGGCCTTACCGCAACCAAGGCTGTGGGCAGAATCCGGGATGACATCAACCGGGCCTCAAAGCCTCAGGCGGAAAAAACAGGCCCTCTGCGCCTGACACCGGAAAACGAAAGCGCCAAGCATAGCCGCCACAGCGCGGGCGGCGTGATTGTGGAGGATATTGACTCCTGTATGATCAAATTCGCCAAGTGCTGTACGCCCGTACCCGGAGATGCCATTATCGGCTTTATTACCCGGGGCTTTGGCGTATCTGTTCACCGGGCAGACTGCCCCAACACCGCGGGTCGGGATGACCCGGAAATGGCGGCCCGTTATGTCCGGGTTCGCTGGGCAAATATGGAAGAACAGCCCTTTGATACGACCCTGGAGCTGGACTGCATTACCCGGGATGGTCTGCTTTTGGATGTGGCTACCGTAATGACCACCGCCCGTGTCCGGGTCAAAGAATTGTTTGGTAAGGATCTGCCTGGCGGACACAGTGTATTTACCGTCCGTTTTGAGGTCCGGAATGTGGCAGAGCTGGAAAGCATTCGCAATAAGCTGCTCAGCATCCGGGATGTGATCGGCTCCCGCAGAGGCCAGAATTGAGAGGAAAACTATGCGCGCAGTACTGACAAGAGTAAATTCCGCCTCCGTTACCATTGACGGTCAGGTGGTGGGTAAAATCGGCAAAGGCTTTTTGATCCTTTTGGGTGTTGGCCCAGAGGACACAGAGGAAAAATGCCGGTATTTAGCGGAAAAGGCCTTGGGCCTCCGCGTTTTCGAGGATGAAAACGGGAAGATGAACTTGGGCCTTTCCGATGTGGGTGGCCAGGTGTTGGTTGTCAGCCAGTTTACCCTTTACGGCAACTGCCGCAAGGGTCGCCGTCCCAGCTTTACCGATGCGGCAAACCCGGAATTGGGCAACCGGCTTTATGAAAAATTCCTCACATATTGCGACGAATTGGGCTATGCACCCCAGCACGGCATTTTCGGTGCGGATATGCAGGTGGAATCGGTCAACGACGGCCCGGTTACCTTGCTTTTGGATACAGATTTACTGTTAGATACCCCCCGCAGAGGTTAAAGACTATGGAAATCATCACAATGCCCGTGGGCGATTATCAGACCAACTGCTATATGGTATGGCAGGAGGGGCGGGAGGACTGTATTCTCATTGACCCAGGCTATTTGCCGGAAAGAATATTGGCATTCGTCCGTCAGCAGGGAAAGACCGTAAGTGCAATTCTGCTCACCCACGGTCATTTTGACCATGTGGGCGGCGTTCGCAAGATCGCTGAGGAGACCGGTTGCCATGTTTATCTACGGGAAGAAGAAAAAACCTTGCCCTCATTTATGACCGCCGGGGAACTGTATAGCACCCACGGCTACTCAGATGCGGTAACTGTGGCAGGTCTTACCTTCACCGTTTTGCATACCCCCGGGCATACCCCGGGCTCTGTATGCCTTATTTGTCAGGACGCTATTTTTGCGGGGGATACCCTTTTTGCCGGTTCTTGCGGCAGAACGGATTTCTCAGGCAGCGATCCTGCCAAGATGAAAGAATCCTTGCAAAGACTCTACGCCCTTCCCGGCGATTATCGGGTATTCCCCGGCCACGGAGAGGACACTACATTGCAATATGAACGGGAGTATAATCCCTATATGAGAGCGATGTCATTAAGTTAGTGTCATTGCGAACCAGCGACATAAGTCGCTGGTGTGGCAATCTCAAGGAACAAAGTTTCATTTTTAGATTCCCACGCCAGCGTGCGCGCTGGCTCGGAATGACAATAAGGATTGATTTGTTTATGAAAGGCGCGCTATGAAATTAGAGCTGATAGGCCATACAGAGGAATACGCCGTTTCCCAACTGCAAATGGCGCTATTTCCCGCCGGACAGGAGGGGAGCGCCCGTTCCCGTCTTTGCCGGGGGGAGACTTGGCTCACCACTGTAACAGAAATATGTATCGACGGCAAAAAGACCCGGGCGGTAAAACGGATTCGGGCAGGGGAGGAGACAGTGCGCTCCCGTCGCCGTGTTTTGCAGCAGAGCTTCTATGCCGCGGCTTTGCCTCACTTGAATGAAATTCCCGCTTGGGGTGCGTTAGCCGGTGTCCGGCCTACCAAAATCACCACCAAACACCTTTTAGAGGGTGGCACAATAGAAAGCGCTGACCGTCTGCTAAAGGATGTGTACTATGTAACGGATGACCGGCGGAAATTGGCCCTTTCCTGCTCCCTTTCTACCGTAAATGCGGTAAAGCAGATGGATAAGGACGACATTTCTCTTTATATCGGCATCCCTTTTTGCCCCACAAGATGTACCTACTGCAGCTTTGTCAGCCGGACAGTGGGGAAACGGATGGACTTAATGGAGCCGTACTTGGAAGCCCTGCAAAAGGAGCTTATCTTTACGGGGGAGCTTCTGAAGGACTCCGGCAAGTGCGTGCGTACCCTCTATATCGGCGGCGGCACGCCTACTACGCTGTCGGCTTCTCAAATGGAGCGGCTGCTTGGTGGAATAGGCGACCATTTAGACCTGCACCGCTGCATAGAATTTACCGTAGAGGGCGGCAGACCGGATACCTTGAATGGGGAAAAGCTCCGCGTCATCCGCGCCGGTGGCGCAGATCGGATCAGCATTAACCCCCAGACGATGGAGGATCACGTCCTCCGTGCCTGCGGCAGACCTCATACTGCCCAGGATGTGGAGAGGTGCTACGCCCTCGCCCGGGATGCTGGGTTTGACGCCATCAATATGGACCTGATTGCCGGATTGCCCCAAGACAGTGTGGATGGCTTTATTCGCTCTCTTGACCGTGTGGCGGCGCTACGGCCTGCCAATATTACGGTCCATACCCTTGCCCTAAAAAAGGGCGCAGACCTGTTTGAAAAACGGGCGGCGCTTCCGGATTATAATGCCGTTTCCCAAATGGTGGCTTATGCCAATGACAAAATCTTTGCCGATGGCTATGTGCCCTATTATCTCTACCGGCAGAAATATATGTCCGGTAGCTTTGAAAATGTAGGCTTCAGTAAAAATGGACAGGATTGCCTGTATAATATTTATATGATGGAAGAGCTCCACCCCATCTTATCCTTAGGCGGCGGTGGTATGAATAAAGTGAATTTGCCGTCAGGCGCACTCCAGCGCTTCCATAACCCGAAATTCCCGGAGCAGTATATTGCCCAAATAGACGATGTACTGCGCCAAAAGGAAGAACTGTTTGCCCTGATGAAAGGAAGTGTGTAAATGGATACGCTGATCTCCAATGTTACCGTGGTAACGATGAATGAGAAAATGGATGTGGTGTTCGGCGGCTTCATCGGTATTGACGGGGGAAAAATCACCTACATAGGGACTTCTGCGCCGGAGGAGACCCCCAGTACCATTATTGACGGTACGGGAATGGTGGCCATCCCCGGCCTTGTCAATGCCCATACCCATTTGGCGACCACCGTAATGCGTGGTTATTTGGACGATGCAGAAAATAAGGAGGCGCTTACCCAGCTTCTCCAAAAGGAAGCCAAAATGGACAGTAAATGCGCCAAGGCATCTGCGCTTTTAGGGATAGCGGAGTGCTTGCGGTTTGGCGTTACCTCGGTATCTGACCTTTACTATTTCCCGGATGCTGTGGCGGAAGCCGCCGCAGAAACAGGAATCAAAGCCAATGTGGCACTTTCTGCCAATCGCTTCATTGACGAAAGCGAGGATTTTGACTTTGAGACAGATCCGCAGTGTCGGGAGCTTTGCCGGGTAAAAGAGAAATGGCACGGCTATGATGACGGCAGAATTCAAATCGACTGCGGCATCCACGCCGAATACACAAGCAACTATAAGCTTTGGGAAGGCCTTTCTGCTTATGCCGTGGAGGAAGGTCTGCGCATTCAGCTACATTTGGCGCAAACAGAGGAAGAAGCTACATCCTGCGAGGATAGAACCGGCCTTACCCAGACAGAGCTGCTCTCTGCCCACGGCCTTTTGAATGTTCCGGCTACCGCCGCCGGATGTACAGCCCTATCCGAAACCGATCGAAAGATCTTGGGCAAAAAAGGGGCATCTGCCGTGGCAATCCCTGTTTCCGATGGGAAAGCAGGTCGGGTAACAACCCCCATTTCCGCATGCGTAAAAGCCGGTATGAATGTGGCATTGGGAACAGACGGCGCTGTGAACTGCGGGAATTTGGATATGTTCGAAGTAATGCGACAAACGGCCTTTAACGCCCGTAAAGCCGGCGGCGATGCCTCTGCAATGCCTGCGCCTGCGGTGCTGATGATGGCAACGGTCTGCGGTGCCTGTGCCCAAGGCCGGGCAGATAACACCGGTATGTTGAAAACCGGGATGGATGCGGATATTGTTCTTGTGGATTTCTCCGCGCCCCACCTGATGCCCTGCCATAATGTCCTTTCCGGTCTTGTGTTTGCCGCAAAGGGCGGCGATGTGGCAATGACGATGGTCCGGGGCAAGATTCTCTATCAAAACGGTCAATTCCCCACAATAGACCTTTCTTCTGTGGTGCAGACCCTGACCCAGTACGCCATAGCCAAGCTGTTTAGCGATTCGGCAGAATAAGGGAGGGCGCAAATGGAAAAGAATAATAAGCAAAGCTTCCTCCACGGCGCGGCACTCCTTGCCATTGCAGTAGCGGTGGTGAAGGTTATCGGCGCGCTGTATAAAATCCCATTAAAGGCGATTATCGGCGATCAGGGCTACGGTTATTTCACCACGGCCTACGATATTTACTCCGTACTTTTGATGATTTCCACCGCGGGTCTGCCCATTGCCACCTCCCGGCTCATCAGTCAGGCAAATTCCTTAGGAAACTATAATCAGGTCCGCAGAATCTACAAGACCTCCCGAACGGTGTTTTTGGCGCTGGGCATTTTCAGCACAGCGGTGATGGTACTGGGCTGCCATTGGCTTGCGGATATGATGGAACAGCCGGACGCCTGGGCGGCTATTTTGTGCCTTGCGCCCTGCGCCCTCTTTATGGGCATTATGTCTCCCAGCCGGGGCTTTTTCCAGGGTCAGGGCAATATGCGCCCCACATCCCGTTCCCAAATGCTGGAGGCATTTGTCAAGCTGATTGTAGGTTTGGCACTGGCATACTGTTTCATGCGCTTTACCTCTCAGGTTCACCTGGCGGCTGCCGGTGCGATTTTGGGCGTAACGGTCAGCTGTATGGTTTCAGCGGCCTATTTGGTTACAAAACTGCAGAAAGCCTATAAGGCCCTTCCTGAGAGCGCCGATACCCCCGAGAGCTTTGGTACAACAGCAAAAGAGCTTCTGAAGGTGGCAGTTCCCATTACCATTGGCTCTGCCGGTCTGCAGCTGCTGACAGTAGTGGAAACCGGTCTTTATATGGATCGGATCGTAGATCTTTTGAACACCAACCGCTACACGGGCGAGTTGATTGACCTGCTCCGTCAGCAGGTAACGGCGGCTACCCCCGGACTTACTGCCCAGCAGGTAAGCTCCCAGGTGGCGGCAAACCTAAAGGGTATCTATAATTTCGCACAGACCATTTTTAATATGCCTACCGCCTTTATTATTCCCATCGGAACCAGCGTTTTGCCTGCCATTACGGAATACCTGACACTAAAAAAGGATCAGCAGGTCCGCGCTACTGAGGAATCCGCCGCCCGGATCACAGGTCTGATTTCTCTGCCTTGCGCGGTGGGTCTTGTGGTGCTGTCTGAACCGGTTATGGCACTGCTGGGCGGCTATACAGGATTAAAGCTCACCCTTGCCGGGCAACTGATGGCGTTGTTGGGAATGTGCGTTTATGCCTACACGGTTATCCAGTACACCAATGTGGTGCTCCAGTCTCACGGTTATGCCCACGTTCCGGTGGTCAATATGCTCCTTTCCGGCATTGTGAAACTGATTGTGGTCTATTTCCTGGCGGGCAATCCTGCTGTCGGTATTTTGGGCGTTCCCGTTGGCACACTCCTTTGCTATGTGAGCATTGCACTGCTCAACCTTGCGGCGATCCGCCGCTGTGTGCCGCAAAAGCCAAAGCTTCTCACAAATCTCCTGCGTCCGGTGTTGCCTGCGGCGGTTATGGGCGTAGCGGTTTGGGGTGTGCTGTGGCTATTACAGAATGTGCTGCACATCACCAGCCGGATCATCCTCTGCGGCGCACCGATCTGTGTTGGCGCGGCAATTTACCTTGTTATGGTGGTTTTGACCCGTACGATTACCAGAGAAGACTGCGCTCTTCTGCCAAAAGGGGATAAAATTGCCAAAATATTGGGGTTATAAGGAAAAAAACCTTGCAATTTATACAAGAATATGGTAATTTTATGGTAGCCAATAAATAAAACTAAGAGAGGTAGAAATACTATGACTAAAACGGAACTCATCGCTGCCGTAGCCGAGAAGGCCGGCCTGACTAAGAAGGACGCTGATCGCGTTGTTGCCGCTACTTTTGAGACCATCGCTCAGGCACTTGCTAATGGCGATAAGGTTCAAATTTCCGGCTTCGGTATTTTCGATACCAAGAAGCGTGAAGCCCGCACCGGTCTGAACCCCCGCACCAAGGAAACCATCCAGATTCCTGCTTCCACCCAGCCCGTATTCAAGGCAGGCAAGGCTCTGAAGGATGTGGTTTCCAAGTAATGCGCCTGGATAAATACCTGAAGGTTTCCCGGCTCATTAAGCGCCGCACCGTTGCCAACGAAGCCTGCGACAATGGACGCATCAGCGTTAACGGCAGAGTGGTCAAGGCCAGCTATGAGGTAAAGGTAGGAGACCGGCTTGAGATTTCTATGGGTCCTCGTACGGTGACAGTAGAGGTCGTTCAGGTGGCCGACAATGTCCGAAAGGACGATGCCGGTATGATGTATAAAGAGATATAATAAAAAAAGGATGTGCTGTACGGCACATCCTTTTTATATGTATATGAAACCGATTAACCGAATTTTTGCAAAGCCAGCTTAAATGTACCGTAGATGCCTGCATCGTTGCCCAAAGTGGCAAGGGCCAACCGGGTGGTTCTGCAGGGGGCGAAGGCATATTTCTGCATAGGTGCTAAAGCGCCGTCGAGTAATATTTGTCCAGCTTTGCTGACACCGCCGCCCAAAACGATCACATCCGGGTCCACAGTACAGCACAAAGTACCTAAGAAACGACCCATCAGCTCAAAATACCGGTCCAGTACAGCAGTGGCAAGGGTATCTTTTTCCCGTCCTGCATCAAAAATGCGCTTGGCAGACAGCTCGCCGCTATCCAGCACTGAGGCTTCGTGGGGAAGGGAAAGGGCTTCCCGTGCCAGCCGAACAATGCCGGTGGCAGATAAATATTGCTCTGCACAGCCGTGTTTTCCACAATTGCAGGGGATGGGATCGTCCGGACAAAGGGGGATATGTCCGATCTCACCGCCTGCGCCATGAACACCGGCTACGATCTTGCCGTCGCAGACGATTCCGCCGCCTACACCTGTGCCCAAGGTTACAAAAATCATATTTTCGTTGCCTGCGCCTTGCCAGCATTCGCCTAAGGCGGCCATAGTGGCATCGTTGCCGCAGGCAACCGGCAGGCCGGTCAGGTCTCCCAACTCCCGGGGGACATCTTTTTTGCCCCAGCCCAAGTTGATGCAATTAAAGACCACACCGTAAAGATCTACTGAGCCGGGCACACCAATACCAATGCCCAGCACATCCTCCCGGCAGACCTGATTTTCCTCCAGATACGCTGTTACAGAGGTGGCAATATCGGATAGAATACGACTGCCGTTATCTGTCTTGTCTGTGGAAATCTCCCATTTTGAAAGGCAAGTGCCGTTTTCTTCAAAAAAGGCCAATTTGACGGTTGTACCGCCTAAATCAATACCAAAACCGTAACGCATAAGAAACACCTCCAAAAGTGAATCTATCATACATCAAAATATTTAAAAAAGCTACTTAAAAAACAAAACTTGTCCCTTGTGTTTGCTATTATTGTGTGGTAAGATACTTTTAGTTAAATAATAAGGAGGATAACATTATGATTAAAGTTGATATATCGAATATTTGGGGTCAGCTTTCCCTGCCCGACCTCTTGGCACTGGAGCAGGAGGTTTTTGCCGCCCACAAGACCCTTACCGAAGGCACAGGCGAAGGCAACGATTTTATCGGCTGGCTGAATCTGCCCAGTATGGAAGGAACTGATGAGATCGCAAGAATCCGTGCCGCCGCCAAGAAGATCCGCGGAAATTCCGATGTTTTTATCGTCATCGGTATCGGCGGTAGCTACTTAGGCCCCCGTGCAGCGATCGAATTGCTCCAGGGTACGAACCACAATATCGGAAAGGGTAAGGGAAATCCTCAGATTTTCTTTGCTGGCAACGGCCTGTCCACAAGAGCCTGGAATGAGCTGGTAAGACTTTTGGACGGCAAGGATTTCTCCATTGCCATCATCTCTAAGTCCGGCACGACTACCGAGCCTGCCATCGCTACCCGGGCTTTGCGGTCTATGCTGGTGGAAAAGTACGGCATTGACGAGGCGAACGCCCGTACCTATGCCATTACTGACCCCTGCAAGGGCGCTCTGCGGCAGATGGCGATGGAGGAGGGCTGGGAGACCTTCGTGATTCCCCCCAATGTAGGCGGCCGCTACTCTGTTCTGACCGCTGTGGGTCTGCTGCCTATGGCGGTAGCAGGCATTGACCCCCTGGAAGTGATGTCCGGCGCTGTGCAGGCTAAGAAGGATTACGACCTGCGCTCCTTTGAAAACCCCGTATGGCTGTACACTGCAGCAAGAAACCTGTTGTACCGCAACGGCAAGTGCATTGAGATTTTGGAGTCCTTTGAGCCTGGCTTTAAGATGATGGGCGGCTGGTGGCAGCAGCTCTTCGGCGAGAGCGAAGGCAAGGACGGCAAGGGTATTTTCCCTGTTACCGCTGAGTTTACCGCGGATTTGCACTCCCTGGGTCAGATGATCCAGCAGGGCGAGCGGAACATTTTCGAGACAATGGTTCGCTTTGACGCCCCCGAGCAGAAATTCGTGGTGGGCGGCGACGAGAAAAACTTAGACGGCCTGAACTACTTGGAAGGCCGCACCTTGGACTTCGTGGACGAGAAGGCATACTTGGGCACCCTGGCAGCCCACGTAGACGGCGATGTCCCTGTTATCACAATGGATATGGGGCAGCTCAATGCGGCAAAGCTGGGTGAAATGTTCTATTTCTTCGAGCTTGCCTGCGGCGTTTCCGCCTATACTCTGGGTGTTAACCCCTTCAATCAGCCCGGTGTGGAGTTCTATAAGCGCAATATGTTCCGTCTTTTGGGCAAACCCGGCTACGAAGCGTAAAAATATTTTGTAAATTTGCGGATTGCCCCTTGCAATAAGCGGGGAAAACTGTTAAAATCTATATACAGCAAGAAATGCTGCAAGCAAAGGAGGAGTTTCCTATGATTCACGTTATTATGGGCCTGAAGGGTTCCGGCAAGACCAAGAAGATGATCGATTCCATTCGTGAGGCTGTTGCCAGCGCACACGGCGATGTGGTTTGCATTGAGTACGGTCAGAAGTTGACCTACGACTTGCCCCACAAAGTCCGCCTGGTTGACTCCAAGGAATACGGCATCAGCAATCCTGATATGCTGAAGGGTTTGCTCAGCGGTCTGCACGCAGGCAATTACGATATTACCAATGTGTACATCGACAACCTGTATAAGACCATCGGTGCCGATCGGGCAGCCGGCGAGGAGTTTATCCTCTGGTGCGCTCAGTTTGCCGAGGCAAACTTTATGGATATCACCATCACTGTGTCCGACGATGCAGCTCTGGCATCCGAAGGCATCAAGGCTTACCTGTAATATGGAACATAAAACCCGGTCAGGTTTCTGACCGGGTTTTTATTTGTAGTGAGGTAGATTTTACAAGTATTGCAAAATGCAAGCAAATGTAGTAATATGGAAACTACTTAACTTTCAGGAGGAATGGAAATGAAGAAGAGAAATTTACTATCCGTTTTGTTAGGGCTGTGTCTGCTTGCCGCAGTCATTTTCTGCTTCCCCACAGAAGCCCAAGCGGAGGCTACCCTGATAGGTCGTGGCATCTGCGGCGATAATTTGACTTGGACATTGGATGATACGGGATTACTTACCATCTCCGGCACAGGTGAGATAAAGGCCGTTTCACAGTGGGACTACAATAGTAATATTAAAACTGTAGTTATCGAAGAAGGCGCAACCAGCATCCCAAAAGAAGCTTTCTACGACTGCAACAACCTGACAAACATTACCATTCCTACCAGCGTAACCAGTATTGGAGAAGGCGCATTCTACAGCTGCGATAGCTTGGTGAGTGTTACCATCCCGGAAGGTGTACCCAGCATTGGTAAAGAGACATTCTACTACTGCAGCAGTCTCACCAGCATTACCATCCCCGCCAGCGTAACCAGCATTGGCGCCAATGCGTTTGAGGGCTGTTCCAGCCTGAAGAATGATGGCGTATATATTACCGATTTGGGTGCTTGGTGCCGGATAAGCTTTGAAAATGCCTATGCCAATCCCGTCCGTTTGGCAAAAAATCTATACATTAACGGCGTATTGGCAACAGACATTGTAATCCCCGAGGGTATAACCGTCATCAAAGAAAATACATTCCATAACTGCGATTGTTTGGTAAGCGTTACATTCCCTAAAGACTTAACCACCATTGAAGGCTATGCATTCCACGATGCGAATAACTTAACCAGCATTACATTTCCGGGCAGTATAAACACCATCGGGTTTGCCTTTGGTGGCTGTACAAAACTGGAAAAGGTAGATATTTATGATGTTGCTGCTTGGTGCCAAGTAACTTATACAGATACTATGGGCAGTCCTTTTGCTTGCAGCAGTGCAGCTAAGTTGTATGTCAATGGCGAATTGGCAACGAAAGTCGTAATCCCCAATGGGGTTACCCAAATTAATAAGCATGCTTTCTACAGCCTTGAAGAATTAGAAGAAGTTACCATTCCTAAGGGAATGCTCCAGATTGCAAGTGATGCATTCTATAAATGCAATAACATTAAAACGGTTTATCACAAAGGCTCTGAGGCAGATTGGGAAACGATATATGGCTATTGGGTGTTTGGCGATGCCGAGGTTATCCACGATTATGTAAGCCCTACCCATTACTGGGATGCGGGCGTGGAAACCACAGCTCCCACCTGTAAGGAGGCCGGCATTAAGACCTTTACTTGTACCGTCTGCGGCGACAGCTATACCGAGGAAATCGCAAAGCTGGCAACCCACAGCTATGATGCGGGCGTGGAAACCAAAGCTCCTACCTGCAAGGAAGCAGGCATTAAGACCTTTACCTGCACAGTCTGCGGCGACAGCTATACCGAGGAAATCGCAAAGCTGGCGACACACAGCTATGATGCTGGCGTAGAAACCACAGCTCCCACTTGTAAGGAAGCCGGTGTTAAGACCTTTACCTGCACTGTCTGCGGTGATAGCTATACCGAAGAAATCGCAAAAAGCACCCAGCATACCTTTGCAGACGGCATTTGCACCGTCTGCGGTGAAAGCGACCCTGACTATGTAGCGCCTTCGGAACCTACTGACCCCACCGACCCAGAGGGAGAAGAGACCCTTGGTTTCTTTGAGGCGATTGTCAAATTCTTCCAGGATCTTTTCAAGATTTTGTTCTTCTTCCTGTACCTATAAAGTAGCAACCGCACCACGGAAAATCCGTGGTGCGGTTTTCGTCTATACCCTCCCCAAAGGGGAAGGTTTTGGCACGGGTAATTCTTTTACTTTGCTTCGGAAAGAAGGTTTTCCATATTGTAAAGACCGGGTTGTTTTCCTACCATAAACCGGGCGGCATCTACCGCGCCGTCGGCAAGCATTCCCCTTGTCTCTGCCTGATGGCGGAGAGTCAGAGTTTGACTGGGCGTGCAAATGTGAACCTCGTGGACACCCACAACGCCACCCATCCGCAGGGAATGGATGCCGATTTCCTCTTTTGTCCGTTTGCCCTCTCCGGTACGGCCGCAATGGGCTACTGCTTCGGGTCGGGCTTCCTTTACGGCGTTAAACAGCATCAGTGCTGTGCCGCTGGGAGCGTCCACCTTTCGGTTGTGGTGGGTTTCTACGATTTCAATATCCGCATCGGGGAAGAAGGAAGCAGCCTGCTTTGCCACTTTGCAGAGAACCGCAATCCCCAGGCTCATATTGCCGGAGTAAAATACGGGAATTTCCTTGGCAGCATCAAAAATCAGCTGTTTTTCTTCCGGTGTGTGTCCGGTTGTGCCAATCACAGCGGCAAAGCCGGTTTCTTTTGCATAGGTAAGGACATCCGCCACGGCGCTGTGGTGGGAAAAATCAATAATCACATCGCCTTGCAGCTTGCCCAATTCTTCAAAAGTTTTGGGAACACCGTTTTCGCCGTCTAAGCTCACAAGACCGATGGCCTCGTCCCCTAAAATATCCCGAATCAGCTTACCCATAGCGCCGTTTGCGCCGCAAATAATCGCTCTCATCTCAATACCCCCAGTTCCCGCATACGGGAGAATAAAATCTCTTTATTGGCTTGTGTCATCGGCACCAAAGGCAGACGCACATAGTTTTCTCCAAAGCCCATTTCCGAAAGGGCAGCCTTCACAGGAATGGGGTTGACTTCGGAGAACAGGGAATGAATGAGTGGCAGCAGCTTGCATTGCAGCCGGGCTGCATTCTTATAATCCCCGCGGAACATCATATCCGCCAGCGCCACGGTCTCTTTGGGCATAATGTTGGATATGACGCTGATACAGCCCATACCGCCCATGGCCATCATCGGCTGAATCAGACCGTCCTCACCGGAATAAATGTCGATCCGGTCGCCGCAGGTGGCGAATAATTCCATTACCTGCGCCATATTTCCACTGGCTTCCTTAATGCCGCAGATTTTAGGATGGTCTGCCAGGACGGACACGGTCTCCGGCAGAATGTTACAGCCTGTCCGGGAGGGGACATTGTAAAGGATGACCGGCTTTTCGGAAATATCTGCCGCCGCAGTATAGTGGGCGATAAGACCGCCCTGGGTGGATTTGTTGTAGTAAGGCGTTACAATCAAAACCGCATCTGCGCCGTTATCGCAGGCAAAGCGGGTAAAGTCCAGAACAAAGCGGGTATCATTGGTGCCTGTGCCGGCGATGACAGGCACACGACCGTCTACCCGGCGAAGGGTAAAGCGGATGACTTCCTTCCGTTCTTCGGGAGAAAGGGTGGCGCTTTCGCCGGTGGTGCCGGTGGGAACAAGGGCGTTGATGCCGTTTTCAATTTGGAAGTCGATTAACCGGGCGAGGGTGTCATAGTCTACGCCCTGAGAGGTCATAGGGGTAACCATCGCTGTGGCAATGCCCTTGAAAACCGTATTTTTCATAGGTTTCTCCTCCTTTGTTTTTGTGGATAGACCTTCACTCTTACTTTACCACAATTTGCGGCAAAAGGAAACATATTTTTTTACGGGACACCGTCTTTTTTGACGGTGTCCCGTAGTTTTATATGCAGAACTGATTGAAATACTCATAAAGGGGAATCAGATTCTCCAAAAAGCATGCGACCTCATCTGCAAGGGCGGGTTCAAAGGTGTCCGGGGAAAATTCCAGATTACGGACGCAGGAGATGTTTCCTTTCCAGGAGAAATAGGGAAGCAGTGCCGGATCGTCTGTGGGCTTGGGCTTTTTATACGGCTCGGCGGTAACGGGCATCCCTGTTTTTTGCTCTGTCTCCCGGATCAGCTTTTGGAATTTTTTAGGATGGGCGGCGATGTGTCGGCGGATTTCCTCCATTGTGGAAGGACGGGGCCGCCAATAGACAAAGCCATAGGAAATACCGTCGGGGGTGATCTCAAAAAACAGGCAGGGGTTTTCTGCCCACCACTCCACATCCTGGCGAATGCAGATCCAGAGACTCTCCTTATAGGGTAGGGGGTGGTGCATCCGGGCATCCCGGTAAATGCGGCTGACCTTCAGTAAATTGCCGGGCTTATCCAAAAAAAGGGTAAACAGGTGCTTTCCCAATTCCTTGGTAGGCTCGTACAGGTAGGTAACATAGTCCTTTTTGTGAGCGGAAAACCACTCCCGGTTGTTGTTCATTCGGATTCCCCAAAGGAAATCCACCGTCTCCGGTGAATAGCCGTTAAACATTCTCTGCTTCTCTCTTTTCTAAATCTTTTAGTTGTCCTGCTACGGTACAGCGGTCAATGTAAGGGCAATCAGGGTAATGGCAGTCCGTAAAGGTCAGCTTACCATTTTCAAATTCTGCGCTGACGGTGCGGCTTTGGTCGTTTGTCCGGCAATAGCCGGATAAAAAGTACTCTTTTTCCATTTTATTTCTCTTTCGTAACGCAAAGTCCCATAGGCGCAAGCCGCAGCAGGCTCGGTCCTTGGGCAATAATGCGACTGCCAAACAAAACACGGTTGGGGGCAATCTCCCAAGGGTCGCAGCTGCGGTTTACATAGATGTGGAGCTTGCCATTTGCGGTGGTTCTTGTGAAATGCAAAAGTCCGTCGGCGGCATAGCAAAATTCCGTTTTGCCGACTCGCAGGGCATCTTCCTTTGCCCGAAGGGCCCCAAGCTGGCGGAAATAAGCAACCAAAAGGGCGTTTTCCTTGCCCCAAGGGTAGGGGCGGCGGTTAAAGGGGTCTTTTCCACCCTCCATCCCGGCCTCGTCGCCGTAATAAATACTGGGTGCACCGGGGAGCATAAACTGCAAAAATGCGGCCATTTCCAGCCGTTCCTCTGCAAGACGCCGCTGGTTGGGGGTGAGACGGCGGCGTGCCATTTCTTCCCGGCTTCCCTGAAAACTGTCCACCAAGGCGGTTAAGATGCGGGGGGTATCGTGGGTGCCAAGCATATTCATATTGCAGAAAATGACCTGCGGGGGATAATTTTCCAGTACGGTCATAATCCGTTCCCGGAACTGGTCGCCATCGTCAATACCCCGCATAAAATCTAAAATTGCGGTACGGAAGGGGTAATTCATACAGCTATCCAGTTCTCCGTCCACAAAATACCGCCGCCGGGTATCGTAGGCGATCTTGTTGGAGGCATCCTCCCAAACCTCGCCGATAAGCAGGGTATCTGGCTTTAGCTGGCGGATACGGTTTTTAAGCCTGAGAACAAAGCTGTCCGGCAGTTCGTCCACCACATCCAGCCGGAAGCCGTCAGCGCCCAGCTTCAGCCAGTGGGCAACCACAGAATTTTCGCTATCGATGATGTAGTCAATGAATCCGGGGTCGTTTTTGTTCACGGTAGGTAAGGTGTCAAAACCCCACCAGCTTTTATAACTATTGGGGTAATTGTAAAACTGATACCAGGAATAATAGGGGGAGTCCTTGCGGCAATAAGCACCGTTACCCCCAAATGCGCCTATCCGGTCAAAATACAAGCTGTTTGCGCCGGTGTGAGAGAATACACCGTCCAAAACCACCCGGATGCCACGGCTGTGCGCCGCATCACACAGAGCTGAAAAATCCCTTTCCGTTCCCAGCATGGGGTCGGGGGTTTTATAGTCGCCGGTGTCATAACGGTGGCTACTAAAACTTTTGCTGATGGGATTGAGATACAGTATATTTACGCCCAAAGAGGCAATATAATCCATTTTTTCGGTAATTCCCCGGAAATTGCCCCCAAAAAAGTCATTATTCAGCACCCGGCCCATTTCGTCCGGCTGCCAATAAACATCCTCGTCCCAGTTTTTATGGAGCACATAGGGGGTCAGCTTTTCGGTTAGATCACATTCACCGGATTTGCAGAAACGGTCGGGAAATACCTGATAAATCACAGCGCCTTTTGCCCACTGGGGCGTGGTAAAATCCGCAGGGATACAGCTTACCTGCCAGCAGTCGCCCGCTTCCATATTGGTGTTGTGCCCCTGCTTAAACAGGCGGAAGCTGCCGCATTCCTTGTGAATCCGGAAATGATAAAAGAAAAGCCCGGTCTCCCCGAAAGAAAACGCGCCTCGGAAAATGTTATAAAGACCGTCCCTGTGGGAAAACACCATCGGCACGGAGAAAGCCTCCTGCCCGTTTTCTCGGCAGAATACACATTCTGCGTAGGTGGTAGGAACAGATGTGGGGATGTAGATATGCAAAGTGCAATTTTCCCCCGGTGTTAACGTACCGAAGGGGGCCTTAAAGCATTCTTTTTGTGAGTCAAATAAAATACGCATACCAAGCTCCAAAAGGGAATTTTGAAAGATTGGAAGCGTGCATAGCACGCTTCCAATCGAAATTAACCGTTACACATAGAGGTGAATAGGTTCATATACCGCTGTGCCGGCTTGTCCCAGCTGAAATCCTGGGACATATCTAATTTTTGCAGCGCCCGGAAAGCGGTGGGCTGGTTGTGATAGAGATTCAGGCAATTTACAACCGCCTGACGGAAATCGTCGCCGTTGTAGCTCTGGAAGGTAAAGCCTAAGCCACCCTTGCCGTTTTCGTCCACACCGGAAACCGTATCCCGCAAACCGCCGGTGGCGTGAACCACAGGCACAGTGCCGTAACGCATAGCGTTCATTTGGCTCAGACCGCAGGGCTCGCTCTTGGAGGGCATCAGATAGATGTCGCCGCCGGCATAGATCCGGGAAGCCAAGCCTAAACTGAAGGTGATCTTGGCAGATACCCGATCCGGGTATTTGGCGGCAAGATTAAGGAAGAAATCCTCAAATTTCTTTTCGCCTGTACCCAAAATCAGAAGCTGGAAGTCCTCGTTTGCCAGCAAATCCTCAATGGCATAGCAAAGCAGGTCTAAGCCCTTATGGCCTACCAGCCGGGTAACCATAACCAGCAGGGGCGTGTCTGCTTTCTGGGGCAGACCCACCTCTTCCTGAAGAGCGGCCTTGCAGAGCGCTTTGCCTTTCTTCAGGGTGGTTTTGGTGTAGTGGGCGGGGAGCGCCGGGTCGGTGGCAGGATTAAAGGTGTTCGTGTCAATGCCGTTGGTGATGCCGGTAAGCTTCCAGCCTGCATTTGCGATGACCCCGTCAAGGCCGTGGGCATAGTAGGGGTACATCAGCTCCTTGGCGTAGCTTTCCGACACGGTGGAAACCATATGGGCAGTTTCAATGGCACCCTTCATCATATTGATGGCGCCGTTCATATCCAGCATACCCCGGTAGCCTTCCGGCAGAGCCAGTACATCGTCAAAGAACGGCCCGTCCGCCCAACCCTGATACTCAATGTTGTGGATGGTGAAAAGACATTTGGTGCCGGGGAACAGGGGGGAATACTGGGCGGACAAAAAGACAGGAAGCGCGGCGGTCTGCCAGTCGTTACACTGGATCACATCGGGAATGAAAGCCATAGAGACCATGGCGTCCAAACAGGCCTTGGAGAAGAATGCGAAACGCTCGCCGTCATCAAAGTCGCCGTAAATTGCGCCGTTCCGATTGCCAAAGTAGTAGAGACTATCGATAAAATAAACCTGTACGCCATCGGTTCGGTCCAAAAGACGGAGAATGCCGGCATATTGCTGCCGCCAGCCCAGGGAGACGGAAAACTGGGCAACCAATTCCGTCTTATAGGCAGGATTGTTGCGAATTTTTCCGTAATAGGGCAAAAACAGGGCAACTTCATTGCCGGGAATACGGGACAGGGCGCTGGGAAGCGCCTCCATCACATCTCCCAAACCGCCGGATTTGATATAAGGCGCGCCTTCCGATGCGGCAATGGCGATCCTCATACGGTTTCACCCCGCTTCAGGATAACAGGATTGGTGGGTGTACCTACCAGCCGGGCGCCGGGGCTTACCACAACATCCTTGTCCAAAATGACGCACTTTAAGTAGGCATTTTCGCCCACAACGGTGTCATTCATAATCACGCTGTCCTCAATGACAGCCCCTGCGCCCACATTGACATGGCGGAACAGCACACTGTTGCGTACAGTGCCTTCCAGCATACAGCCGTCAGCTAATGTGCAGTCCTCCAGATTGCAACCCTCTCCATAGTAGCTGGGAACTTGGTCCCGGACCTTGGTGTAAATGGGGTGTGCGCCCCGGAACAGACCCTTGCGGATATCCGGGTCGATGGTTGCCAGGTTGGCCTTGTAATATTCTTCTGTGGACTCGGTGAACAGCACAATGCCGTCATAGGTGTAAATATTCACGGACAGATTGCCTGCCAAGTACTGACGGAGAACAAAATCACGCTCGAACCGATACAGATTCCGGGCGACGGACTCTTTTACCTCGTGAATCAGTAGGTCCTTGGAAATGACAAACAGACCGATAGAGGCAAGATAGCCCTCAGGTGCTTCGTAGTCCACTGCCATATCGGTGATTGCACCGTCCTTTACGGTGATCGCCATATCCAGCCGCTTTTTGCCGTTGGCTACACCGGGCTTCGTTACAACGGTAATGTCCTTGCCACTGGCAATGTGGGCTTCCACAACGGCCTTCAGATCAATATTGTAGACCATACCGGGGTCGGCCAAAATCACATATTCCTCTTCGCCGAACTCCAAAAAGTCCATAGCGCTGTTCAGTGCGTCCAGCTTGCCCTTAAAGCTGCTGGAAGTACCGCTGGCGTAGGGGGTGAGGAATTCCAGACCGCCTTCCTGCATTTCCAGGTCCCACTCCTCACCGGAGCCGATGTGGTTCATCAGGGACTGGTAATTATACCGGGAGATGATGCCGATGTGGCGGATGCCGCAAGCAGTCATATTGGAAAGGGCAAAGTCGATCTGGCGGTAACGGCCGCCGTAGGGCAGGGAAGCCATTGTGCGCTTGTTGGTCAGTTCACCCAGGGAGCTGTCGTAAATATTAGCGAAAATAATACCCATTAAATTCATAATTCGTTCCTCCCTTACAGCATTTCACCGGGGAACAGCACGCTGTTTGCCGGTACGGTGGCGTTCTTTTGGGTAACAGAGATTTCTTTCTTTTCACCTTCTGCGAAAGTGCCGCCAACAACGGCATTGGCGCAGACCCGGCTGTTTTCACCCAAGATGGCGTGGCGTACGATCGCGCCGGCCTCAATGACAGTACCGGGCATCAGTACGGAATTTTCTACCGTTGCGCCCTCGCCAATGTAACAGCCTACAGAAACAATGCTGTTTTTCACAGAGCCGAAAATCTCAGAGCCTTCTGCAATAAAGCAGTTGACGGTTTTTGCTTTTGCGTCAACATAGCTGGACGGCATAGCACTGTTACGGGCGTAAATCTTGTTGCGGCCCGTACCGCGGATGTCAAATTCGGGATTCTTACCCAAAAGCTCCATATTGGCCTCCCACAGGGAGTCAATAGTACCCACATCCTTCCAGTAGCCCTCAAAGCCATAAGCCATCAGCTTGCGACCATCGTTTAAGAGGTTGGGGATGATGTTCTTACCAAAGTCGTTGTCGGAGTTGGGGTCATTTTCGTCAGCGGTGAGGTAATCCCGGAGAATGGACCACTTAAAAACGTAAATGCCCATAGAGGCGTTGGTGGATTTGGGGACCTTGGGCTTTTCCTCAAACTCGTAAATCGTGCCGTCGGGATGGGTGTTCATAATACCAAAACGGCTTGCCTCTTCCATAGGCACATCCCGGACAGCAATGGTGCAGTCCGCGCCGGTCTTTTCGTGAAAGTTGATCATAGCGGCGTAGTCCATTTTATAAATATGGTCGCCGGAGAGAATCAGTACATACTCAGGATTAAACCGGGAGATAAAGGCTAAGTTCTGATAAATGGCGTTGGCTGTGCCCTTATACCACTCGGACTTTTTGCTCTGGGCATAGGGGGGCAGAACCTGGGCACAGCAATGGGATTTGTTCAGACCCCAGGGCTGACCGTTGCCGATGTATTCGTTCAGCTCCAAAGGCTGATACTGGGTGAGAATACCCACCGTATCAATTCCGGAGTTGACACAGTTGGAGAGGGGAAAGTCGATAATGCGGTACTTGCCGCCAAAAGGAACGGCAGGCTTTGCGGTGTTCTCGGTGAGGACCTTCAGGCGACTGCCCTGTCCACCGGCTAAGAGCATAGCCACACAGCGCTTTTTGTTTACAAACATAGCGATAACTCCTTATATTGCATATTTACGGGTTTGGTTGCAAAGCAAACTCCCCCGTATAAAATTCTATTATTAACATATCATATTTTTGTCAATTAGGAAAGGGGCAAAATCCATAACTTTGTAGAAAATTTTTGGTTAAATTATACAAAATCTGGAAGATAGAACAACGGACCTATGTAAAAAATGCAAAATGGCTGTGAAAAATGCCGAAAGGGAGAAAGGAGAATGTTTTTTGGAATGGACGGAAAATTGGAAGCATAGGCTTTCAGGGGGGATAAAAATGCTGAAAAAGAATTGGAAAACATATGCACTTTTTGTGGGGATAACCCTATTTATCGGGGCATTATCGGGCTTTTTAAGCCGAAACGGAATGCAGGACTTTGAGGAGACGGTGGTGCAGCCACCCCTGTCGCCGCCTATGATTCTGTTCCCCATTGTCTGGTCGGTTTTGTATATCCTGATGGGGATTGGAGCAGCCCGGATCTATTTAAGCGGGGCAGAGATTGGGAAAAACCGGTGCTTAAATTTGTATGTGGTGCAGCTTACTTTTAATTTCTTCTGGAGTCTTATTTTCTTCAATGCGGCGGCCTACGGTTTTGCCCTTTTGTGGCTGCTGGTTTTGCTGGGTCTTGTCATATGGATGACCCTTTGCTTCTGGCAAAGAGATAAAATAGCGGCGCTCTTGCAAATTCCTTATATTTTGTGGCTTGCGTTTGCAGCCTACCTCAATTACGGCATTTGGCAGCTGAATTAGAAAATGTAGGGAAACCTCTCCTGAGGTGTCCTTTTTTGTGCGGCGGACACCCCGGGAGGGGTGTCCCAACAGTAAGGAACGATAGAAATGTAGGGGCGGCTATCAGCCACCCGCGGGACGATGTGGGCATCGTCCCCTACGGGGAGATAGGAATGGTGAGAGAATATGCAGGGGCGGTCAATGATCGCCCCTGCATACACACCGATCAGCTTGTTTTTAAGACGAAAAAAGTAGAAAAAAATAAAAGCAGGCTGAAAAAATTTTAGCCCAAGGTATTGAAAAGCGGAGAGGTATATGCTATCATTACACTGTACAACTGTACATTATATAAGGCGCACTATGCCGCAAAGCCTTATATGCAAAAAAACAACTATTAGGAAAGGAAGAAAAATAAATGAAGAACAGAAAAACTGTAGTAGTGGCATTTCTGCTGGTTGCAGCTATGCTGCTGGGCGTAGGTTACGCTGCTGTTACCAATGTGCTGGACATTACCGGTTCTATCAAGGTAACAAAGGAAGCCGCCGAAGAAGAATTCAACGAAGATATTTATTTCTCGGGAGTTGTGGTATCTGGAGCGATTAAGACTGGTGGCGTTGTTGCAGGTGATAATCTGGGCTATACCGCTAATATTAACACCAACAACAATGATAAAGCACAGTTCACCATCACCGGAATTAAGGCAACTGGTGAAAGCAAGGAAATCATTTACAGAATTCAGAATGATAGCACACTTGATGCCGAGATTTCGCTGAAGTCTATCTATAATTCCAACGATCCCACAAACACTGGCGCTGGTGCTGTTAGTCTCGATTACTACTTCGGAACAGTAGGAACACAGACGACAACAATCGTTGCTGGCGGTTATGCAGATGTAACTGTAAAGGTTTCTCTTGATGATCAGATTACCGATACATTGGATGCTTCTTTTGTTATTGAGCTGAACGCTGTTGCAAACTAAGAAAAGCGATAGTTATATTACATAAATAAAGGAAGGAGGGCGGCAATGACTACCGATAAAAAGAGATTGTACATAATTTCCGGTATCCTCCTTGCCGCCCTTCTGATCGCGTTATTTGCTCCCGCTGGCAGCGGAAGAATTCTTGCGGCGATTCTTCTGCTGCCGGGGGCGGCGGTTTGCTGGCTTGGCTTAAAAAAGCGGAATGCCCTTTCTATTCACACAAAAACCGTTCGGATGCTTATTTCCGTAATGGGACTTATGTATGTAGTGCTCTACTTTCTGTCTGCCGTGATGTTTGGCTTTGTCCGAACAAGCTACGGCTTGCGGTGGCAGGTGATTATCCGGTATATTTTGCCTATTGCCGGCATTATCGCAGGCGCAGAGATCCTGCGGCACGTTTTGTGCGTTCAGCACGGCAAAGCGGGAAAGGTATTTGCTTACTTTATTTGCCTTGCGGCGGAGCTTCTGATTCAAGGCGGCTTTGCAGATATTCATAGCTTTGCAAGCTTTATGGATATGGTGGCACTGCGGTTTTTCCCCGGTCTGCTTTATAACCTGCTTTTTAACTACTTAACGGTACGTTACGGCTTCCTGCCGAATATTATCTACAGAGCGTTAACGGTATGGGTATTTTATCTCATTCCCTACGGCTCTGCCATTTCCGATGGCATTTTGGCACTTGTGAATCTGTTTCTGCCAATTCTTATTTATTTCTTTATTGACGCTCTGTATGAGCGGAAAAAACGCTATGCCCTTGGGCAAAAGAGCCTGTTCAGACGGGCGCTTTCCAAGGTTCTGACTGCGGTTGTAGTTATGATTATGATCGGCACGGTAATGCTGATCTCCAATCAGTTTTCCTACGGCGCTTTGGTGATTGCCACCGAGTCTATGACCGGTGAGCTGAACAAAGGCGATGTAGCCATATTTGAAAAATATGAAGACCAGTTCCTCCGGGAGGGACAGGTGATTGTCTACGAAGAAAACGGTCGTATGGTTGTCCATAGGATCGCAGATATAAAAATTATTAACGAAGTTACGCGCTACTACACAAAGGGCGATGCCAACGAAGATACCGATGCCGGCTTCCGGCTGGAAGGGGATATCGTGGGTCTTGTAAATTACAAGCTGCCTTATCTTGGTTTTCCTACTTTGTGGCTGCGCAGTTTATTTGCAAGATAGAGAGGAGATGGGTGAATGTCTGAGCTTGAAATTAAAAAGCGACGAGAATATAAGAAAAACCGAAAACGCTGGACAATTATCCAGGCCATTGCCCTGGGGCTGGTGGCTGTGCTGGCTCTCGGTTCTTTCCTGATTTACGACCGAATGAACCAGACCTATTATATTGAATATACGGAAAAGAGCCATATTGACTATAAGGTTCAGTATGCAGAAAACCCCTTCTTTAAGGAAGAGTGGATCGGCAGCGGACAGGCTTATATCGCTTCCCTGATTCAGGGTGTAGAAGCGAATTTTGCATATGGGCTGGATATGG
>SVKZ01000063.1 GCA_015068165.1 Oscillospiraceae bacterium
AAAAGCCGGCAGGCGGCTAAAAATATTTCCCGGGTGATATTGGTTGCGCCGGGAAGCTGGGCTTGGTGGGAATAGTGGCCAAAATCTGCCGTCCGGAAATGGACAGACACACAACTGCCCCACTGCTCGTCCTTCCGCAGCCGGGCAGCCACGGTCTCACATAGGCTCAGCAGCACCTGCCGTCCTGCTTCCCGACTGACCACATCCTGTGCCGTGGTAACGGCGTTTCCGTAGCCCTTATTGACAGGTGCCACCGGGTTTACCGCATCGGTATTGCGTCCGTTGGCAAAATGCCACAGCGTCTCCCCCGGCTTTCCAAACCGGCTTTTTAGGAATTTTACATCTGCCCGGGCAAGGTCTCCAATGGTATGGATGCCCAGCCGTTTCAGCTTCTTTTCCGTGGCCGCACCTACTAAAAACAGATCCCGCACAGGCAAGGGCCACATTTTCTCCTCTATTTCCTCCGGATACAGAGTATGGACCTTGTTGGGCTTTTCAAAATCCCCCGCCATTTTGGAAAGGAGCTTATTGGTGGAAATACCCACATTAACGGTAAAGCCCAGTTCATTATAAATGGTCTCCCGCATTTTTTCCGCCGCCAAGCGAGGCGGTCCAAACAGCCGCTGTGTGCCGGTCATATCTACCCAGGCTTCGTCAATGGAATACTGCTCCACATTGGGGCTAAAACGGCGCAGTACCTCCACAAAATGCCGGGAAGCCTCCACATACAGCTCATAGTTAGGCGGCTCGATTACCAGATCCGGGAATTTTTGCAACGCCATAAATACCGGTTCGCCTGTTTTAATTCCTAATTTCTTCGCAGGCTGGCTTCGCGCCAGAACGATACCGTGCCGGGATTCTTTTTGACCGCCGACCACCGCCGGAATTTCCCGCAAATCCTGTTTCTCTCCCAGCACCCGTAGGCGATAGACCGCCGACCAGGATAAAAAGGCGCTGTTGACATCCACGTGAAAAATAACCGTTTTCATCGGCACACCATCCTTACAAAGCTCCACCGATGGCTTCGGATCGTATATTTCAGCTCAAAAAGCCAGTTCTTCTCCTCCACTTCGGCCCGGCAAAGAAATAATTTTGCCTCAATCCCTGCATAACAGATCTCCCGGCAGTTAATGATCTCCGCAATATCCACCCGAAGAAGCTGATGGCTCTCATCCTCAAGTCGCAGGCGAAGAGGGCGAATATCGCCGTTGGCACTGCACATTGCAATCACATCGATGGGATTTTGTTCTGTTTTCACCCGCTTCACCTCCTTTTACCGTTATTATAGTACATTTGTTCGTATTTATCAAGTGGAAATTTCCGGTTGCGGACAGGGGCGGAATTTGCTATACTAAAAAAGAGGTGAATTGCTTTGCTGAAATACAAATGCCTTGTGCTTGACCACGACGATACAGTCGTGCAAAGTATGAAAACCATGAGCTACCCTTTTTTCCTTTACGGGCTGAATATTTTTAGACCTGGGCAGACCATCTCTTTTGAGGATTATGTACGGGATTGCCATCATTACGGCTTTGTGGAATTATGCCGGATGCGCTTCGGTTACACCGAAGAGGAGCTTTCCCGGGAACACGATATGTGGATGGATTATGTTCTCGGCCACACCCCCGACCCCTACCCCGGCATTTGCGAGGTAATCCGTCGGCAAAAGGCAGAGGGCGGTCTTGTCTGCGTGGTATCCCACTCCCGGGTTGATAATATTCTCCGGGACTATCGCGCCCATATTGGTTTTGACCCGGATAGGATTTACGGCTGTGAACTGCCGGAGGCGCAGAGAAAGCCCAACCCCTATCCCCTGCAGGATATTATGAAGCGATATCATCTCTCCTGCGAGGATTTGTTGGTGGTAGACGATATGAAGCTTTCCTGTAAGATGGCCGCGCCTTTAGGGGTAAAAACTGCCTATGCCGGCTGGAACGGCTTAAATGTGCCGGAAGTAGACGAAGAAATGAGCAGGCTCTGCGACTATTCTTTTTCTACCGTGGAGGAGCTCTCCCGTTTTCTTTTTGACGGATAATATCTTGACATTTGTGATATAATCAATTTTAGCCTGAGCAGGAGGTGAGACCTTTGGAAAAGCAAGGCGTTAAAATTATGGCAACCAACCGGGAAGCCCGGCACGAATATTTTGTGGAAGAAGAATTTGAGGCCGGTATCGAGCTCAGCGGCACAGAGGTCAAATCCATCCGTCAGGGAACGCTGAACCTAAAAGACGCCTGGTGCGGCATTAAGGACGGTCAGCTTCTTCTCAACCAAATGCACATCTCCCCTTACGACCACGGTAACCGTTTTAATCCCGACCCCCGCCGTGTCCGCAGGCTGCTGATGCACAAGCGGGAAATTATGCGGCTGTACGGAAAGGTCAAGCAAGACGGCTATTCCATCATTCCCCTGTCTGTCTACTTAAAGGGCAGCCTGGTGAAAGTCAAAATTGGTCTGTGCAAAGGCAAAAAACTGTACGACAAGCGGCAAAGCGCCGCTGAAAAGGACGCAAAGCGTCAGATAGAGCGAGCAATGAAAGAGAGGTACTAAATAATGAATCCTACATTTAAGATTACAATGGCAAACGGCGGCATTATCGAGGGCGAGCTGTACCCCGAAATCGCCCCCCAGAGTGTGTATAACTTTATTGATCTTGCGGATCATAATTACTATGACGGTCTGATCTTCCACCGGGTCATTCCCGGCTT
>SVKZ01000064.1 GCA_015068165.1 Oscillospiraceae bacterium
CGCAGGCAAAAGCTGGTCGTAGGGATACTTTGCGATTTGCTCCCCTTTTTCAAAGAGCATACCGCTATTCTCGCCGCCGGCAATGCCAATATCTGCTTCCCGGGCTTCTCCCGGGCCGTTTACGATACAGCCCATAACCGCCACGGTGATGGGCTTATCGCAGTTTTTCAGCGCCGCATCAACCTGATTCACAAGGCCGATGAGATCAATTTTTGTCCGTCCGCAGGTGGGACAGGAGATAATATTGACCCCCTCTTTCCGCAGGCCTGCGGCTTTTAAGATGTCTTTTGCGGCGTAGACTTCTTCTACTGGGTCGTCGGTCAGGCTTACCCGGAGGGTATCGCCAATACCGTCCAGCAGGAGCGCACCGATGCCCATAGCGGACTTGATCAGGCCCATTTTTACAGGGCCGGTTTCCGTTACACCGATGTGCAGCGGATAGTCGCATTTTTCCCGGAACAGCCGGGCGGCTTTCACCATCGTAGGAACGGTGGAGGATTTCATAGATACGCAGGTATCGTAAAAGCCAAATTTTTCCAGCAATGCGATGTGCTGGACGGCGCTTTCTACTAAGGCCTCTGCTGTAGGATGACCGTACTTTTCAAGAAGTGCCTTATCCAGGCTGCCGCCGTTGACACCGATGCGGATGGGAATTTTCTTCTCCTTGCAGACCTTCACAGCGGCTTCCACCCGGTCTTCCCCGCCGATATTGCCGGGGTTGATGCGGATTTTGGCAGCACCGCCTTCCGCGGCGGCGATTGCCAGCTTATAATCAAAGTGAATATCCGCTACCAGCGGCAGGGGCGAGCGTTTGCAAATCTCTGCAAAGGCGGTGGCAGAAGCTTTATCCGGCACCGCAAGGCGCACGATTTGGCAGCCCGCCTCTGCAAGCGCTGCTATTTGCGCCAAAGAGCCTTGTATATCTGTGGTCTTGGTGTTCAGCATAGACTGGATGGCAACCGGGGCGCCGCCACCGATGGGAACAGACCCAACGAGAATTTGTCTCGTCATTTCATTCACCCCACAAATAACTGAAATACATCCTTAAAGAGGATAATTCCCATCAGCGCCAGCAGCAAAATCATACCCACGCCGTGGAGGTAACCCTCATATTTGGGATTGAGCTTTTTCTTTGTAATCTTCTCGTAGCCTACGGTAAGAATCAGGCACAGCGCCCGACCGCCATCCAATGCGGGAATGGGCAGCAGGTTCATAATTGCTAAGTTAATGCCCAAAAAGCCGCCAAAATACAGAAGATTCAGTACGGCATCCAGCACGGTTTCGGAGTTGGAAGCCGTATCGCTCATTACGCCCACAATGCCAACAGGTCCCATCATATCCCCAAGACCTGCCTGACCGGAAAAGAGCATTTGCAGGCTCAGGCGCACGGTACGGACGATATTGACGGTGCTTTTGCCCACAAATTCCACCTTTTTCCCAAAAGTGGCATCTTCTACACCGAAGGAGAAGCCAAAGCGCATAGAGGTAGTGCCGTCAGAGTTGAAAAATTCGTGTTTTTCCAAGAAATAATTTTCAAAAGTGATTATTTCACCGTTTCGCTCTACCACGATGTCGTGATAGTCGCCGGGATTGACGGCAAGGATGGTGGAAAAGTCAGAAGAAAGGTAGATTTTTTCTCCGTCCAGCTCCAAAAAGCGGTCGCCAACGTGCAAGCCGTCCTCATATATGATGGTATTACCGGCCTCCGCCTCTGCAATCACAGGCACAATAAACTGCTTGGTAGGGGCAGTTACAATGGCAAGGAGCAGCACACCTGTAACAAAGTTCATAAACGCGCCGGCAAGCAGAATGCACAGCCGCTTCCACCAGGCTGCCTTTTGGAAGGAACGGGGGTTTTCCGTGTCCTCGTCCTCACCCTCCATCGCGCAGTAACCGCCGATGGGGATGCAGCGCAGAGAGTAGAGGGTCTCCCCTACCTGCTTTTTATAAATGGCAGGGCCCATAAACAGGGCAAATTCATTGACCTGCACACCGGAGAGCTTCGCCACCACAAAGTGTCCAAGCTCGTGAATGAAAATCAGAAAACTAAACAGTAAAATTGCAAATATAATGGTCATAATGTTCCTCTTTTAAGATAATTGATTGCGTACGATTTCCCGGGCGAGCCGGTCTGCTTCCAAAATTTCCTCTAAGGAGGGATTTTGAATAAAGGGGGTTTCTTCCACGGCTTTTTGCACAAGACGGTAAATGTCATAAAAGCCGATTTTGTCCTCTAAGAACAGCGCCACTGCCTCTTCGTTCGCGCCGTTAAGGGCAGGACAGGCTGTGCCGCCTTTTTCCGCACATTCCCGCGCCAGTTTAAGACAGGGAAAAGCTTCCATATCGGGTTGGGCAAAGGTTAATGCGCCACAAGTGGTCAAATCCAGCGCCGGCACAACACAAGCCATTCTTTCGGGATAGGTCATAGAAAGCTGAATGGGTAAACGCATATCCGGCGCCCCAAGCTGCGCCATCACACCCCCGTCAGTAAGCTCCACTAAGGAGTGGACAATACTCTGCCGGTGAATCAGCACATCCACCTGATGCAGGGGCAGGTCGTAAAGGCGCATAGCCTCAATGACCTCCAAGCCCTTATTCATTAAGGTGGCGCAGTCCACGGTGATTTTTGCGCCCATTTTCCAGTTGGGGTGGCGCAGGGCATCGGCTTTGGTTACTTTTTG
>SVKZ01000037.1 GCA_015068165.1 Oscillospiraceae bacterium
TCCTGTTCAGTTAGTGAAAGACCGAAGCCTTTCACATATTCCGAATTTCAGAGGGGTAAAAGTCAACCCATGTCGGAGATTTTTTTATGAATAATTGCAAAGCACTCGTGGTATCACTTGGTATCAGAGACACAGAGAAAACTGTGGGACTACAGTAAAAAAACAATAAAAAAAGCCCTTGTTCTTCCACTTCATACATGGAAAAACAAGGGCTATTTGGGACGAATATATTACTCTATTAGTCCGGTGTTGGTATCAATTTGGTATCAAAACGCCGTTTTTCAGCTTTTTTGAAGGCTTATTGCGTTCAAAAACCCTTGATACATCGGACTTTTTGCTTGAGGGTCAAACCACTGTTAGTTATTCCCACTCGATGGTGCCGGTGGGCTTGGGTGTCAGATCGTACAAGACCCGGTTGATACCGGGGACTTCTGCGGTAATTCTTTGGGTGATTTTATGAAGCACTGCATAGGGGATTTCCTCGATGGAGGCTTCCATTGCGTCCACGGTGTTGACCGCCCGGATGATGGCAGGCCAGCCCTCGTAGCGTGCGCCGTCTTTTACGCCCACGCTCTTCATATCCGGCACGGAAATAAAATACTGCCAGACGGTCTTGGAAAGGCCGCAGTTGTCAAACTCCTCCCGCAAAATGGCATCTGCCTCCCGCAGAGCATGCAGGCGATCCCGGGTAATGGCGCCTAAGCAGCGGACACCCAGTCCCGGGCCGGGGAAGGGCTGACGGTAGACCATTCCGTGGGGCAGTCCAAGAGCTTCGCCCACCACACGAACTTCGTCTTTATATAAGAATTTAAGGGGCTCTACCAGCTCCATCTTCATATCCTCAGGCAGACCGCCTACATTATGGTGAGATTTTACCGGCTTGCCGCTTTCCTGAGCTTTGATGGATTCCAGAATGTCAGGATAAATTGTACCCTGCGCCAAGAACTCGATTCCGCTGAGCTTGGCGGCCTCCTCGTCAAATACCTTGATAAATTCGCCGCCGATAATCTTGCGCTTTTTCTCGGGATCGGAAACGCCGGCGAGCAGATCAAGGAAGCGGTCCGTGGCGTCTACATAAATAAGGTTTGCATCCAGTCCTTCCCGAAATACCCGGATCACATCCTCACTTTCACCTTTTCGCATCAGGCCGTGGTTAACATGAACACAGACAAGCTGCTTGCCAATAGCTTTAATCAGCAGCGCCGCCACCACGGAGGAATCTACACCGCCGGAGAGGGCTAAAAGCACTTTTTTGCTACCTACTTGCGCCCGGATTTCCGCCACCTGCTCCGCAATAAAAGCCTGCGCAAGAGAATTGGTGGTAATACGGGGCATTGTTTCAGGGCGCATATTGTTTTCCATAATCATTCCTCCGTTAATAGAAAGTTTTAATCGGATTTCCCTTTATAAAATACCATTGCTTTTAACAAAAATCAATATCATTCATCACCTTTCCATTATATAACATCGCATTGCAAATGTAAAACATTTATTTTTCACAGATTTTTCCCGTTCATATGATATTTTTTTGGTTACAATCGTATTTTTTGAAAAGTTGACCGATTTCAAGTTGACGGCCGATATAAAATATGGTATATTAAACCCATCGTATGCAACACCCTTATGACTGACGGATAAGTGGACGACCACATGGAGTAAGGGCACATTTTTGAGCCGACCGTCTGGGCGCACTTAACCTGAAAATGGGTGAAAGTGCGCCCTTTTGTTCTATCTACGATAAGGAGGAAACAGCATGAAAAAAGTCGGAATTGTGATGGGCAGCGATAGCGATCTGCCGATCCTGCGCAAAGCCATGGATACATTGGAGAATTTGTCCATTCCCTACGAATGCCACATCTACTCCGCCCACCGCACCCCCGAGGAAGCGGGTGCCTTCGCCCGCAATGCCCGTGAAAACGGCATTGGGGTTATTATTGCCGCCGCAGGTATGGCGGCCCACTTGGCAGGCGCAATGGCCGCAAACACCATCCTGCCTGTCATCGGTATCCCCTGTAAATCTACTTATTTAGACGGCATTGACGCCCTTCTGTCAACGGTACAGATGCCATCAGGCATCCCTGTTGCGACCGTTGCCATTAACGGAGGCGTTAATGCCGCTTTGCTTGCTGCCCAGATTTTGGCAGTCAGCGACGATGCCCTTGCCCAAAAGCTCACAGAAAAACGGCAAAAGGATGCCCAAAAGGTTTTAGAAAAAGATACTGCCCTGCAGGCAGAACTCAATAAATAATTAAGAAAGAGGATGCTATTATGAAAAAAAAGCTTGTTTACACCGGTAAGACCAAGGACGTTTTCGCATTGGAAAACGGAAACTATCTGCTGAAATTCAAGGACGATTGCACCGGCAAGGACGGTGTGTTTGACCCCGGCGAAAACGCCGTAGGCCTGACCATTGAGGGTGTAGGCGATGTGAATCTGCGGATGAGCATCTATTTCTTTGAGAAAATCAATGCTGCCGGCATTTTAACCCACTATGTCAGCGCTGATTTGGCAAACACCACAATGGAAGTTTTGCCTGCCAAGGTGTTTGGTAAGGGCTTGGAGGTTATCTGCCGGTATAAAGCAGTAGGCTCTTTCTTCCGCCGCTACTCCGACTACTGCACCGAGGGTCAGGATCTGCCTGCCTATGTGGAAACCACCTTCAAAAACGATGAAAAAGGCGATCCTCTGGTTACCAAGGACGGCCTTGTGGATCTGGGCGTTATGACTGCCCAGCAGTACGACGATTTGAAGGCAATGACCCAGGCAATTACCAAGATCGTAGCAGACGACCTGAAGGAAAAGGGCCTGGATATGTACGATATTAAGTTTGAGTTCGGCTACGATGCGCAGGGCAGAGTGATGCTCATTGATGAGATCGCATCCGGCAACATGCGGGTCTACAAGGACGGTAAGTATGTAGATCCCATGACCCTTAACAAGCTGTTTTTCGCATAAAAAGGAGTACTAAATGGGCGGTTTTTTTGGAATTACATCCCGAAGCGACTGTATGGCGGATGTATTCTTTGGCGTAGACTATCACTCCCATTTGGGAACACGCCGAGGCGGTATGGCGGCATATGATGCAAAAATCGGTCTGCAAAGAAAGATTCACAGCATAGAAAATGCCCCCTTCCGCACAAAGTTTGAGCATATTTTTGAAGAAATGCAAGGTACGGCTGCCATCGGCTGTATCAGCGATACCGATCCCCAGCCGATGCTGATCCGTTCCCACTTAGGAACTTATGCCATTTCCACCGTAGGCATTATCAATAATACAGATGATTTGATTGAAACCTGCCTGACAGGCGGCGGCTATTTTGACGCTATGACCGGCGGACGGGTCAATACCACCGAGTTGGTTGCGGCGCTCATTAACCGCAAGCCCACCTTTGCTGAGGGTATTACCTATGCCCAAAGTGTGATTGATGGCACAGCCAATATCCTCATTCTTACGGATGAAGGCAAGCTGATTGCCGCCCGAGACAGACTGGGCCGCATCCCTGTCCAGATCGGTCGGGATGAAAACGGCTGGTGTGCCTCCTTTGAGCGGTTTGCCTATGAAAAGCTGGGATATTCTCACATTTGCGAGTTAGGCCCCGGGGAAATTGTAGAATTGACCCCCGACGGAATGACCCAACTGGCTGCTCCCGGTGAAGAAATGAAAGTATGCGCCTTTCTGTGGAGCTATTACGGCTATCCTACCTCTACCTACGAAGGCGTGAACGTGGAGGCGATGCGTTACCGCAACGGTGCCGCCATTGCCGAACGGGATATGCAGCAGGGCCGGACGATGGAGTTGGATTATGTAGGCGGTGTGCCGGATTCGGGCACGCCCCACGCCATCGGCTACGCCAACCGTACCGGCAGACCCTTCGCCCGAGCATTTATTAAATATACCCCCACCTGGGCAAGAAGCTTTACCCCTGCCCGTCAGGTCGATCGGGCAAAAATCGCAAAAATGAAGCAAATCCCTGTCCATGAGCTGATTGCAGGTAAGCGGCTTTTGTTTGTGGATGATTCCATTGTCCGTGGCACCCAGCTTCAGGAGACGGTGGATTTCCTCTACGAAAACGGCGCAAAGGAAGTGCATATGCGCTCTGCTTGCCCGCCTATTATGTACGGCTGTAAGTATTTGAATTTCTCCCGTTCCACAGGAGATATGGATTTGATTTCCCGGCGCACCATTTTGGAGCTGGAGGGCGAAGAGGGCTTCCGGCATATTGAAGAATATGCAGACGGCAGTACGGAGCGGGGCAAGAAAATGCGCCAGGCAATTTGCGAAAAAATGAAATTTGCCTCTTTGGGATTCCAGACGGTGGAAGGCGTGGTAGGCGCTATTGGCATTGATAAATGCAAGCTTTGCACTTACTGCTGGAACGGAAAAGGTTAAAAGTAAGGAGTTTTTATATGACAGAAAAGAGCTATTCGGAAAGCTATGCAGCGGCAGGTGTAGACATTACTGCCGGCTATAAATCTGTAGAACTGATGAAAAAGCACATCGCCCGCACCAAAAACGAAGGATGTCTGGACGATGTGGGCGGTTTCGGCGGTTGCTTCGGACTGGATCTGACCGGAATTTCCGAGCCTGTACTGGTCTCCGGCACAGACGGCTGCGGCACAAAGGTCAAGCTTGCCATTTTGATGGACAAGCACGATACCATCGGCATTGACGCGGTGGCAATGTGTGCAAACGACATTATCTGCTGCGGTGCAAAGCCCCTGTTTTTCCTGGACTATATTGCCTGTGGCAAAAATTATCCCGAAAAAATCGCTTCCATTGTGGGTGGCGTAGCAGAGGGCTGTGTCCAGTCCGGTTGCGCCCTTATCGGCGGTGAAACTGCAGAGCATCCCGGTATGATGCCTCTGGAGGATTACGATTTGGCCGGTTACTGCACCGGTATTGTGGATAAGAAAAAAATCGTTGATAACACCAAAATGGAAGCCGGCGATGTGGTAATCGCACTCCCCTCCTCCGGTGTCCACTCCAACGGTTTTTCTCTGGTGCGAAAGGTATTTGACATTGAAAATGCCGATTTGCACACCCCCGTGGAAGCACTGGGAGGAAAAAGTTTGGGCGAAACCCTGCTTACCCCCACCCGCATTTATGTAAAGCCTGTGCTGGCACTGCTATCCCAAGTAGATGTAAAGGGTATTTCCCACATTACCGGCGGCGGCTTCTACGAAAACATTCCCCGCAGCATTCCCGACGGATTGGGCGCGGTAATCGACCGTTCCGCTGTCCGCGTCCTGCCGATTTTTGACCTGATCGCAAAAACCGGCAACATTTCCCAGAGGGATATGTATAACACCTTTAATATGGGTGTGGGTATGAGCATTGTCGTTCCCGCTTCTCAGCAGGAAAAGGCGCTGGAGATCCTCCGCTCCTTTGGCGAGGACGCCTATGTCATCGGCAAGATCGTTGCTTCCGATGAAAAAATCACCATTATTTGAAAGGGTGAACATTATGGCTAAGGCGAATATCGCCGTGATGGTCTCCGGCGGCGGAACCAATTTACAAGCACTGATCGACGCCCAAAATAGCGGCATTTTACACAGCGGACAGATTTCTCTTGTGATTTCCAACATTCCCGATGCCTATGCCCTGGAACGGGCAAAAAATGCCGGTATTCCCGCCTTTGGGATCCACAAAAAGGCCATGGGACAAGCCGCTTTTGAGCAGGAAGCACACAGGCTGTTCCGGGAGTATGAAATTGACCTTGTGATTTTCGCCGGGTTCCTGTCCATCGTAACCGAGGACTTTATCCGGGCATACACAGGACGGATCATTAACATTCATCCGTCGTTGCTTCCCTCCTTTGGCGGCGAAGGCTTTTACGGTCTGCGTGTTCACGAGGCCGCCCTACAGCGGGGGGTCAAGCTCACCGGTGCAACGGTTCATTTCGTCAACGAAACAGTAGACGGTGGCGAGATCATCGCCCAAAAGGCAGTAGAAGTTCTCCCCGGGGACACCCCGGAAATTCTGCAAAAACGGGTAATGGAGCAGGCAGAATGGGTTTTGCTCCCCCAAGTTGCAGAAAAACTCAGCAGACAATTTACAAAGTAAGAAAGGAAATTCCTATGAATGTTTACGAGATAGGCTCACTCAGCGAAAAGCTTGCGTATAATACATATCCCGGCCGGGGCATCGTTTTGGGCATTACCCCTGACGGAACAAAGTCCGTTGCCGCCTACTTTATTATGGGTCGCAGTGTCAATTCCCGCAATCGTGTTTTCGTTTCTGAGCCGGACGGTATTCGCACAGAGGCGCACGACCCCAGTCTGATGAAAGATCCCCACCTGATCATCTACCATCCTGTCCGGGAGGCAGGCTGTGGCCTGATTGTAACAAACGGCGATCAGACGGACACCATTTGGCAGTATCTTGCCCGGGGTGAAAGCTGGGAAGCAGCCCTCCGCACCCGGATGTTTGAGGACGACGGTCCCAACTGGACACCCAGAATTTCCGGCCTTCTTGCAGATAACGGCAGTTATAAAATGTCCATCTTAAAAGCTGCCGACCCGGAGGGCTCTGCCTGCGCCCGATTCTTCTGGGAATACCCGGCCACTCCCGGCTTAGGTCATTTCCTCCACACCTATGTCTGCGACGGCAACCCCGTCATTCCCACTTTCCAGGGCGAGCCGGAACGGGTAGCAATAATGGACGATATGGATGCCTTTACCCAAATGCTTTGGGACAACTTAAATCCGGATAACAAGATCTCCCTGTTTGTACGCTACACCGATCTCGCCACCGGAACATACACACAAAAAATTCTCAATAAACACAAATAAGGAGCAAAAAATGAAGGAATTTGAACTGAAATACGGCTGTAACCCCAACCAAAAGCCTGCTAAACTCTATATGCACGACGGAAGCGAGCTTCCTATCACTATTATGAACGGCCGTCCCGGTTATATTAACTTTATGGACGCCCTGAACTCCTGGCAGCTTGTAAAGGAACTGAAGGAAGCCACCGGTATGGCCTGTGCCACCTCCTTTAAGCACGTCTCCCCCACCTCCGCCGCTGTGGGTAAGCCTTTGTCCGAAGATCTGAAAAAAGCTTGCTTCGTGGACGATATTGAAGGCTTGGATGAAAATCCCCTCGCCTGTGCCTATGCCCGCGCCCGTGGTACAGACCGGATGTGCTCCTTTGGCGATTGGGTCGCCCTGTCCGATGTTTGCGACGCAATGACTGCCAAGCTCATTGCCCGTGAGGTTTCCGACGGCGTGATTGCCCCCGGCTATACCGAGGAAGCGCTGGAAATTCTCAAGACAAAGCGCAAGGGTAGCTACAATGTGGTTGCTATTGACGAAAACTATGTGCCTGCAGAAGCTGAAAATAAGCAAGTCTACGGCATTACTTTCCAGCAAGGCCGGAATAACTTCAAAATTGGTAGGGAACTGCTTACCAATATTGTTACCGAGAATAAAGACATTCCCGAAAGCGCAAAAATCGACCTGATTGTTGCCCTGATCACCCTGAAATACACCCAGTCCAACTCTGTTTGCTACGCAGTAGACGGCCAGGCCATCGGCGTGGGCGCCGGTCAGCAGAGCCGTATCCACTGTACCCGGTTAGCCGGTAGCAAGGCAGATACCTGGTTCCTCCGTCAGCATCCCAAAACTCTGTCTCTGCCTTTCCGTGAGGATTTAGGTAGACCCAACCGAGATAATGTAATTGACGGCTATATCAATGGAAACGAAGAAGATGTCTGTGCCGACGGCATTTGGCAGAATTACTTTACATCCCAGCCCCAGCGTCTGACCGAAGAGGACAAAAAGGAATGGCTGAACAGCCGGCAGAATGTGGCTTTGGGCTCTGACGCCTTCTTCCCCTTCAGCGACAACATTAAGCGTGCCGCCGCTTCCGGCGTCAAATATATTGCCGAGCCCGGCGGCTCTATCCGGGACGATTTGGTTATTGAGGAATGTAACCGCCGGGGCATTGCCATGGCCTTTACCGGTATGCGTCTGTTCCACCACTAATAGACAAAAAAGGAGGCAGTCCTATGAGAATTCTTGTTGTGGGCGGCGGTGGCCGGGAACACGCCATCATCAAAGCCCTGAAAAAGAATCCTGCCATTACAGAAATTTTTGCTACCCCCGGCAACGGTGGTATGGAAAAAGATGCTGTCTGCGTAAATATCGGGGCAAAGGACATCCCCGCAATCGTAAATTTTGCGGTAGAAAAGGGCATTGACTATGCTGTGGTCGCCCCGGATGATCCGTTAGTCTTAGGCGCAGTAGATGCACTGGAGGAAAAGGGTATCCCCTGCTTCGGTCCTCGGAAAAACGCCGCCATCATTGAAGGCAGTAAGGCCTTTTCCAAAAACCTGATGAAAAAGTACGGCATTCCCACCGCTGCTTATGAAATCTTTACAGAGTTGGAAGCGGCCCTTGCCTACATAAAGACCTGCCCCATTCCCACGGTGGTAAAGGCCGACGGTCTGGCATTGGGCAAAGGCGTGATTATCGCCACCACCCGGGAGGAAGCGATGGAGGCCGTAACGGATATGATGGCAAATGCCAAATTCGGTGCTTCCGGCTCTACGGTGGTTATCGAGGAATTTCTCACAGGCCCGGAGGTTTCCGTTCTCGCCTTTACCGACGGCAAAACCGTAAAGCCGATGGTCTCTTCTATGGACCACAAGCGCGCCGGCGACAATGATACCGGTCTTAACACCGGTGGTATGGGCACCGTTGCCCCCAACCCCTACTATACAGAGGATATTGCAAGGGAATGTATGGAGAAGATTTTTCTTCCCACCGTTGCCGCAATGAATAACGAAGGCAGGACCTTCAAGGGTTGCCTGTATTTTGGACTGATGCTGACGCCCAACGGTCCGAAGGTCATTGAATACAACTGCCGTTTCGGCGACCCGGAGACCCAAGTGGTACTGCCTCTACTGGAAAGCGACCTGCTGACGGTTATGCAGGCCACTACCAACGGGATGCTTTCAGAAACCGAGGTGCGGTTTGCTAAAAAACACGCCTGCTGTGTCATTACTGCTTCCAAGGGTTACCCAGAGGCTTATGAAAAAGGCTATCCCATTACCTTTACGGAAGAAGCGGAAAAACACACCTACGTAGCCGGTGCGGCGCTGAAAGATGGGGTGCTTGTTACATCCGGTGGTCGGGTAACCGGTACAACCGCCGTGGCAGACACCTTGGAAGAAGCCATCCGGGAGGCCTATCGGCTTTCCGACGGTGTTATATTCCAAAATGCCTATCGCAGAAGCGATATCGGTCAGCGGGCGCTGAAAGCAGAAAAGTAAGGAGGTAAGCTATGGTATATCGCGTTTATGTAGAAAAGAAAGCCGGACAGACCCATGAGGCAAACAGCCTTTTCCGGGAAATCCGGGCATTTTTGCAAATTGAAGGACTTACCTCTGTACGGGTACTGAACCGCTACGATGCAGAAAACATCGAAGAAAGCCTGTTTTCCTATGCAGTCAATACGGTCTTTTCCGAGCCTCAGGTGGATACTGTCAGCTATGATGCGCCTCAGGGGCAGATTGTCTTTGCTGTAGAGCCCCTGCCCGGTCAATATGACCAGCGGGCAGACTCTGCCGCCCAATGTATTCAGATTATTTCGCAAGGCAACCGCCCTGTCATCCGCACCGCCAAGGTCTATGTTTTGGAAGGAAACTTGACAGAAAACGAGGTTTCCGCCATTAAAAAGCACGTAATTAACGCCGTAGAAAGCCGGGAGGCAACGCTGGACAAGCCGGAGACTTTGGCGGCCCAATATGATGCCCCCCAGACTGTGGAAACGATCGACGGCTTCATTTCTTTGGATGAAACAGGTCTTTCTGCCCTGCTGAACAAATTGGGCCTTGCTATGGATTTGGACGACCTTAAATTCCTGCAAAACTATTTTGCTACGGAAGAAAAGCGAGACCCCACCATTACTGAAATCCGGGTGGTAGATACTTACTGGTCCGACCATTGCCGTCATACCACCTTCTCTACCCATTTGGAGAATATTCAAATCCACGATCCCGTGGTAAAAGAAGCCTATCAGCGGTACTTAAACGCCCGTGTGGAGGTTTACGGAGAGGAAAAGGCCGCAGCCCGTCCTCAGACACTTATGGACATTGCCACCATTGGCGCAAAGACCCTGAAAAAACGGGGCTTGCTTCCGGAATTGGATGAAAGCGAAGAAATTAACGCCTGTTCCATCCATGTTACCGCAACGGTAAACGGTGAAACGCAAGACTGGCTTTTAATGTTCAAAAACGAAACCCACAACCACCCCACGGAGATTGAGCCCTTTGGCGGCGCGGCCACATGTATCGGCGGCTGTATTCGTGATCCCCTGAGTGGAAGGGCCTATGTCCATCAGGCAATGCGGGTTACCGGCGCAGGCGATCCCCGGAAATCCTTAAAAGAAACCCTCCCCGGCAAGCTGCCTCAGAGAAAGCTCTGTCAGACAGCCGCCGCAGGTTATTCCTCCTACGGTAACCAGATCGGCCTTGCTACCGGACACGTGGCAGAGCTGTACCACGAAGGCTATATTGCCAAGCGTTTGGAGTGCGGTGCAGTTGTTGCGGCGGCCCCTGCCAAAAATGTTCGCAGAGAGTGTCCCGCACCCGGCGATGTAATCGTTTTGCTGGGCGGTCGGACCGGACGGGACGGCATTGGCGGCGCTACCGGATCTTCTAAGAGCCACGATATGAAATCCCTTGTTACAATGGCGTCCGAAGTCCAAAAGGGCAACGCCCCCGAGGAACGGAAGATCCAGCGGCTTTTCCGAAATCCCGAGGTTACCAGGCTGATCAAGCGCTGTAACGATTTCGGCGCAGGCGGTGTTTCTGTTGCCATCGGCGAGCTGGCTGACGGCTTGCGGATCGACTTGGATGCCGTACGGAAAAAGTACGAGGGTCTGGACGGCACAGAGCTGGCCATTTCCGAATCCCAGGAACGGATGGCAGTAGTGGTAGCCGCCCAGGATGCCGATTCCTTCATTACCGCCGCAGAAAAGGAAAACCTGGAAGCCTACCGGGTGGCCGTGGTTACACAGGAAGCCCGGATGGTGATGACCTGGAAGGGAAAAGAAATTGCGAACCTCTCCCGGGATTTCCTCAACACCAACGGCGCTATTAAGCACGCAGATGTGCAGATCGGAGAAAAAGACCTATCCGTTCTGAGCCGTCCCTTGTTTGGCTCTCTTCGGGAAATGGCCGCAGACCTGAAAACTGCCGACCAGCGCGGTCTTGTGGAGCGGTTTGACGCTACCATCGGTGCAGGCAGTCTGCTAATGCCCTTCGGCGGCAAGAATCAGGCAACCCCTGCCCAGACGATGGCGGCAAAGCTGCCTGTGTTGCCCGGAGAAGAAACCGCACAGGGTAGCCTCTTTGCTTGGGGCTGTGATCCTGATATTCTGTCGGTAGATCCCTACACCGGCGCACGGGCGGCGGTGTACAGCTCCGTTGCCAAGATCGTAGCTGCCGGCGGCGATTATAAAAAAGTTTATCTGACCTTACAGGAGTTTTTTGAGCGGCTGAAAACCGAGCCCTCCCGTTGGGGCAAGCCCTTTGCGGCCCTCTTGGGTGCGTTGGATGCCCAGTTGGAGCTGGGTGCTGCCGCTATCGGTGGTAAGGACTCTATGTCCGGCACATTCTTAGATAAAGATGTACCCCCTACCCTGATTTCCTTTGCCATTGCCCCTGTGGATGAAAGAGATGTGCTCACCCCCGAATTTAAGGAAGCAAATCACCCGGTGTACCTGTTTGCGCCTTCGGATAACACCTCCCAGAGCCAAAAGTCCGCTTGGGAGACCTTCCATAAGCTACACAAGGCAGGAAAAGTCTGTGCCGCTTGGGCAGTAGAAAAGGGCCTTGCAGAAGCGGTTATGAAAATGTCCTTCGGTAACAATATCGGCTTTGCCTCCAACGGTGCGGTAAAGACTGCGGATTGGCATCAGCCCGGCTTCTGGGGCTTTATCCTGGCAGAGCTGACAGAGGATGTTGACTGCGCACTGAAGATCGGTCAGACTACCTCCGACCCCGTAATCACCATCGACGGCGATACGGCAACCGTCAAGGAATTGTACGACCTGAATACATCCACCTTGGAAAAGGTCTATCCTACAAAAACTGTGGAGACAGATAAGGAAATCCCCACATTCTCTCACAATGGGCTTTGCAGTCTTGCGCCTGTAGTCAAAACCGCCAAGCCCAAGGTGTTGATTCCCGTATTCCCCGGCACAAACTGCGAATTTGACTCTGCCCGGGCAGTGATGGCCGCCGGCGGCGAAGCCAAGATTGCCGTTATCCGCAACCTGACTGCGGCGGATGTAGCTCGCAGTGTGGAGACGGTGGCAGAGGAAATCGCCCAGAGCCAAATGATCTTTATCCCCGGCGGCTTCTCCGGCGGCGACGAGCCGGACGGCTCCGCTAAGTTCATTACAGCGTTTTTCCGCAATCCCGCTATCCGGGAGCAGGTTACAACGCTTTTGGAGCAACGGGACGGCCTGATGTGCGGTATCTGCAACGGCTTCCAAGCCTTGATTAAACTTGGGCTTGTGCCTTACGGCAAGATTATGGACACCGACGAAAGCTGTCCTACCCTGACCTTTAACACCATCGGCCGCCACCAGAGCCGCATTGTCCGTACCCGGATCGCATCGGTAAAATCTCCCTGGCTGAGCCTGATGAATGTGGGTGATATTGTAAATGTCCCCATTTCCCACGGTGAAGGACGATTCTTCGCCAGTGAGGAATTGGCAGTACAGCTTGCAAATAACGGACAGATCGCCACCCAGTATGTGGATCTGAACGGCAACCCCACAATGGACGCCGCCTTCAATCCCAATGGCTCTCTCTTTGCCATTGAGGGCATCACCTCTCCCGATGGCAGAGTATTTGGTAAGATGGGCCACAGCGAGAGAATCGGCGCAGGGCTTTATAAAAATGTTCCCGGTGAATATGACATCCGGATGTTTGAATCTGCAGTAAACTATTTCAAATAAGGGAGGATTATCCATGGCATATTATTATTCTGAACCCAGCCACACATTTAGCGAATATCTCTTAATCCCCGGTTATACCTCTGAGGACTGCGTTCCCAGCAATGTCTCTCTGCGTACCCCCTTGGTCAAGTACCGCAAGGGCGTGGAAGAGCCTACGATCAGCCTGAATATCCCCCTTACCTCTGCGGTTATGCAGTCGGTATCCAACGATACTCTTGCCATTGCATTGGCAAAGGAGGGCGGTATCAGCTTTATTTACGGCTCTCAGTCTATCGAATCTCAGGCCGCAATGGTGGCAAAGGTGAAGGGTTATAAAGCAGGCTTCGTGGTCTCTGCCTCCAACTTGACGCCGGAGCATACCTTGAGCGATGTACTGGCACTAAAGGAAAAGAACGGCTTTTCCACAGTGGCCATCACCCACGACGGCACTGCCACCGGAAAACTTCTCGGCATTGTTACCAGCCGGGATTACCGGGTCAGCCGTATGGACGGCAGTGAAAAGGTCGCAAGCTTTATGACCCCCCGGGAAAAGCTCATTACCGCACCGGCAAGCACCACATTAAAGGAAGCAAACGATATTATTTGGGAAAATAAGCTCAATAGCTTGCCTGTGGTAGATGATAACGACCACTTGATGTACTTTGTGTTCCGGAAAGACTATGCCTCCCACAAGGCAAATCCTCTGGAACTGCTGGATAGCGAAAAGCGCTACTTAGTAGGCGCGGGCATCAACACCCGGGACTACGCCCAGCGCATTCCCGCCCTTTTGGAAGCAGGCGCAGATTGTTTGGTCATTGATTCCTCTGAGGGTTATACCTGCTGGCAGGAAAAGACCATCCGCTGGGTTCGGGAAAATTACGGCGACAGCGTAAAAATCGGCGCGGGCAATGTGGTAGACAGGGAAGGCTTCCGCTTCCTGGCGGAATGTGGTGCGGACTTTGTAAAAATCGGCATCGGCGGCGGCTCTATCTGCATTACCCGGGAAACAAAAGGCATCGGTCGGGGTCAAGCCACCGCTGTAATTGAGGTAGCGGCCGCCCGGGATGAATATTTCAAGGAAACCGGCATCTATGTCCCCATCTGTTCTGATGGCGGTATTGTCCACGACTATCATATGACCTTGGCCCTGGCTATGGGTGCAGACTTTATGATGCTGGGTCGGTATTTTGCCCGGTTTGATGAGTCTCCAACCAACAAGGTGATGGTCAACGGTGCATATATGAAGGAATACTGGGGCGAGGGCTCTAACCGTGCTCGAAATTGGCAGCGCTATGACCTGGGCGGAAGCGCAAAGCTTACCTTTGAAGAAGGCGTGGATAGCTATGTTACCTACGCCGGCAGTCTCCACGACAATGTGGAAAGCTCCTTGTACAAGGTAAAATCCACTATGTGCAACGTGGGCGTAACCAACATCACGGATTTGCAGAAAAACGCAAAAATCACCCTTGTTTCTGCCACCTCAATTGTCGAGGGTGGTGCTCACGATGTAACACTTCGCTCCACCAGTACCGTTAAATAATACTTTTATCCGATAATCCTATAATAAATGTGCCGGAAACGAATGTTTTCGGCACATTTTTATAAGGCTACCGATGTAATGGGTTACATCATTAAAAAAGAGGTGGATGCGCGCATCCACCTCTTTCGTTTATTGGGCTTTTATTGGCCTTTATCGGGCTTTATCGAGCCTTTATTCAGCGATTAGGCCTTTTTCTTC
>SVKZ01000038.1 GCA_015068165.1 Oscillospiraceae bacterium
TTGTACATGGCTAAGGAAGAAAAGGGCGGCGTACCCGTAGCAGCGATTGTAATTGCAGCAGTAGTTGTAGTTGCAGGCGCCGGCGCAGCAATCTTCTTCTTCGTAATCAAGAAGAAAAAGGCCTAATCGCTGAATAAAGGCTCGATAAAGCCCGATAAAGGCCAATAAAAGCCCAATAAACGAAAGAGGTGGATGCGCGCATCCACCTCTTTTTTTCATACTTGTGCATAAAAGTACTGCCGCCCCGACATAGGGCGGCAGTGTGTTTATTATTTGTTATAACCGTCGGGATTCTTTTTTGCCAATTCCAGGAATCCCGGCACATATCGGTGAGGCTTTTTTGTCATATACTTTGTCCAGCTATAGGAGTCAGTGCAGTTTCCGGTGCGGGAGGTTTCTTTGAGGGGCATTTCATTGTCAGCGGTGTAAACGGTAGCAGAGGGGGAGAAAATTATGCTTTTTACACCCACCTCATTCATTACCTTAGTCAGCACCAGGGTGGCATTCAAGCTATTTTCGTAGTATTTCCAAGGAATGGATACAGATTCACCCACAGCCTTCAAACCGGCAAAGTGGATCACACAACCAATGTGGTTTTCCCGGAAGATTTTGCGAAGCAGTTCTGCATCGCATACATCGCTTCTTAGAATTTGAGCGTTTTTCCGGTGAGCTTTTGCACCCGATGCAAGCTTTCTGCGTTGGAATTGCAAAGATTATCAATAACAACAACGCCGTAGCCACTGTTTAGCAGTTCTACACAGGTGTGTGAGACAATATATCCTGCACCGCCGGTAACCGGTACATTTATAGTAAAACATCCTGATTGACATAAGAAATAAAACGTAGGAATCCATTTTTGCCATCTTCGGTATTTTTGTAAACACCTGCGTCTTCCAATACCTTGGCAAAGACCTTTCCGGTTTCTTGTAAGAGAATGTCTAAAGTGTTTTCTGTTGTAAAAGTGTATTGCGTTTTTAATTCCTCTACCCAATCTGCGTGCTTGGAAAGTGCAGCATCACCGGAAATATCCTTGCCATTCAGAATGGCATATTCTAAAGCTATCAGTTCTCCTTTCAGGCGGGCAGGCAGCACTGCCAGACCCATAACCTCAATGAGACCGATATTCTCTTTTTTAATGTGGTGTAGCTCTGCGTGGGGATGGAATACGCCAAGGGGATGTTCATCTGATGTAATATTACACCGGAGAACCAGGTCTAACTCGTACTGACTGCCTCTGCGGCGTGCAATCGGTGTGATAGTGTTGTGGGGTTCGCCATTGGAGAATGCGACGATATTTAAGCTTTTGTCAGAATAACCTCTCCAGCGGTTAAGGATTTTTTCTGCTAATAGGGCAAGACGGGAGGGGTCTGCACCGGTAATGCGGATCACACTCATAGGCCATTTGACGATGCCGGCGTTTATATCTTCAAATCCGGAAAAGGTGATAGGGGTTTCTATCGGGGCTGTTTCCATAGCAAAGGTGTAATGACCGCCTTGGAAATGCTCGTGGCTGAGAATAGAACCGCCCACAATAGGTAAATCCGCATTGGAGCCTACAAAATAATGGGGGAATAGGGCAACAAAGTCCAAAAGCTTCTCAAAAGCAGCCCGGTCGATTTTCATAGGAATGTGCTGGTCGTTAAATACAATACAATGCTCATTGTAATACACATAGGGACTATACTGCATAAACCAGTCCTTGCCGCCGATAGTAACCGGAACAATACGGTGATTTTGTCGGGCAGGGTGATTGATTCGACCGGCGTAGCCTTCGTTCTCAGGGCAAAGCATACACTTGGGATAGCCGGACTGGGGAGCATTTTTTGCAGCGGCGATGGCTTTGGGGTCTTTTTCCGGCTTGGAAAGGTTGATGGTAATGTCAATTTTACCGTATTCGGACAGGTATTTCCATCGCATATCCTTTTGGATGCGATAGCGACGGATATAATCTGTATCACAGCTGAGCTTATAGTACCAGTCGGTAGCTGCAACGGGGTCTGAGGCGTACTTTTCCCGGAAGGTACGGATCACTTCCCGGGGCATTGGGGTGATAAGACCCATAATTTTTGTGTCAAACAAATCCCGGGCGGTGATATTGTCCTCGCAAAGTCCGTTTTCACAGGCGTAATCCAAAAGGCCTGTGAGGATTTCTTCCAAATCCTCCGATTGTGGCTCGTTCGAGGGAATATACTCGTCTTTTCCAAGTAATTCCAGCAAGCGGTTCTGTAAAACCAGATGATCTTCCGGCTCGGCAAGCCCGCAGTTCATTGCGTAGGAAACAAGGGAGTCAATATAGGTTTCGATTTTCATTATGATCCTCCGCGTTGTTATTTGGAGATTGTATCACAGTTTGCTGTGAATACATACCGGGTTTCTGAGTGGTAGGTTTCTCCGGCTTTGGTAATAGGTTGTGCCCAGTCCGGTTGATTGAGAGAATTGGGGAAATACTGTGTTTCTAAGCAGATACCGCCTCTGTAACAGTATTTTACGCCGTCTTTGCCTGCTTCTCCCTTGAGGAAATTGCCGGAATAGAATTGCAAACCGGGGCAATCGGTAATAACGGACATAGATATGCCGGTTGCTGTATCTGTCAAAATAGCGCAAGGATTAGAAGAAGCATCAAAATTATGGTCATAGCCCTTTTGGAAAAGCAAAGCATTATAATTTTCGTTGATGTCTCTGCCGATAGGCTTCGGTGTGCGGAAATCCATAGGTGTTCCGTCAACTGCCTGACACTGCCCGGTGGGAATGGATTCTGCGTCAGAAGGGGTGAAGAACTTTGCCGGCATAGAAAGGAGCATATCCATTGCTTTTTCCGGCTTTTGGTGTCCGGCCAAGTTGAAATAACTATGATTGGTCATATTAAAGACGGTATCCTGATCACATACGGCATCGTAAGAGATTTGAAGGATGCCGCCGTCCTCCAGCGCATAGGTTACACGAATTTGCGCGTTGCCGGGGAAGCCTTGATCGCCATCAGGGCTATAAAGGGAAAGACAGATGGAATTTTCTCTGACTTCTTCTACCTGCCACAGTCGGTTTTTGAAAAAGTCCGGACCGGAATGTAAGTTATTAAGACCGTCGTTGACACCCAGTTGATAAGCATTGCCGTTCAGCTGGAAACTGCCGGCTTTTGTGCGATTGCTGTTTCTGCCCACGACCGTACCGAAGAACGTTCCGCTTTCAATGTATTCTGCCGGAGCGTCGAAGCCTAAGACAACATCTAAAAGATGACCTTTGGCATCCGGTACATAGAGCCTGTGTATTGTAGCACCAAAATCAGAAATATGGGCTTCCAAACCACCGCCGTGCAGGGTGTATATGTAGGCAATACTGCCATCAGCGAGTTTTCCAAATTCTCTTTTCATAGAGAAACCTCCCTTATTGCGCAAATACCTCTACACCGCCCTGAGGACGGATAGACAGTACATGGCACGCACCTTCACCCAGCACCCCGTCAATACCTGCGCGGAAGTCGTCCAAAATCTCAAAAGGTACAAATGCCTGCACCGTACCGGCAAAACCGCCGCCGTGGACACGGTAAGCACCTTTGCCCTGAAGATAATGCGCACACAAGGCAAGGCTTACAGCTACATTCTGATGGGCTGTATAACCGGCGGGAATTACATTTTGCAGGTACATCCAGGAGGAATGTCCACTTTCTTTAATAAGCTGCAGGAAGGCCTCAAAATCTCCCTGCTCCAGGGCTTTTACCTGCTTAGGTACACGCTGATTTTCTCCATAGAAGTGGATGCAACGCATAACGGCTCGGTCGCCATAGGATTTTCTGAGTTCGGGAATCGCAACGTAAAAATCAGATTCTTCGATCTGTGTAAGTACTTCCTTGCCAAAATAGGCGCATACAGCCTGCATTTCCCCAGGAACAGCGGCATATTCGTCTGTCAAATCTGCGTGGCTGGCGCGGCTATCGATAATGCAAAGGGCGTGGCCGCAGGAAGCAAAGTCGAAGTCTACAGACTTGATTGCAGGATGATCCTTATCAAAAAAGTCGATACTTACGAGATTACCCACAGCAGAGGCTATTTGATCCATCAGACCGCAGGGCTTTCCAAAAAATACATTTTCCGCATACTGACCAATCATAGCGATCTCGGGCTGACTTGCTTTGCCGTCAAAAAACAGGTGGTTAATCATGGTGCCGATCAGCACCTCAAAGGCTGCTGAGGAGCTGAGACCGCTGCCGGGAAGCACTGTGGACTCCACGTAGGCATCGAAACCTTCTACTTTGCAGCCAAGCTGAGTGAAACGGGCGGCTACACCGCGAATGAGAGCGGGGGTAGTATTGATTTCTGCTTCTACCGGTGTCAGATTCCGGATGTCTATCTCGCAAAGAGGATAACCGGCAGATTGCATACGAATGAAATGACTGCTGTTGATACGGACGGCGGCTACTGTGTCCAAATTTACTGCTGCTGCCAAAACCCGGCCTCTTTGGTGATCGGTGTGGTTGCCGCCAATCTCTGTGCGGCCGGGGGCAGAAAAATACCGTTCCGGTTGCTCGCCGAAACAGGAGGTGAAGCCGGTGTCCAGGGACTTTTTTATTTCGTTGCTGATGATAAGCTGTGTCATATATACCTCTAAAATGAAAGGATGTGGTTAAGGAAAGGGAAATTGCTCTGTGTTTTCAGGGAATCGTTGTTTGATGTCTATGAAAAGGAGCAACTTACAAGATCGTGATATTTAAGCTTCTTTGCCTATTATATCACAGATTTTTGATTTGTACATTGTTTTTCAAAAGGTATTACCGTTGTAGTAGATGAGAAATTGTTGAACTGGTTCTAAGCAATATTCTATGGTTTTTTCGCAAATGTAACAATTTACTGCAGGAAAATGGACTTGCCGTAAAGAATAGGCTTTATGGGAGGTGAAGCGTATGATTGCCGCTGTATGGCTGATGCTCAGCGGGCTTATGTACGCACTACAGCTGTCCACAGGGAGTTTTCCAAAGCCCCTGACGGAGGAAGAGGAGAATTACTATCTTGACCGGGCAGAGAAAGGCGACATCGAGGCTCGGAATGTGCTGATAGAACGAAATTTACGTTTGGTTGCCCATATTATGAAAAAATACTACGCCCAAACGGCGGACCAAGAGGACTTAATTTCGATTGGCACAATAGGGTTAATAAAAGGGATTGCCACATTTGACCGAAAAAAAGGGGCAAGACTGGCTACTTATGCTGCCAGATGTGTTGAAAATGAAATCCTGATGTATTTCCGTAGTCAAAGAAAAAGCAGTCAGGATGTATCACTATCCGATTATATTGAAACCGGGATGGATGGAACGGCACTTTCGCTAATGGATGTAGTCAGCAGTGAAGAAGATCTCCTGGAACAGGTTAATAGACGCCAAATGCTACAAAAAGTTTGCAAGGCCGTGGATACTTGTCTAACTCAGCAAGAACGGGAAGTAATTCTATACAGATATGGATTGAACGGTTATAGTCAAAAACGTCAGAGGGAGGTTGCAAAGCAAATTGGTATTTCACGCAGTTATGTATCCCGTATTGAGAAGCGGGCTTTAGAAAAGTTGCGGCAGGAAGTGGAAAAGTAACAACAATAGGAAAGCCAGTAATTTAGAAAAGGAACTTTTCTGCGAATAGAAAGAACAACAAAATTTGTTAGAACCCCTATTGTTTTTAGGAAGAATAGGGAAAACTTATGATTATTATGAAATCTCGGTCGACAAATATAGGGAATGGTGGTATGATACCCAAAATTAGAAACTGGGTGAGTATGCGAGATAATTTGTCGGCAATGGGTTTTGAGAATTGAGAGGTAGACATTATGAAAGAGCCTTATATTGCGCCTGAAGCAGAGGTTATTCGCTTTGTTGCTGAGGAGAATATTGCAAATACCGAGCCTACCTCTGTTCTTGATTGAGCTGTTTCTAATGACGAGAATAAGGACGGCATTATCAACGCAGATAAGTGGTTTGGCCCTGGTAATTAATTTTTAGTACAAAAAACGGCGGCATCCGTATAGGATGTCGCTGTTGTTGTTTTCTATAAATGATGCATCCTCACAGTATAAAGCTGAAGGGCATTTGCTTTTTTGGGTAATTATGTCAAATTTTAATTTTTTATGTCCCTTCTCTTGACAAAAGGGCAAAATCATATTAAATTATTCTAAGAAAAAGTCCGGTGCGGTGTTGTTTCGGCACTGCACCGGATATACTTATTTCCATATAATATAGATATTTCATCGGCACTTGCCGTGTATCAGATAGGAGCAGGAAAATGACTTATAATTGCGTAGAGATTCTTAAGTGGACAGAAGCCCAACTGAAATATACTGCGGACGTTTCTCTCCGGGAGGCAACAGCCCAGGAATTGCATAATGCATTGGGTACGGCAGTGATGATGGCGCTGGCAGATAACTGGAGCCAAAGTAAGGCTGCCCGTATGCACAACAGAAAGGCTTACTATATTTCTGCCGAATATTTGATCGGCCGACTGGTATACAGCAACCTCTACAATATGGGTATTTTGGAAGAGATGAAGAAGCTTTTTGCAGAGCGCGGTGTGGATCTGGCGATTTTGGAAGATATTGAGGATGCAGCTCTGGGTAACGGTGGTTTGGGCCGTCTTGCTGCTTGTTTCCTGGATTCTGCCGCCAGTACCAACATTCCCTTGTCCGGTTACGGCCTGCGGTATCGCTTTGGCCTGTTTAAGCAGAGCTTTGATGATTACGGCAGCCAGCGCGAGGTGGCGGATGATTGGGCCAAATTTGGCGATCCCTGGTCTTATCGTCGGTACAATCACGCCGTCAAGATCGAATTCCCCGACCATACTGTAGTAGCTGTGCCCTACGATGTGCCTGTTATCGGTTACGGTACAGATAACGTGGGTACACTCCGTCTATGGCAATGTGAGGCAGAAGAGGAGCTGGACTTCAACGCTTTTAACGATCAGGATTACTTGCGGGCGCTGACCCAGAAGAATAAGGCTGAGGACATTACCCGCGTTCTGTACCCCAATGACTCCACTTGGGAGGGTAAGCGTCTGCGTATTAAGCAGCAGTATGTGTTGTCTTCCGCATCGCTGCAGGATATGCTTCGGGTTTATAAGGAAAGCCACGGTACGGATATGTCCCGCTTTGCGGACTTTTACTGTGTCCAGCTCAACGATACCCACCCTGCAATGTCTATCCCTGAGCTGATCCGTCTTTTGATGCTGGAGGGTATGGACTTTGAGCAGAGCTTCCAGGTAGCGCAGAAGACCTTCTGCTACACCAACCATACTGTTATGGGCGAGGCATTGGAAAAGTGGGATCTGGAGCTGATGCGTAGCGTTGTGCCGGAGATCGTGGAGATTATTCTGCGCATTGACAACCGGCTGAAAAGTGAGCATCCCGATCTGTTTATTGTCCGGGACAATACTGCCCATATGGCAAATTTGAGCATTTACGCCGCCAGTTATATTAACGGCGTGGCAGAGATCCACTCCGAGATATTGAAAAACGATGTATTTAAGAACTGGTATGCTGCTTATCCTGAGCGTTTCCAGAATAAGACCAACGGTGTAACGCCCCGTCGGTGGATGGGTCTTTGCAACCCTGAGCTGACCCAGCTGATTAAGTACCGCATCGGCGGCGACTTCCTGAAGGACTTAAATGAGCTGAACCGGCTGAAGCCTATGATTGACGATGATTTGGTTCGTCAGTTCAATGCCATTAAGCGGCAGAAGAAGGAGCAGCTTTGCCAGGTGATCCAGAAGCAGGAGAATGTTATCCTGAATCCGGATTTTATGTTCGATGTGCAGGTTAAGCGTCTCCACGAGTATAAGCGGCAGCTTCTCAATGCTTTGTCCATTGTGGATATCTATTTCCGGCTGAAAAACGGTGAATTGCCCGACTTCCAACCCACAGTTTATGTGTTTGGCGCAAAATCCGCACCCGGTTATGCCCGGGCAAAGGCGGTTATCCGCTATATCAACCGGATCTCCCGGATGATTAACAATGACCCCGATGTCCACGAAAAGCTGAAAGTGGTCTTTGTGCAGAACTATAACTGCTCCTATGCCGAGCATATTATCCCTGCGGCAGATGTTTCCGAGCAGATCTCTCCTGCGGGCACAGAGGCTTCCGGCACCGGCAATATGAAGCTGATGCTTAACGGCGCTGTAACCTTGGGTACCTTGGACGGTGCTAATGTGGAGATCGTCAAGGAAGCGGGTATGGAAAATAACTATATTTTTGGCGCAACGGTGGATGAGATCAATGCTGCCCGGGATACCTATTATGCCCGCGGCATTTATGATGCAGATCCCCATCTGCGCAGAGCGATTGATACCCTTGTGGACGGCACAGTACCTACCGACGACGGTCAGCGGGAGCTGTATCACGCTTTGTTGGACGGCACCCATTGGCATAAGGCAGACCACTATTTCCTGCTGATGGACTACGCCTCCTATCTGGAAGCGAAGCTTCGTGTCAATAAGGACTATACCGACCGGTTGGCCTTTGGCCGCAAGTGCCTGATGAACGTTGCCAGCGGCGCAAAGTTCTCCTCCGACCGGACCATTGCCCAGTACGCCCAGGAAATCTGGCACGTCGAGCCTACAAAGTAATATAAAAAGAGCAAGTGCTTCAAAAGTGCTTGCTCTTTTTAATTACAAATTATAAATTATAAATCGTAGGGGCGGTTAATAACCGCCCGCCACACCCCCTCTGTCATCCTGAGCGTGGTGCTCCGCGTAGCGAATCAAAATACCAATGATTGCCGGTGGCAATCATACCTTGATTACACAGTGAGTCGAAGGATCCGTCCCCAAAAAAGAAAACGGATTCCTCGGCTACGCTCGGAATGACATCGGACGATTCGTGAATCGACCCTACGATGCAGGACGAGGGCGCGGCAGCCACGCATCTGTCAAAAATCAGAGATTTTTGACACATTATCCCGGAAGAAGGCTTTTTAGCGGGGCGGCCGCCTGTAATGTATCGAACGGATATACGGTTAATGTTGACAAATGGCATATGGCATGCTACTATAATAATACAGTTAATACAGATAGTACAGAAAATACAGAAAGGAGCGGGGAAATGGCGAAAACGGCATTTTCAAAACGGGAGGTTTATCTTGAGATCGCCCAGCGGTATGAAAAATACATCACGCTGGGCGTTATCCAGCCGGGAGAAAAGCTGCCTTCGGTGAGAACGGCGGCAACAGAGCTTCGTGTCAATCCCAACACCGTACAGCGGGCATATTCTCTGCTTGAGGAAAAGGGACTCATTCGCTCAATGCCCAAAAAGGGCGCTTTTGTCATATTCGGAAATGAAAAGAAAGCGGACGGGGAGACCTTTGGAGTCTTAACAGCGGAGCTGCTACGCCTTAAGGAGCAGGGAATTGCAAGAGAGAGGATAATTTCTGCGATAGAGGAGGTATATGGTAATGATTGAAATTCAAAATCTATCCCATTCGTTAGGTGGGAAAACCGTTCTTCGAGATATTAGCCTGAAAATAACCGACAATACCATTCTGGGCATTGTGGGAATCAACGGCGCAGGCAAATCCACCCTTCTTCGGTTGCTTGCAGGTGTGTATCTGCCGGATGCAGGCAGTATTCGGTACGATGGCAGAAGTCCTGAAGATGCAGAAACAAGAAAGGATTTTTTCTTCCTCCCCGATGACCCCTATTATACCTCTTTTATGACCCCGGATAGCCTTTTTGACTTTTACAAGTGCTTTCATCCAACCATCGACAAAGAGACCTATGAAAGCTTGTTGGGCGAGTATAAGATAGATAAAAACGGCAAGGTACGCAATTTTTCGAAAGGTATGAGAAGACAGGTGTTTATTGCCCTCGCCCTTGCGGTAAAGCCACGGTATCTGTTGCTGGATGAGGCGTTCGATGGGTTGGACCCTCTGTCGAGAAAAGTTTTTAAGGACGCCATCATTTCTCTTGTGGAGGATGGGCATACCACCGTGCTGATTTCCAGCCACTCTTTGCGGGAGCTGGAGGATTTCTGCGATCGGTTTATCCTGATTGACGAGAATGTGATAAAAAGTCAGGGCGACATTGCCGAGCACGTGGGCAGACTTTGCAAGTTTGAGCTTGCCTTCACGGAAGCGGTTGCCAAGGAGGTCTTTGCAGGCCTTCCCATCGTGTCGCTGATAATCAAAAACCGATTTGTGCAGATCGTTTTGGAGGGGGAGAGCGGAGAAATGCGAAAACGGCTGGAAGCGCTTAGTCCTGCCGTTATGGACGAGATGCCTCTGGACTTCGAGGAGACCTTTATTTACGATGTGAAGAGGGAGGAGAGGAAGATATGACCAATTTTAAGGAATATTTCCGTTTGCACCTGAAAGCGAATGTCAGACCCATGCTCTACATTCTTGCGGTGGTTCTTGTTTTAACATTTTTGATGGGAATGAGCCTACAGCCCATTGAACGCTACCATAGTGATACAGGATTTATTGTGGTGGATTATAACTCTACGCTCTACATACCTGTCATTTTTCTGTGTGTCCTCGTATATGTCCTTCCCGTGATGGAGTTTTCCTTTTTCAAGAAGCGAATCAATTTGGATTGCGCTTATTCGCTGCCCATTTCCCGCAGAGCAATGGGTATCGCACATTATCTTACGGGGCTTATTATCCTGTTTTGCGCATTTTCTTATTCCTACCTGCTTAATTTTGCTATGCTTATCGGCAGAGGTTCGGGATGGTTCGATTTTACGCCCATGATCGGCCACTATTTCCTCTGCTTGCTTCTCGGTTTTGCGATGTACTCCGTGATGGTGTTTGTATTTAACCGCGCAAATACCCGGGGCGACGGCATATGGTTTATGGTGTTATATACCTTTGTTTTTCTTCTGATTACTTCTGCATACTTGCAGGTAACGGATAATTGGTATTTATCCGATGCTATATATCCCGGGCTGCTGTGGGGTACAATCGACACTATGACCACAGCCTATCAGCGTGTTGTTGAGATTGAGAGAGGAAGTATTGCAGCCCTTTGGGAGACGCCGGAATTTGTTTCCTGGTTTGTCTTTTGGGTGGTTGCCGGTATCGCTTCGGCGGTGGGCTTCTTCCTTACCTTGGGCAAAAGAAGAATGGAAAAAACCGAGGAAATTTCCGATTCTTACTTTGGCTTCCGCACTCTAATCCCTACCTTCGCCATAACCGGAATGCTTGCTTTTGCGGTATGGGATAACATTATTTTCTGGGTGATTATTGAGCTTTTTGCCATCCTCGGCTATACCATCTACCGCCGTGGCTTCCACTATAAAAAAAGCGATATTGCGGTCCTTTGTCTGCTGGCGATTTTCTTATTTCTATGAACCAATATGAGCGGCAGAATGATAGGGAGGTGTTGGCTTTGAAAAGGGTGTTTGCTTGGATTGTGGTACTGAGCTTGGTTTTTGGCCTTGTTGGCTGTAGCAACGCGCCGGAAGAAAAGTTGTTTTTGTTGCAGGATGGCAGGTATGTTTTGACAAACGCAAAGGATATGTTTACTGTGCCTTACATCCACATAAGGGATGGGGAGTTTGGTGTTACTATAGATATGGCAGTATCTTACCAGCCGGGGGGCAAAATTGCGCGAAACGGAAACGAAGTGGTAATGGCCACCCGGTACGGTAACGGGGAATTTCGCTGGACCTTCCGACTGATAAACGATAATACGCTGAAATTGGTGCCCTATAAATCCTCAAATATAGATTTTTGGACGTGGCTCAGGGGAATGGAATTTGTCCTTGACGAATAACCGTTATTTCTGTAATAAACAGAAGAGCATAATGCCCTTATTTTACATAATAAAGCGGCCGGAAAAGCGAAAAAGACTACACAGAGGAAATACCCTCGGGTAGTCTTTTTTGCTGTTTTTATAGACCCAGTAGCTTCTCTGCGTTTTTGTGGAAAATCATTTCCTTTTCCTCGTCTGTCAAGGGCAGAGAACGGATGCCGTCGATGGTCTGCTTTTGCCCACGCCAAGGGCTGTCTGTTCCGTAAACCACCCGATTTGCGCCCAAATCCCGGACCAATTTCATAAAGGTCTCCGCCTCCATAAGCCCCAACGCCTCTTGGGTATAATAGCCCCGTTCACCGGGCTTTAAGGACCGCAGACCAAAGGAGGTATCTATATATACATTGGAAAGGTCTCCGTACATATCCGCGGCTTTATCCCAGTCCTGAAGCGCACCCATATGGGCCCCTACAAAAGTTACCGGGCCGACCTGCTTCAGCGCATTGCGGATCTGCTCAGGGCTACTGTTGAACACGCCGGGATAGGCAGGTTCTTTTCCCGAGTGATTGACCACCATAAGGCCTAATTCACCGCATTTTTCAAGCACACGGAGAGACTCGGGAGAGTCAATCACAAAACCCTGATACTGGGGGTGGAGCTTGATGCCCTTGAGTCCTGCTGCGGCGATTCGCTCCAGCTCCTCTTTCCATTTGGGGCAGTGGGGATGGCAACAGCCAAACCAAACAAGGTCAGGGTCACCTTGCTGAGCGCCGGCAATCTGCAGATCGTTCATATGAGAGACCTTTACGGGATTGGTAGCTACTGACAGCAGGACACTAATATCAACGCCGGATTCTGCCATAGAAGCCCGCAGAGCATCCAAAGAGCCGTCTGTATAGGAAGGGGTTGCCGCTTTTATCTCAATGGTGGCAATGGCGTGGGCGGCGATTTTTTTCGGAAAAATATGGGTGTGAAAATCAATAATCATCTTTCTGTTACCTCCTGCACCTGCAGGGTATTGTCTTTAACTGTAAAACGAATGTCCCAAATGCCGTAAGCAAGTCCGTAAACCCGCTCAGGATCATTTTGATAGGAAGGGCGGGGGTCGTGGGAGAGAATTTCCAAAAGGCCGGCCTGTTTTTCTTGCGGAAGCTTTGTAAGCAGGGCCTCGGGAAAATCGACCTGCAGCAGAAAATCCCCTGCGGTGTCGGTAAAGCCGCCGGCGGCGTCGTTATGACAATCGCAGTAGGGAATGTAGGGTTTTATGTCAAAAATAGGCGTGCCGTCCATTAAATCTGCCCCTGCAACCAGCAAAACTGTGCCCTTTTCCGTTTTCTCCGTTCCTAAAAGCCGTACACTGGAAAGGCCTAACGGATTGGGACGAAAAGGGGAGCGGGTGGCAAAAACACCCAGCCGGGTATTTCCTCCTAACCGGGGTGGCCGGACTGTGGGCGACCAGTCCTCCCGTATTGCCCGGGAAAACTGCCAGATGAGCCACAGGTGGGAAAAATCCGCAATACCCCGTAGGGCATCGTCGTTGCGAAATTCCGGCTCGAAAACAATCCGGGAGACGACGGCGTTGGCAAGTCCGCTCTGCCGGGGAATACCGAACTTTTCCGTAAAATCGTTTTGGATATGGGCGATGACTTTCAGGGAAAAATCTTCCATATTCCGCCTCCTTTCCCGTTTCTTATTTATAATAGCACAGAAGAGGTTTCTGTCAAGAAAAAAACAAAACCCTCCCCTTAGCGTGATGTCCTTAACGGACAAATCACGCTAAACGATGTTTGCCCTTGTGGGCAAGTGATGACGGCTTTGCCTTGTGATGTAGCCTGCGGCAATGATGTTGTGCCTTCGGCACAGTGGGCAAACAGCACATCACTGCGAGCTTTGGCGAGCAACATCATTATGCGTAGCATAACATCACTTTTACATCAGAAAATACATCCCTAACAGAAAAAAGAGAACATTTCGGCTATAAACCGTTTTGTTCTCTCTTTTTGTTTGTTATAAGGGTTTTAGCTTAGCCCGCAAAGTGTTTGGCTATTCAAATGCGATGCTCGAACGCAGCGAGTATTACTAAAATCTCCGCTAAAAACATCACCCCTTTTGGATGGTGGATGAGGGGATTTTATATCTAATCGTAGGGGGCGACGTCCTCGACGCCCCGTAAAATAACCGATTTTCTGCGGGAACAAAATCGACGCATCGAGCGCCGATTTTGTTTCGGGTCGTCCGGGACCCCTACAATTTTTATTGTGATTGCGAGGACGCTTTGCGTCCGTGGCAATCTCCTGGTACAATTTATCCATTACACCGCAGAAACACCTGT
>SVKZ01000039.1 GCA_015068165.1 Oscillospiraceae bacterium
ATACTCTTTTATGCAATTTTCACAAATCCCGCCTCGGAACAAACACCAAATAAGCCCCTCAGATTGTCATTCTTGACAATCTTTCTTTTTGACTCCTAAAAATTCAAAAATAACCCTTGACTTTATCATGATTTTGCAAAATTTCTACCTATTCCCTACTTAACTGTCAGGAAAGTTATCTTTCTAAATGCTCGATTGCGAAATAATAACAACTGTGTTACCATATTAGCAACAAAGGCCTTTGATTATACTTACACAGGAGGATCAACAATGAATTTAGGAAAAACAATTTTAGATCTGCGGAAAAAGAAAAACATAACCCAAGATGAATTGGCAGCAGAGCTTGGTGTTACCGCAGCCGCTGTTTCCAAATGGGAAAACAACTATACACTGCCGGATATTTTAATGCTTTGTGCATTGGCTGATTACTTTCAGGTAAGTACCGATGAACTGCTTGATCGGAAGCCCAATAAGGCCACAGCTGTAATTGTTACAGACCCGGTAACATTAGGTGATCGGGTACAGGAGCTTTTGAATCAGCACAAAATTGAGGTGAAGGAATTCTGCACCGATTTCCGAGATGGAATGGACAAAGCCTATACTGATCACAGTATTACCCATTTTTTTCTATGTCTATGTAGGTGCTGAAATTCAAAAAATTGAATTCAAGGATGCCAGACCGGATGTTACTTACTACTTCTCCAACGGGGAAACACAAGAAGAAGCAATTTTGAGTCTGCAGAACTGCTTAAACAAAGCACTGAGCTAAAAAGGACCGTCGGGGACGCCGGTCCCTACAAAAAGGAGAGGCGTTGCCTCTCCTTTTCATTATTTTACAATCAAATTGACCAGCTTATTCTTTACAACAATGGTTTTAACAATATTGCCGCCGTTCTTTTCCAAGAACTTGGCGATTTTATCGTCTGCCAGCACATTAGCGATAACCGTGTCGTTATCCAAGTCGGCATCCATTACCACTGTGCCGCGCATCTTGCCATTTACCTGAACAGCCATCGTAACCTCGGCATCCTTGCACTTATCCTCGGAGTAAACAGGCCAAGGCTCAAATGCAATGGTAGTATTATGACCCATAATCTGCCAAATTTCCTCGCCAACGTGGGGGGTAATGCAGGAAAGCATCTTAATGAAGCCCTCGGCATACTCTCTGTGGCAAGTACCATTCTTATAGACCTCGTTTACAAAGACCATCATCTGGGCGATAGCGGTATTGAAGCCCAGCACCTCAAAGTCATTTGTAACCTTCTTGACGGTCTGGTGATAGACCTTAGTCAGCTTGCCGTCGTCCGTATCGGTGATATTGGCAGGCTCAGTAAAGAAGTTCCAAACACGGTTGATGAACTTCTTGGCGCCGGCAACCGCAGAGGTAGACCAGGGCTTACTTACCTCCAGGGGTCCCATAAACATCTCATAAAGGCGGAGGGTATCTGCGCCGTAATCCCGGACAATATCGCTGGGGTTAACCACAAATTCCGGGAAACGCTTGCCCATCTTGATACCGTTTTCGCCCAGGATCATACCCTGGTGAACCAGCTTCTTGAAAGGCTCCTTAGTGGGAACTAAACCCTGATCGTACAGGAAGCGGTTCCAGATACGGGAGTAGATCAGGTGGCCTACTGCGTGCTCAGGACCACCGATATAGAGGTCAACAGGCATCCAGTGCTCCATCAGCTTGGGGTCGCAGAAGGTTTCCTCGTTATTGGGGTCGATGTAGCGCAGGAAGTACCAGGAAGAGCCGGCAGAGCCGGGCATAGTGGAGGTCTCCCGGAGACCCTTGATGCCATTAGCATCGTAATGCTTCCACTCTTCGGCATTTTCCAGAGGTGCTTTGCCGCCCTTACCCTTGTAGTCCTCCAGTACAGGCAAAACCAGGGGCAGCTCGGAATCGGGCAGGAACACGGTCTCCCCTTCCTCAGTGTAAACACAGGGAACAGGCTCGCCCCAGTACCGCTGACGGGCAAAAATCCACTCACGGAAGTGGTAGTTGTTCTTTCTTCTTGCCACCCCTGCCTTTTCCAGCTTGCAGGTGATGGCTTCCTTGGCTTCTTCTACGGTAAGCCCGGTAAATTCCTCGGAGTTAATGAGCTTACAGCCCTTGCCAAGATAATCCTGCTTCTCAAAGGCGCATTCGCTGACATCCCGTCCCTCGATAACCTGAATCATAGGGATATTGTGGGCGATGGCATACTCAAAGTCTCTCTGGTCGTGGCTGGGGACAGCCATAACCGCGCCAGTACCGTAGTTAGCAAGAACAAAGTCGCCAATAAATACAGGCACTTCCTTGCCGTTTACAGGGTTAATGGCATATACACCCTTTAAGGGGCAGCCGGACTTGGTCTTATTCAGCTCTGTGCGATCCATATCGGACTTTTTCACAGTCTCAGTAATGTAAGCTTCTACCTCTGCCCGGTTTTCAACACGGTCTAAGAGGCTGGCAGTAATTTTACCATCGGGGGCAAGCACCATAAAGGTGATACCGTAGATGGTCTCGATACAGGTGGTGTAAATGGAGAAGCTGCCGCCGCCTACAAGCTGGAAATCCACCTCAACACCGGTGGACTTGCCAATCCAGTTGCGCTGAATTTCCTTAGTGGATTCGGGCCAGTCGATTTCCTCCAAGCCCTCTAAGAGCTTTTCCGCAAAGGCAGGCTGGTCAATAACCCACTGCATCATATTCTTCTTTACAACGGGATAGCCGCCTCGTTCGCTCTTGCCGTCAATAACCTCGTCGTTAGAAAGAACCGTACCCAGTTCCTCACACCAGTTAACCGGCATTTCGATCCGCTTGGCATAGCCTGCCTCCCACAGCTTCTTGAAAATCCACTGGGTCCACTTATAGAAAGAGGGATCGGAGGTAGCAATCACCTTAGACCAGTCATAGTCAAAGCCCAGCTCCTTCAGCTGACCGGAGAAGGTCTCAATGTTCTTCTGGGTAAAGCCGTTGGGGTGGTTGCCGGTAGAAACGGCATACTGCTCCGCAGGCAGACCAAAGGAGTCATAGCCCATAGGGTGCAGAACATTGTAGCCCTGCATACGCTTCATACGGGACATAATGTCCGTTGCGGTATAGCCCTCGGGATGGCCTGCGTGGAGACCCACACCGGAGGGGTACGGGAACATATCCAGCACATAGTACTTGGGCTTAGAGAAATCCCAAACATCGGTGTGGAAGGTATTGTTCTCCTCCCAGTATTTTTGCCATTTCTTTTCAATGGCAGAATAATCGTAATTCATTTTTCTGTCCTTCTTCCTTTATTCCGGGAGTGTAATATCCCCGATATCTACATTTTCAGCATCTGCCCACAATCTCTCCAGGTCATAGAACTCTCTTGCGTCCTCCGTAAATACGTGGACTACGATTGCGCCAAAGTCCAAAAGCTCCCAGGTATTGCCGCGGTGGCCTTCCCGCCCCAGCTTGTTCTCCCCCAGCTTTTCCAGAGTGTCTTCCGCGATATCGCACAGGGTGCGGACGTGGGTGTTGGAAGTACCGGTGCAGATAATAAAATAATCTGCCAGGCTGGATACCCGGTCAATTTTCAGAAGGCGCAGGTTTTGTCCCTTCTTACTGTCCAGCATTTTTACAACTTCACAGGCGATTTCCTTAGTCGTCATTGTATTATCTCCTTTCAAGGTGTCTTTTTATATCACATAGAGCCTCCTGAGAGGCTACCGATATGACCTTTCCTTCCTTTTTAAGAAGGTCAAGTGTCATTTCAAGCCCCATCTCCATAGCTCTGTCTATATCGGAAAATGCAGCTTGCCGGAGTTCCTCTACACCGGGGAATTTCCGGTTCGGCTCCATATAGTCTGCTACATAAATAATCTTTTCCAGTATATTCATTCCGGCTTTGCCGGTGGTATGGCTGTGAATTGCGCTTACTACCGCAGGGTTTTCTCCAAAAATCCGCTCTGCCACCATTGCGCCGGTATAGGCGTGTAGGGTTTTGGGATTTTCTCTGGAAAAATCATCTAAAACCATACCATATTCCTGGCATACTGTCAACTGAAGGGGGCCGTCAAGCGCCTTTGTAATATCGTGCAAAAGCCCTGCTCTTGCCGCATCAGTCTCATCTGCGCCCCAGCGCTTTGCAAGAGCAACCGCCGTATCCCGACAGCCCAAAATATGGGCAATCCGGTTGGGATTTACCAACGAGGTAACTACCTTTTCCAGCTTATCCATAGGAAGACCTATGTAGCTCTCCCCTGTTCCGTAAAGTCGGTTTTGAAGGATGTAGGTATGGACTTCTTCACTGAGGAAAGGTGCAGCGCAGCCAAACACCAGCATACGGCGAAGCTGTGTGGAGGAAATTTCCGTTACCGGGTTTTCCATCACAATGGCAGATACACCTTTCGATGCAAATTCCGCTTTTTTCTCTTCTACACGTTCCCGTTCGGCTTTATCGCCCCGGTAGAAAACCACCGGTATAACCATAGATAAAAGCAGTTCTGCTTCACGCCAACTGTCTAATGTCAGGAACATATCCGTACCCATCATCAGGTAAATTTGCGAATCCGGATGGATTTCCCGGAGAGAAAGAACGGTTTGGTAGGTATAGCTCGCGCCGCCTCGGCTCAATTCAATGTCTGATACAACGAGATCCGTATCACAAGCAGCAAGGCGTACCATTTCCAGCCTCTGCTGGGGTGTAGGTGAGCCGTCAGGGAGCACCTTATGGGGCGAAATATGGGACGGGATCAGGTAAAGCTTATCAAGTTTCAGCGCATTTTTGCCGTAAACAGCCGCCTGAACGTGGCCCAGGTGCGGTGGATTATAGGTGCCGCCAAAAATTCCGATCCTATCCATTATTTTACCCCCTTATCGCTCTTGTTCCCGCAGTTTCTTCTCCCGTTCCCGTTCGATTGCCTTGTCAATGGCCATTTGCCGGAAGTATTCATTGCGCTGCTGGCGGACTTTTCTTGCCGCCTGACGGCGGGCCTGGGCGCCCTTGCGAACAGGGTTTGCCTTTCCGGCAGGGGTTTCTTTCCGCTTGGCACGACCTACCTGATTACGCTCGGCCTGCAGCTTTTCACTGAAGCGGTAGATAATAAATTTTGTGCCGATTACACCCACACCCTCTGCGCCGGTGGCTTCACAGATTTCGTCGCAGACCTCACGGGGTGTCATCATTGCGCCTTCCAGCACTTTACCTTTTACCAATTCTCTGCTGTCCAGCAGATTTTCAGCTTCGGCAATCAGGGCATCGGTGATGCCGCCTTTGCCGACCATCAGCGTAGTATCTATGGTTGTTGCTCTGCTTCTCAGCTCGGCTCGCTCTTTACTTGTCAGCATAGCCTGCCTCCTTTAACTTCTCATAAAAAACTTTCAATGCGTTTGCACGGTGGGAAACTTCATTTTTTTCTTCAGCTGTCAGTTCCGCCGTGGTCTTCCCCAAGGGGGGATAGTAGAAAATAGGATCATAACCAAAACCGTTCTCTCCTCTTGGTTCCCGGGTTAATTCACCGTGAATCTCACCGCGGGCCTGAATAATCTCTCCCTCCGGTGTTACAAAGGAGATGACACAGACAAATTTTGCCTGACGCTGACAATCGGGAATATTCTCCGTGTTTTTTAATAGCAGCAGTAGCCTGCCCCAGTCGTCCAAGCTATCATCAAAGCCATACCGGGCAGAGTAAATGCCGGGTGCGCCGCCAAGTGCATCTACCGCAATGCCGGAATCGTCAGCCAATGCCGGAAGCCCGGTAGCTTTCATTACCGCTTCTGCTTTCAGCAGAGAGTTTTCCTCGAAAGTACTGCCTGTCTCCTCCACGTCAATATCCACACCCAAATCCGCCTGGAGTATAAGCTCCATACCGAATTTCTCCGTGATTTGACTGATTTCCACTAACTTGTGCTTATTTTTGCTTGCAAGTACAACTTTCATTACAGCAGCGCCTCCACAAAGGCTTCTGCCTCAAAGGGTACAAGGTCGTCCACTTGCTCGCCAACACCGATGAATTTCACCGGAATCTGCAAACTGTCTGCCACAGCGATCACAATACCGCCCTTGGCTGTGCCATCCAGCTTGGTCAGCGCTACGGCTGTAACACCGGCAATATTCTTAAATTCCTTTGCCTGAATCAAGCCGTTCTGACCGGTGGTACCGTCCAACACCAGCAAAACTTCCCGGGAGGCTTCGGGTAATTCCCGTTCCACAATACGGCTGATCTTACCGAGCTCACTCATAAGATTGGTCTTATTATGCAGTCGGCCGGCAGTGTCAATAATGATCACATCCGAGCCCTTTGCTTTGGCAGAGCGAATACCGTCAAACACCACAGAAGCCGGGTCTGCGCCCTCGTTCTGCCGCACGATAGACGCGCCGGAACGACCAGCCCAAATTTCCAGCTGGTCTGCTGCTGCCGCGCGGAAGGTATCACCCGCCACAAGAAGCACCTGCTTTCCCTGCTTTACAAGCTGGGCGGCAATTTTTCCGATAGTGGTAGTCTTACCGACACCGTTAACACCAATTACAAGGATAACAGCAGGATTTGTATCCAGCTTCAAGGCAGTATCGCCCACCTTCAGCATATCCACAAGAATTGCTTTTAAGGCTGTACGGGCTTCCCCTGTGGATTTCAGGTGATCCTCCCGGACGGTTTTCCGAAGGCGTTCAATGGCCTTGAGGGTAGTATCCACACCCAAGTCAGCAAGAATCATACTTTCTTCCAGCTCATCGTAAAAATCGTCGTCTATTTCGCTGAAGCCAGAGAAAACACTGCCAAGCGTATTGGACAGGGCGCTTCTGGTCTTTGTCAGACCTGCCTTGATTTTATCAAAAAAGCTCATTTATCTGCTCCTTTATTCTGTAATGCCAAGCTGTTGCTCCATTTGGTTCAAATCCAGCCGCAGAAGTTTACTGACACCCTGCTCCTGCATCGTAACGCCGTAAAGCACATCGGATGCTTCCATTGTACCACGGCGGTGAGTGATGACGATAAACTGGGTCTTCTCTCCCAAATTCCGCAGGTATGTGGCAAACCGCTCCACATTCCGATCGTCCAATGCGGCGTCGATCTCGTCAAGCATACAGAAAGGCGTGGGCCGCACTTTCAAAATTGCAAAATACAGGGCAATCGCCACGAAGGCTTTTTCACCGCCGGAAAGAAGCGTAATGGTTTTCAGCTGTTTTCCGGGGGGCTGTACCCGAATTTCAATGCCGCAGGTCAGCGGATTTTCGGGGTCTTCCAGTACAAGCTGACCCTTACCGCCGCCGAACATCTCCTCAAAGGTTTTGCCGAAATACTCGTCAATCTTCTTAAATTCCGTAACGAAGATAGTGGTCATTTCCTGGGTAATATCCCGGATAATGGTCTCCAAATCCCGCTTTGCTTCCAGCACATCATCCCGCTGCTCAGCAAGGTAGGTGTACCGCTCGTTAATGCGGGCGTATTCCTCAATGGCGCCCAGGTTAGGTGTGCCAAGACCGGATATCTTTCGTTTCAGCTCTGCAATAATCCGGTTACCGGCAGCCACGGATTCAATTTCACCTTTTTTCTGCTGGGCAGTACCGGGGGTAAGCTCATAATTGTCCCACAGCCTATCAATGATGGACTTTTCTTCAAACACGGCCTTTTCCTTCTTGGACTCCAGATGGACACAGGCCCGCTCCATATTGACAATGGACTTATTCAGCTCTGCAATATCGCTCTCGCAGCGGCTGCGGCTGGCTTCCGTAAGGGCATAGCTCTCACGGGCCTTCTGCATTTGATGGGTTGCCTGAGAAATTTCCTCTGCGTTTTTGCCCAGTTTCTCCTCCTGTTCGGCGATCAGCGCCTGCTGACGGAGGGTATCTTCCTGAATCAGGTCAATATCCCGCAACTTTCTGTCCCGGTCTCCTTGAGCAGCGGCGTGCAAAACACGGAGATCTGCAATATGGTTTTGGGCCGTAAGCCGTTCCGCATCCAAAGCTGCCATTTCGGTACGCAATGCTTGCATCGAATCGGTAACTTTCTCTACCGAAGCGTCCGCTTCCACCTGATTGCCCTTCAGAGCCTCCAGAAGGATAGCCGTTTCTGACAGTTCCTTTTCCGAAGCCATAAGTGCGCCGCGGATAACAGCACATTGCTCCCTGTCTGCCTTTTCCCGGTCGTTAAGGCCGTCTAATTCACGGGCAGTGGCCTGAGCGGCATCGGAAATCGCCTGGAGCCAAATTTCAAGCTGTTTTTCCCGGCCTTCCAGAGAAAGTACATCCTTTTCTGCCGTAATCAACTCTTCCTTGGCGGCAGTTAGCTGGTATTCTACTTGGTCTGCCTGACGGCGGGCTTCCGTAAATTCTTCCTCCAGAGAAGTTAACTCCTCTGTCAGCTTTTTTTCACGGACAACCAGCTTCTCCAGTTCGTTGGCACGGCTGAGAATACCGGCATCCCGGCTGATAGAACCACCGGTCATAGAACCGCCGGGGTTCATTACCTGACCGTCTAAGGTAACAATCTTAAAGCGGTTACCGTACCGCTTTGCCATTGCAATAGCGTGGTCGATTTCTAGAACAATTACAATTCTACCAAGAAGATTTTCCACGATCTGCTGATACTTTTCATCGCAGGTTACAAGCTCCGACGCAATGCCCACAAAGCCCGCACAGGTATCCATTCCTTGCTCATTGAGCACCTTGCCGCGAATCACATTCAGTGGCAGGAAGGTGGCTCTGCCGCCACCGGTGCGCTTGAGGTATGCGATGCAAGCCTTGCCGTCCTGCTCGGTTTCTACAACAATCTGCTGCATACCGCCAGCCAAAGCAATTTCTATGGCAACGGTGTATTCATCCTGCGTTCGGATCAGCTGGGAGACAGGACCGTGGACATTTCTAAGTGTTCCCCGCTTTGCCTCCTGCATAACCATACGCACGGATTTTTGATAGCCTTCAAAGTCCTGCTCCATGGCACGGAACACATTGACCTTCGCCTGAACGGACTCCAAATTGCTATGAAGCTTTTGTACTTGCTCTAAAAGCTCGTCCCGGCGTTTTGCCCGGGTGGCCTGACGCAGAGTGTAACCGGCAATGGTATTGTTAGCCGCAGTTACATTGTCCCGGGCGGCGGTAAGGTTCTTGCGACATTCGTTAAGCTCGGCGGCAGCGGCGGTCTCCCGCTCCCTGCCAAGCTTCAAATCCTCCTGAAGCTGCTGCGCGCGACCGCCATTTTCGCCAAGAGTGCTTTCCAAGCCACGCAAATCCGCTTCCTTTGCCGCAATTTCTGTGGCAAGTCTTGCTTCCTTTTCCCGCAAAAGCATATACTGCCGGGTAAGGCCCTGGGCAGCGGCAGTCATTTCCGTCAGTTCTGCCTGCAGAGCATCCAACGCCTTACTCTTTTCGCTGACAGCTTTTTCAATTTCCGCTATACGGGCAGCAGATTGCTCCATTTGGGCAGAGATACCGCTGCTGCGGTCCTCCTGACCCTGCAGATCTTCCTGGCTGCGGCGGATATTGGCTTCGTTGTTTTCCACATTGCCCCGGAAAACGGCAATCTGCCCCTCAATCTGCTGGCGATTGCCCTCCAGCATACTAAGCCGCACACGATGGTCTTCCATCGCTTCATTTTGGGTACGCAAGGCGTTGCTCAGCTGCGTGGATTGGGTATAAAGCTTCTCTAAATCATCGTGGCTTTGCTGCAACACGAAGGCTGCTGAGGCATAGTCCTCCTCCGCTTTTTTGGCATCGGCAGACAGCTTTTCCAGCCGATCCAGCCATACCGCCACTTCCACACCCATAAGCTGGTCTTTGTACTCTAAGTATTTTTTCGCCTTTTCCGATTGGACGCGCAGAGGTTCCAGCTGCAATTCCAGCTCAGAGACCTTATCACCGATACGGAGCAAATTATCCTCCGTCGTTGCCAGCTTCCGCTCGGTTTCCTCCTTGCGGTGGCGATACTTGGAGATACCGGCGGCTTCCTCAAAAATCTCACGGCGGTCGGCGCTTTTAAGGGATAGAATTTCATCAATTCTGCCCTGACCAATATTGGAGTAACCTTCCCGACCGAGACCGGTATCCATAAACAGTTCGTGAATATCCTTCAGTCTGGCAGATTGCTTATTGATATAAAACTCGCTGTCGCCGGAGCGATAGTACCGGCGGGTAACCATAACCTCATCGCTGTCGTAAGCAAGCGCGCGGTCTGTATTATCCAAAAGCAGCGTAGCTTCTGCAAATCCTACAGCAGCACGCTTTGCCGTACCGCCAAAGATAATGTCCTCCATCTTGGCGCCACGGAGTGTCTTTGTGCTCTGCTCACCCATTACCCACAAAATCGCATCGGAAATATTCGATTTACCGGAGCCGTTAGGACCAACAATGGCCGTAATATCATCACCGAAGCGAATTAACGTCTTATCCGGGAAGGACTTAAAGCCCTGCACTTCCAAAGATTTTAAGTACACGATCGAACCTCTTCTGTTTCTATATTTTCATTCGTAATATTATACCCAAAAACATAAGGAAAAGCAAGGATTTCTTGCGGTTTTTTAGGAAAAAACCGCAGCAGAATTCTCTGCTGCGGTGATTTTCAGAAGCTGCCGCCACGACCGCCGTGGCTTCTGCCCGAGGAGCCGCTGCCTCCACTTGAATTTTGGGGTTTCGCACGGCGGGTCGTTGTATGATATAAGTACAGATCCAGGCTCTGCGTCAACGCAAAAGAACCGGGACGGACATAGTCGGATGCTTGGGATTTTTTGTGGACATTTTTATGCTGACTTGCCAAAACCAGCACAACGATCAGAGCAATCAATGCTCCGATTCCCAGACAAATCAAGGGCGTTTTCCAGACCCAAGAAGCCTGTTCTTCGGCATAACCCTCAAAAGCAATGCGTGCAGTGCGTACAAAGGCCTCCACTGCCCCATCGGGATCGTCTGCCTTCAAAGCGGCCACCACCGCATCCTCCGTTCGGTCTAACGCTCTGTCGTCAAACACATCCATACAGCTACCGGCGGTGTAGATATACCATTTCCGCTCCGTCATACTAAACAGGAATAAAACGCCGTTCTTTTTGCCGTAATCACGCCATCGGGCATCGGCATAGCCCTCCGCTGTTTTTCCGCCAAAGCCTGCCGTGGTTACGACGATAATATCCACACCGTATTCTTCAGAAAGCACCTCTATTTGAGGGGTAAGGGTCGATTCTTGGGAAATCACATTCTCGGAATCGAAAATGCGCTGCGTAATCAGCTCAGTAGCAAAAGCAGCCGGAGTCAGGAGCAGTATAATAAGAAAAACAACAAATATCTTTTTCATATCCCTACCTCCTTAAAACAGCATAGAAATCAGGTAGGATACAACGCCAACTGCAGCAGTTAATCCCGCCCACCAGCCAATGGCCGCAGGCATATGTACCGGCAAATTGCCTACGAATTTTCCGGTCTGTCCGTTCATTGCAAAAAGGTGGTCTTCGCCGTTATATTTTGTCGTCATCAGCCACACAGGACAAAGGGCATACCGGGTCTGCCCCCGGGTAAGACCTACTTTTGCCGATGTGGGAATAACCGATGTGTAGCCCAAAACCGTGGCAGCAAAGGTTGCCTCGGTGGTATTTTTAATTCGGTCATTGGCACGGGTAACGCTATCTTCCGCAGATACATCGTATTTATCCGCAAAGAAACCAGCAAGATACGCCGTTTGGAAATCCACGGCTTTCGACATATCGAAGGGCTCTAAGGATTCCATCAGGGCATCGTCCATTTTTGCAGAGCCGTCCACAGGCACATCCGCAAAGCCCAAATCGCCTTTACGCACGATATGGTAATGGCTGGTACGGGTGTAAATATACCGGCTGTCGCTCCAAGTACGCACCCGGGTCGCCCGGTAAGTGAAGGCCGATTTGGTGTCTGCATCAAATAGCCACACAGGAACATATACACCCTTGATTTCCTGAATGTGGTTTTCGTCCTTAAAGTTTTTCGGCAGCAGGATTTTCCCTTTCAGGTGCTTTTTATAGGCTTCCACCGCCGCTTCCTTGTCTAACTGGAAAGGAATCACGATATCAGGGCGCAGTGTGCCTGCCAAATTGCCTGCCATTACCACATTGTTACCGCAATAGGGGCATTGGGTAGCTGCCGTTGTGGCATCGGTTACAATCTGACCGCCGCAGGACTGGCAGGAATAAGTGCGAAGCTGACCGTCTTCCCCGTTCCAATCAGTACCAGCCGTATTATCCCAGGTGATTTCTTCCGGGATGTCATCATCCAGCATTTCATCCATCTGCCGAAGGGCTTCTGTTTCAATCTCCGCCTCGCAGTAAGGACATTTCATCATCTGCGTGTCGCTTTCAAAATGAAGCGCACCGCCGCAGGATGGGCATTTGTATTCGAGTAATGTCTGTTCCATAGGACACCTCCCCTTTCGCGCTTATTATAACATCTTGTGTAACATATTTCCAGCACAAAAAAGAGGAAGGGCGACCTTCCTCTTTTTTGATTATTTGACATACTCCATCGAGAGCCAGCCGCGGTCTGTTCTGCCCCAGAGGACACCATTTACGGTCTTTGTTTCCAAAATCGTAACCTTTGTGCCTTTTTTCAGTGTGGTTACTACGCTGTAGGTAGTACCCGCACCGCTGCGGACCCTTAGAGAACTGGCAGTAACCATCTTTTCTACCGGCTGCGGTACTTCCGCAAGCTCTACATAGGTAAGACAAATCCAGCCCTTGTCGGTGCGACCCCAGGGGGTGCCGTCTACGGTCTTTTGCTCCAAAATGATAACCTTTGTGCCACGGACATAATAGCCCAAATATTTACCGCCCGGAGTAGAGCGAATATTCAGCTTAGAAGCCGTTACCTTGCCTTCCAGCTGAGTAACAGGCGGTTCGGTTGCGGGAGGTTCTGTTACGGGCGGTTCTTCGATCTCCACATAGGTAAGGCAGATCCAGCCCTTGTCGGTACGACCCCAAGGTGTACCGTTTACGGTCTTTTTCTCCAAAATGACCACCTTTGTACCGCGAACATAATAACCCAAATATTTGCCACCGGGAGTAGAGCGAATATTCAGCGTAGAAGCTGTTATCTTACCTTCCCATTGG
>SVKZ01000040.1 GCA_015068165.1 Oscillospiraceae bacterium
ACTGCGCCCCTTACCGTTAAAATTGAGGAAATTTAATTTCCGCAGAAAGGAGAGGCCCTCGTGGATACAGAATTGACATCCCGGCAAATGCCCCATTCTCTGGAGGCTGAACAGGCTGTGTTGGGTTCCGTATTGATTGACAGCAGCTGTGTGCCGGACATTATCAGCATCGTAAAACCCGAGGATTTCTATTTACAGCAAAACCGGGAGATTTTTGAGACGGTTTATACCATGTTCAATTTCTCCCTGACCATCGACCCGGTTACGGTGCTGGAAAAAATGCGGGAGCTGGGCTATTACAACGACAATTCCCGTTCCTACCTTGTTCAGCTGATGGAGATCACCCCCACCGCCCATAATGCCCAGCGGTATGCCCGGATCGTCCGGGAAAAAGCAATGCTGCGCAATTTGGGTGTGGCTGCGGCGGATATTGAGGAAATGGTCTATGCCCAGGTGGGTGCGCCGGACGAGATCTTAGAGAGTGCGGAACGGCAGATTTACGCTGTGCGGAAAGGCCAAAGCTCCGACTCCATGGAGCATATCGGCGTAACGCTCCACCGGGTGTTTGACCACCTGACCGAGCTGAGCCAGTCCGATTCTGCCATTCCCGGCCTTTCTACCGGTATGCGGGATTTGGATACGAAGCTCAACGGCCTGAATAAATCCGACTTGGTGCTTCTTGCCGCCCGTCCTGCTATGGGTAAGACGGCCTTTGCCTTGAATGTCTGCTTAAATGTGGCAAAGAAGTACAATAAGACCGTGGCCTTTTTCTCTTTGGAAATGAACCGGGAACAGCTTGCCATGCGGCTACTTTCTATCGAAAGCTTCGTGGACGGTCAAAAAATGGCCACCGGCAAGCTCACCGATGACGAATGGCAGAAAATGTCTATGGCCGCCTCGGCTCTCAGTCAGACCGACATCCGTGTGGACGACAATCCCTCCATCACCGTTGCGGATATGAATGCCAAATGCCGCCGGTTAGATAATCTGGGTCTTGTGATTGTAGACTACTTACAGCTGATGAATGGCTCCGGTTACGGTAAGAGCGGAGAAAACCGTGTAAATGTGGTAAGTGAAATTTCCCGTGCGATGAAGATTATGGCAAAGGAACTGAATGTTCCCGTGCTGTGTTTGAGTCAGCTTTCCCGTGGCCCGGAAGGCCGTACAGATAAGCGTCCGATGCTCTCCGACCTCCGTGAATCCGGCGCAATCGAGCAGGATGCGGATGAGGTTCTGTTTTTGTACCGGGATGAGTACTATAATGAAAATAGCGAAGATAAGGGCATTGCGGAGTGTATCGTATCCAAAAACCGCCATGGCGAGCCGGGTACGGTAAAACTGCAATGGATTCCCCAGTATCAGACTTTTGCCGATCGGGAGTGGAAGCGTGCTTAATAAACTGATTGGCTTCACGCAGGAGCAGGAGTTGCTTTCGTCGGGAAATCGGGTGATCTGCGCCGTCTCCGGTGGCGCAGATTCCATGGCTCTGCTGTGGGGAATGTACCTGCTCCGGGAGAAGCTGGGAATTACGCTGGAATGTGCCCACTTTAACCACCACCTCCGGGGCAAGGAGTCGGACAGGGATGCCGATTTTGTCCGGCAGTTCTGTTTGGATTACGGGATTCCTTTCCATTACGGCGAAGGGCAGATTGTGGCAGGGGAAAAGGGCTTGGAGGCCGCCGCCCGAGAAGCCCGGTACGCCTTTTTGCGCAGTCTTCCCGGAAGCGTGGCAACTGCTCACACGGCGGACGATAACGCTGAGACAGTACTGATGCACCTGCTCCGTGGTACAGGACTCAAAGGACTTGGGGGAATTGCACCGAAAAACGGCAATATCATCCGTCCGTTGCTTATGGTTACCAGAGCAGAGATTATGGCATTTATCCGGGAATACAACCTTTCCTTTGTGGAGGACAGTACAAACCGTGAGGATGATTTTCTCCGTAACCGGCTGAGACATAAGGTAATGCCTCTCCTAAAAGAAGAAAATCCCCAGTTTGCCCTGAACACCTCCCAAATGGCCCTGAGATTGCGGCAGGACGAGGATTTTATCCGTTCTGCGTCTCCCAAAACGGCGGATATTTCCCGTTTGCGGGGACTGCATCCGGCAGTTCGGGCCCGGGCAATCACGGCCTTTTTGGAGCAAAACGGCGTGAAAGAGCCTGGGACAAAGCAGATGAAAGCGGTGGAAAGCCTGATTTTCTCACAAAACCCCTCTGCATCTATCCGTTTCCAAAACGGCATCACCATTTCCCGATGCTATGATAAGTTGCAGGTTTTGGATGAGGAAATCAAGCCGGGTGAGCAGATTCTGTCCTACCCCGGAATTGTAAATTTTGGAGACTATCGCATTACCGCTTGTCCTGCCGAGGAAACGGTAAACAGCAAGTACTGTTTTACCGTATCTCCTGTGGGGGAAATGCGTGTCAGAAGCCGTATGGCCGGAGATGAAATTTCCTTTGCCTATGGCACAAAATCCCTTAAAAAACTGTTTATTGACCAAAAAATTCCAGCTTATCAGCGCCCCCTTATTCCAGTGATTGCTGACGATAAAGGACTGCTTGGTGTTTGCGGCTACGGCGCAGATATAAATAGGTCATCTGAAGGAGCTTTGGTCAAAATCATAATCGAGCATAGATGACTACCTTTGCGTAGAAACAGATTGCATTTAATGGAGGTAAAAAAGCATGCACGATCAAATCGACCACATTCTCCTGACGGAGGATCAGATCAGCAGTAAAGTTAAGGAACTGGCTGCCCAGTTAAGCTGGGATTATGAGGGGAAGAATCCGCTGTTTGTTGGCGTTCTCAAGGGCGTTGTTTTCTTCTTTTCGGACATCGTTCGTTATTTTGAGCATCCCTGCCAGTTGGACTTTCTGCGTATATCCTCCTATGAGGGGACAGAATCCTCAGGTCAGGTAAAAATGGTCCAGGGCCTGTCTCAGGACGTTACCGGCAGACATATTGTGATCCTTGAGGATGTTTTCGATACGGGAAAGTCCCTTGACTTTACCTATAACTATCTGAAATCTCTCGGAGCGGCCTCGGTGGAAATCTGTACATTTTTGGATAAGCCTGAGCGCCGCAACCCGGAAGTTACATTACAGCCCAAATATGTAGGCTATGTAATCCCCAACGAGTTTGTTGTGGGGTATGGGCTTGACTATAACGAGTATTTCCGCAATCTGCCCTATATTGGGGTGCTGAAGCCGGAAATCTATGAGAATTAAGGTGAAATAATTTGAAGAATCGGAAAACCGTTGTTTTAATTATATATATTGCCGTCCTTGTTCTGGCTTTCAGCTGGATGCTTGGCCTGTTTTCTTCTGACGGGCAGGAATTGCCCTACTCGGAGATTGTTTCTCTTTTCCAAGCGAAGCAGGTGAAGAGCTTTGTGGTTACGGGAGAAGAAATTTATTTAGAACTTCATACCCCCATTGACGGGGAGACGGAATTTGTCTCTGTCCTTGCCGACCCGGTGAGCTTCCGGGCGGAAATGTGGGATACGATCAATCAGCAGCATTCTGATGGCATCATTACTTCCTTTGATTTCCTGCCCGGCGAGAGTTGGTCTGCTTTTGATTTGGTACTGCCGCTGATTTTGGTCGGCTTGGTACTGCTACTCATTTGGGGCTTTATTGCCGGCCGTGCCAACGCACAGAATAACCCTGCCTCCTTCGGAAAGGCCCGGTTTGGCCTCCATAAGGGAACAACGGTTACCTTTGCGGATGTGGCCGGTGCTGACGAGGAAAAGACCGAACTGCAGGAGGTGGTGGATTTCCTCCGCAACCCTGAAAAGTACCGGGATATGGGCGCAAAAATCCCCCACGGTATTTTGCTCTCCGGCGCACCCGGTACCGGTAAGACACTCCTGGCAAGGGCTGTCGCCGGGGAAGCCAATGTACCATTCTTCACCGTTTCCGGCTCGGATTTTGTGGAGATGTTCGTAGGCGTGGGCGCAAGCCGTGTTCGCGACCTGTTCGATCAGGCAAAAAAGGCATCTCCCGCCATCATTTTCATTGACGAAATCGACGCCGTGGGCCGTAAGCGTGGCTCCGGTCTTGGCGGCGGCCACGACGAACGGGAGCAGACCCTGAACCAAATTTTGGTGGAGATGGACGGCTTTACCAAAAACGAGGGCGTGATCGTCCTTGCGGCCACCAACCGCCCGGATATTTTGGACCCGGCGCTCCTTCGCCCCGGTCGTTTTGACCGGCAGATCTATGTACCCAATCCCGATGCCAAGGGCAGAGAGGCTATTCTCAAGATTCACGCCAAAAATAAGAAGCTGGACGGGTCTGTGGATATGCATACCGTGGCGCTGGCAACCTCCGGCTTTACCGGTGCGGACCTTTCCAACCTGATGAACGAAGCCGCTATTTTGGCGGCCCGGGAAAACCGCCCTGTGATTACCATGGGGGATATGAATGAAGCGATGATGAAGGTGATGGCAGGTCCCGAAAAACGCAGTCGTATGCGGCTGAAGAAGGATCAGAAGATCACTGCCTATCACGAAGCCGGACACGCGGTGGCTATGTATTTCTTGCCCACCCACGACCCGGTGCATCAAATTACCATCATTCCCAGAGGCAGAAGCCTGGGTGCAACCTGGTATCTGCCGAAGGAGGACAGCGACCATCTGACCCGGAATGAAATGTATGAGCAAATCGTTAGCTTGCTGGGTGGCCGTGTAGCGGAAGCCATCTGCCTGGGGGATATTTCCACAGGCGCGTCCAACGACATTGACCGGGCTTCCAAGCTGGCTCGGGATATGGTCGCCCGGTACGGTATGTGCGAAAAGCTGGGTACGATCTCCTATACCGGCGGCGACGAGCTGTTTATCGGTCGGGATTTTGAAAAGACGAAGAGCTACTCGGAAAAGGTAGCCGGTACGATCGACGATGAGGTTAAGGTGCTGATAGATCAGGCCTACGACCATTGCCGCACCATCCTGACGGACAATCGGGAGAAGCTGGAAGCGGTGGTTACGTTCCTTTTGGAGCATGAGACAATGACCGGCAATCAGTTTAAGGATTGTATGGAGGGCAACGCCATCGGTCAGGCCGAGGAAAATCCTCTGTTTGCCGGCATCGGGAAAAAAACGGAAGAATAAAGAAAGGAGAGCGAAAGCTCTCCTTTTCTTAATACCTTCCCCCTTGGGGAAGGTGGCATTTGCGAGAGTCGAGCAAATGACGGATGAGGTATTATCCTCACCCGTCAGCCTGTTCGGCTGACACCCTCCCCAAAGGGGAGGGTATAAAATCCCCCGAAGGGTGAACCTTCGGGGGGATTTTTTACTTATCCAGGTTTTCAAAGTGGTTTTTCTTGCTGAAGTAGGTAATTGCATATTCTGTAAATGCCATTACCATAAAAATCAGGTCGATAACGGCAATCACTTGAACCTGCTGTTGGGTGAGCCAGGGGAAGATTACCATTGCAATCAGGCTGAGGAACAAAACTGTGGTACAAATCTTACCGGAAATCAATGCGCCCTTGAGGATTTTGCCCTGACGGTAGAGCCAGTAGCCTGCAAGGAGCTGGAAGGCTTCCTTCACCACAAACAGGGCAATCACATAATAAAGAACCGGATAGCGGGTGGCAAGACAGACGATAAGGGTGAACTGGGTTGCCTTGTCTGCAACCGGGTCGAGAAGCTTGCCGAAATTGGTAATCAGGTTAAAATGACGGGCGATCTTACCGTCGATCATATCGGTCAGGCAGGAAACCGCAAGGATCGCGCCGGCGATATAGTAATCCGTCTGATCTTTTGCGTTCAGATAGATCACCATATAGACAGGAATCAGCAAAAGCCGGAAAAGACTCAGCAAATTCGGCACGGTAAGTATTTCTTTTTTCCAATCCTTGATAAACATAGCGTTATCCTCCGGTGTGCCACGATAAATAATATTATATGCCTTTATTTTCAGCAATTCAAGACCAAATTGTGAAAAAACTGAAAAAATTCTGAATTTTTTACAGCAGTTTTTAACGCGATGGGTCGGCTGTGTGGTGATGGGCGCTGAGGGTGAACTGCTTGGAAAGATTTTTCCAGGTGTTGCGGTCCAATTCACCGGTCTCCGGAAGCCCCGAAAGAAGCTGAAAGGCCCGAAGGGCTTCGGCAGTCTCTCTGTCTAAAATCCCTGTGTGATTTGGTTCTGGGATGGTAAGATGGTCTGTAGCGAGCCAAATAAGCATACTTTGGGTCAGGTATAAATATGGCCCAGAATCCCCAAGACGGAATATTTGTCCCGGTTCAAAAAGTACCTCAATGGGTTCAGTTTTGCCGATGTTTACGATGGCAAGGTCGTAGATTTCCGCAATTTTGTCCCAAGTTGCCTGATCGGTAACGCCGCTGACCGGCAATCCGTGATAGCGCTGAAAGGCGGCAACGGAGCTCATAGTACCCGGACCGTAAATGCCGTCTGGAACAACGGTTGGGATATAGCCTCCGTCTTCCGCAATCACCCGCAGCATTGTCTGCAGAGAACGGATAGGCTGACCTACAAAGGATTCACCGGGTTTCATCGTACCACCTCCTGACGGACCGGGTCTTGGGTCCCCATACTCAGATCTCTGCCTGGGAACTGGGTGAGGGTCGTGGTTCTGCTATAGGCTTGCCGAGTGGCGCCGTTTCGGGAGCGGGCAAGGGCGGGAATGGCTTGGGCAGAAATGCCTGGGAATGTTTCACCGCTACGAAGCGTGGTGTTTTCAATGCCTGCATATTGGTCATAAATCAAATCCCAGGTGGCCGGGTCAACAATTCCGGTCTCTGGCAGACCAAACCGGCGCTGGGCAGCTTGCACAGCTGCTCTTGTGCCACTGCCGTAGATGCCGTCAACAGCAAGGGGCGGGATGCCGGAAATGAAATCGGAGAGGAGGGAAAGCATATACTGTAGTAGCCGCACCTTTTCTCCGGAATCACCAACCTGTAGGGAATTAGGCGGGCTCCAGTTGATCGCATAAAACTGCTGTCCCTGGCTTCGCAATTCTGCCAGGTTTGTAACAGCGGTATAAAGCCTTACGATGGCATACCAGGTGGCAGGACCTACGATGCCGTCCGGGGTCAAGTTAAAAATCCGCTGAAATGCACGGACAGATGCCTCGGTTCGGCTGCCGAAAATGCCGTCGGCGGCCGGGATTTTGGGAATAGCGGGGTAATTTTGGGCAATTCGGTTCAGTGCGACCTGAATAACCACCACATTAGGCCCTGTAGAGCCTACCTGTATGGGAGTTCCCGGATAGGAGGACATAATGCCGCGGACAGGGGCATTGGGAACGATTTCCACATTGCCGTAATAAGAGCGGAGGATCTGATCGTAAGAATAGCCTTGCCGTGCCAAATTTTCACTGCCCCATTGGCTTAACCCTTGGCAAGTAACGGTGGTGCCGTTACAGAATTTGGCGGCTAAGGGCTCTACAAAACCGGGTCTGCGGAGATAATCGTTAAACAGCTCATCCACAATGCGGGATATGTTATTAAAATAGCTTCTTCCGTTGACAAAGGCCTGGTCATAGGCGGTATTGTTGGTGATGTCGAAATCGTAGCCCCGACTGCGGTAAAATTCCGTATAAATGCGGTTTAGGGCAAAGGAGACGATGGCTAAAATGTTTGCCCGGAGGGCATCCTCATCCCAGGTGGGGTAAATTTCGCTGGAGGCAACGTTTTTCACATAGTCCGCAAAGGGTACTGTTACGTTGGCGGCGTTTGATGACGGTGAACCTAAATGTACGGTGATGTTTTGCGGTACGTAAGGCGTTACTACCGGCATTTCGTACCTCCTTATAAGTTTTGCGGGGGTGTCAGGAAGCTTTCCGATTCGTTAAAACTTTTCGGAAATTCCGATAGGGGAATGAACTCTAAATCCTGACCTGTTACCGTATCTGCAAAAACCTGCAGATTTCGGATGAATATTTCCTCATAGTCTTCTTTTCGGGCGTAGAGGTTGACGGTTGTGTAGGGAATAATTCCGGTGTTTGGCTCTAAGCTGGCAGACTTATCCGGCACTTCCACCGTTATCGGCATATCCAGCTGACCGCTACGGTTCGTCAGCCGCATAGCGATGGCAGAGCCACCGGCATCCGTTACAGTAACGGCTACATCCTTTAGGGGGATGCGAGCATTGCTTGTATAAGCATTTACCTGTATTTGACCTTGTGCGCTCAGAAGATCACACTCCTTTCTGTTCGTATTATGGTATGTACGGGGAGAAAAAGTGTGCAGGGGTTATACAAACCCCTGCATCTGTACGATATTGTCTGTCTCGCAATCCAGAAGCCTCTGGGAAATGGCGCAAATTCTGCCGGTGGACTCCGGGTATCTGTGCAGATTTTTTAAGGTTTTGATACTGCCGCGGGTATTGCCTTGAATCATCATTGCGGCAATGGTCGCGTCAGGGTCTTTTCCCTGTACCCGCATACGGGTAGTCATCATCGCCATTTGCTTAACTGCAGGGTTCAGATTTTTGATTTCCCACTGCCGTTCCTTTGCAATTTTGACGGCTTCCTTTTCGATGGCGTTGTATTCCTGTTTCTGGGAGCGGAGGGCTTCCTGCAGTGCCGGCTGGCGTGTATATTCCAGCACAGCTTCAATGCCAAGCTGACCCATCTGCGCGGTCTTGATTACCGAGCCAAGTACATCTTTTCCTGTCTTCATTTTATCACCCCCTATATTCTGCCGCGGAAATTTTCAAAATATGCACAAATTTTTGCCGGAATAATAGAATGAACCACGAAAGGAAAGGGATGTATATGTGTGCGATTGCCGGTATGGTGGGGCTTCCTGTCCCGGATACAGAAAAAATGCTCTCGACTATGATCCGGCGTGGGCCGGACGGACAGGGGCAGTTTATTGACGGCCCCTGTTGTCTGCTCCATTCCCGCCTTGCAATCATTGACCCGGCGGGTGGAAAACAGCCGATGACTTATCACTTGGGGGAGAGAGCCTACACCGTTTCCTATAACGGAGAGCTATATAATACAGATTCTCTGCGTCGCCGTCTGGAAAGGCTGGGACATCGGTTTGACACCCACTCCGATACGGAGGTGCTCCTCCACGCCTATGCCCAGTGGGGGGAGGATTGCCTTACAGAGTGCAACGGCATTTTTGCCTTTGCGGTATGGGAGCATCACAAAGGAAAGCTGTTCCTTGCCCGGGATCGGATTGGCGTAAAGCCCCTTTATTATATGCTGTATGGGGACGGTATTCTCTTTGCCTCGGAAATTAAGACCATTCTCGCTTATCCCGGGGTGGAGGCAAAGCTGGATGCCCAGGGCGTTGCGGATATTTTGCTTCTTGGGCCCGGACGGATGCCGGGGAGTGGTGTGTTCCGGGATATACTGGAATTGGAGCCCGGGTGCTGTGGCGTCTTCGAAAATGGGCGCTTCTGCTGGAAACGGTACTGGTATCTCAAGGACAGAACCCACGAAGAAAGCTTCGAGGAAACGGCGGAGCAGGTGCGGCTTCTCCTTACCGATGCCATCCGCCGCCAAATGGTCTCCGATGTGCCCATTGGGTGCTTTTTGTCCGGTGGACTGGACTCTAGCCTGATTGCCTCCGTGTGCGCCGGAGAAATGAAAAAGAGGGGAGAGAGGCTACCTACTTTCTCCTTAGATTATGAAAATAACAGCAGATATTTTGTACCCGGAAAGTTCCAGCCCAATTCCGACAGCGATTATATCCCCATTATGGAGGACGCCTTGGGGGTGATTCCTCACAGAACGGTGCTTCGCCCGGAGGATTTGGTGGCAAATTTGGAAAGGGCCACCATAGCCCGGGATTTGCCGGGGATGGCGGATGTGGATTTTTCTCTGCTGGCCTTTTGTCGGGACATTCGCAAAGAGGTAAAGGTTGCCCTTTCCGGAGAATGTGCCGATGAGATATTCGGCGGCTACCCTTGGTTCCGGGATCCGGAGGTACGGGCGCAGAGCGGCTTTCCCTGGGCGCAAAATACGGCCTTGCGTGCCTCTTTCCTGTCCCCGGAAATCCGGCGACAGATCGACCCGGAAGCTTATGTGATGGATGCTTACAACACGACTATTCACCAGTGCGATATTTTGCCGGAGACACTGCCCCAGGAGAGAAGAATGAAAGAAATGGTGAACTTAAATCACCGCTGGTTCATGCAGACCCTCCTTGACCGGAAAGATCGGATGAGTATGTTCTGCGGACTTGAGGTCCGTGTACCCTTTTGCGACTGGCGGATCGCGGAGTATCTCTATGGTGTACCCTGGTCGTATAAGGATTACAAGGGGTATGAAAAGGGGCTTTTGCGCCACAGTATGCGGGGCTTTTTGCCGGAGGAGATCCTTTGGCGGAAAAAGAGCCCTTATCCCAAAACCCACGACCCAAGATACGGGGAAATGGTGGAGAGTCTGCTACGGGAGGTGCTTTGCGACCCCACAGCACCTATTTTCCAAATTGTCAGCAGGGAAGCCTTGCAGACACTTTTACAGACGGAACAAACCTGGCCTTGGTACGGTCAGCTTATGAAAAAACCACAGACTGTCGCCTATATGCTACAGGTCAATTACTGGCTCAAACATTACAAAATCCGTCTTGTGTGATTTTCTTGCAAAAACAAAAGTTTTTTTGTCGCAGACTATTGACTTTATAGGTATGTATGTTATAATGCTAACAACGAAAACCGTTGATGCGGGAGTAAAGCCGATTATGCCTTCACAGAGAGTCCGGGGGGCTGAGAGCCGGGTAAAAAACAGATCGGATAAATGGGCCGCGGAGGGTGCAGTGAAAGGCGAAAGCCGAGTATTTGCAACGCGAAGGTATGCGTTAGTTACCGGGGATATGTTGGTATCCTGAAAAGTGTGCAGCAAAGGCTGTAAATCAAGGTGGCACCGCGGATAAGTATTTATTCGTCCTTGACAGAACTGTGGTCTGTCAAGGGCTTTTTCTTTGACAGTACCAAATTTTGGAGGGCATTATGAAAGAAAATGGAAGATTTGGCATCCACGGCGGCCAGTATGTGCCGGAAGCGCTGATGGGCGCGCTCGAAGAGCTGACTAACGCCTATGAATTTTATAAAAACGATCCTGCTTTTCAGGCAGAGCTGACAGCGCTTTTTAACGACTATGCCGGCAGACCCTCCCGGCTCTATTATGCAAAGAAGCTGACCCGTGAGTTAGGTGGCGCAAAGATTTACCTCAAGCGGGAGGATATGAACCACACCGGCGCCCATAAAATCAATAATGTTTTAGGGCAGGCCCTTCTTGCTAAGAAGATGGGCAAAACCAAGCTCATTGCCGAGACCGGTGCCGGTCAGCACGGTGTGGCCTCTGCCACAGCGGCGGCGCTTCTGGATATGGAGTGCGTGGTCTATATGGGCAAGGAGGATATGGAGCGCCAAGCCCTCAATGTGTATAAGATGGAGCTGCTGGGCGCGAAGGTCGTGCCTGTTACCAGCGGCACCGGTACGCTAAAGGACGCCGTTTCTGAAGCGATGTGCGCCTGGGGCAGATGCGTAAAGGATACCCATTACTGCATCGGTTCCACGGTTGGCCCTCATCCGTTCCCGGTGATCGTCAGAGACTTTCAGGCAGTGATCTCCAAGGAGATCAAGACCCAGATACTGGAAGCGGAAGGACGGCTTCCCGATGCGGTGATCGCCTGTGTAGGCGGCGGCTCTAATGCTATCGGCACATTCTATCACTTTATTGACGACCCGTCCGTACAGCTCATCGGATGTGAGGCCGCAGGCCGTGGTATTGACACTTTGGAAACAGCCGCTACGGTTTGTACAGGCGAGGTTGGCATTTTCCACGGTATGAAATCCTATTTCTGCCAAAATCAGGACGGGCAGATCGCACCGGTATATTCCATTTCCGCAGGTCTTGACTATCCCGGCATTGGCCCGGAGCACGCGGGACTTTATGACGCCGGAAGAGCGAAATATGTGCCGGTTACCGACGATGAAGCGGTGGAAGCCTTTGAATACCTGTCAAGAATGGAGGGCATTATCCCGGCCATCGAGTCCTCCCACGCCATCGCCTACGCTATGAAATTAGCCCCCACGATGGATAAGGATAATATTATCGTAATCACCGTCTCCGGCCGTGGCGACAAGGACTGCGCCGCCATTGCCCGCTATAAGGGAGGTGTCCTTTATGAGTAAATTCTATAATGCTTTTTCCCGTGGCAAGGCTCTTGCGGCCTACTTTACCTGCGGCGACCCCACCTGTACGGAGACTGCTCAAGCGGCTCTGTCGGCAATTTCTGCAGGCGCGGATATGATTTTCTTGGGTATTCCGTTCTCCGACCCCACGGCGGTTGACCCGGTGATTCAGGCTTCCTCTATCCGAGGGCTGTCCTCCGGTACAACAACCGATGATGTTTTATCCGTTGCCAAAGGCCTTTCCGATAAAGTGCCTGTGGTGCTGACGGGGTATGCAAATCTGGTCTATTCACCGGGCATTGAAAATTTTGCCATTCGTTGCCAGGAAGCCGGTGTTTCCGGAGTGGTGCTCCACGATGTTCCCTTTGAGGAGCAGGGGGAATTTAAGGCGGTGTTCCGTAAATACGGCATTGACCTGATCTCTATGGTTTCACCGGAGCTACCCCAGCGGATTCCCGCCATTGCCAAAGAGGCCGAGGGTTTTTTGTATATTGTTACCGGAGCGGAAACAAGCCGGGAGGATGTGCAAAACGCGGTGAAGCTGATTAAAGAAAACACAAGCTTACCCTGTATCATCGGCTGTGGCGTTGCGGATGCCGCACCCATTGAGGAGTTTTGCGCGGAGGCCGACGGGGCAGTACTGGATTATGAATTGGTGTATATTATGGCTGAGCGTGTGGTCAGCGCAAAACGGCATATTGAACTGTATATTGGGAGCATTGATAAGCTCCTGAACCGATAAGAGAGGAGAAAATATGGCAAGAGTATACAATTT
>SVKZ01000003.1 GCA_015068165.1 Oscillospiraceae bacterium
TTATGGCAAACGGCGGCAGCTTTACTGTCAATACCGGCAGAAGCACCAACACTATGCGTGCCCATATGGATGTGCCGGTGAATGCGCCGCTGCTTCTCTATAACGGCAGCGCTGCCTGGGAGGACGGACAGCTTGTAAACCAGCGGGAGATCGATCTGCCCCTTTGGGAGACGCTGGATCATCTGCACGCACTGTTTCCGGATGTGACCATCGAAGTGCAGGCAGTCGATACCCACTATTTTATCTACCATACCCCCGGCGCCATCTCCTACTATGAAAATATGGGCTGGGATTATAAGATCGCTGCGCATGGGCAGGATATGGGGCCCTTTCTAAAGTTTACCCTCTTTGGAGAATCCGCCACACGCACAGTATCGGGACTGTATATGGGCTCGCAGGAGGAATTTTCTTATTTTGACTGTGTGGAAGAAACCATAAACCGGCTGTACGGAGATAAAGTGGATGTATTCCGCGCCGCCACAAAGTTAGTGGACATCCACGCAAAGGGCATTTCCAAGCTCCGCGCCGCCCGGGATCTGCAGGCGCGTTTGGGAAAGAAGATCCTTATTTGCGTGGGCGATGCAGAGAACGACCTGACCATGCTTCGGGGCGCAGACTATGCCTTCTGCCCGGCAGACGGTGTGGTGGCAGACCGGTTTCCCAATGTGTGTCCCTGCGATGAGGGCGCGGTTGCAGATGTGATTTACGAAAAAATCCCGGACATTCTGCAAAGAAAGCCTTGACATAGCGGGTTTCTTATGCTAAAATTCTATGGCTGAACAGGATTTGCGGGTGTAGTTCAATGGTAGAACACCAGCCTTCCAAGCTGGATACGCGGGTCCGATTCCCGTCACCCGCTCCATAGATGCGCCAGTAGCTCAGCTGGATAGAGCAACTGCCTTCTAAGCAGTAGGTCGGGGGTTCGAGTCCCTCCTGGCGTGCCAGAAAAACCGACAAGTCGGTTTTTCAACGAAATAAATCCTAACGGATTTGTGAAATAACGCTACGCGTTGTGAAATAGCTTACGCTGTGAAATGCCTGCGGGCGTGAGTGGATTTATTTCATTTCACTTTCTGCGTTAGCAGAAAATTTCACTTCGTCGAAGACGAAATTTCGCCGTGAGCGAAGCGAATGATTTCACTCTTATCTTAATATTTGGTGGGTGTAGTTCAATTGGCAGAGCACCGGATTGTGGTTCCGGGCGTTGTGGGTTCGAGTCCCATTACCCACCCCATAAAAAGAAAGGATACCAATCGGTATCCTTTCTTTTTATGTGTAGGAAGGAATGGGACTCGAAGATCTAAAATGCAATATGCCGGTGGCATATTGCTGCCACCAGTGCAAACACCGGTGGCTACCTTGATTAATGAGTCCCATTACCCACTCGGCAAAGGAACGGGTGAGAGTGTAGGGGCGTTCAAAGATCGCCCGCAGGCGAACTCAGTTCGCCCCTACGGGGTCTAACGATGGGGCGCAAAGCATTCCCACAGGGGAAGGTTTAGGCGGTGGAGAAATCTCCACCGCCCGGTTTTTTATTTTCTTGCGTTAGACCTTTTTCTTTCTGTCAATGAAGAACCAGATCACAAATGCAACACCGCCGCAGAGGGTTACACCGGAAACGATTGCCACAATAATCAGCACTGTCTGCAGTTCATCGGTCTTTGCTTCCAAAGCACGATCCTTTGCTTCCAGCTCTGCCTTAACTGCCTCCAGTTCATTCTGCACAGCTTTAATTGTTGCCTCTAATGTATTATAGGCTTCCTCAATCTTGCTGTTAAGCTCTGCTTTGTTGGCTGCATCCGCCGCTTCCAGAGCAACCTTTGCGGCTTTCAGCGCCTCATTTAAGTCTGCGATCTTCGCTTCCAAAGCGGCATCGCCAGACTTGATAGCCTTCTTCAGCTCGGCCTTCGTGTTATCCAGGTTCTTTTGGACAGCCTTGATTGCCGCATCGAGGGTGGCGTTGAGTGCATCGACTTTGGTCTCCAGTTCCGCCTTATTTTCTGCATCAGCTGTTTCCAGAGCCGCCTTTGCTGCCGCCAGGGCAGTGTTCAGCTCAGAAATCTTGCTTTCCAGGGCAGTGTCGCCGTCTGCAATGGCTTTATCAAGCTCTGCTTTGGCATCATCCAAATTCTTCTGCACAGTCTTAACTGCCGCGTCCAGAGTCTTGTAGTTTTCGCTGATCTTGGCAGTCAGCTCTGCCTTGTCTGCGGCATCTGCGCTTTCAAGGGCGGTCTTTGCTGCTGTCAGGGCGGTGTTTAGATCGGAAATTTTGCCTTCCAGAGCAGTATCGCCATCTGCAATCGCCTTTTCCAGCTCTGCCTTAGCGTCGTCCAAGTTCTTCTGCACAGCCTTAACTGCTGCATCCAAAACCTTGTCGGCATTTTCAAACTTCGCTACAAGCTCTGCGTTATTCTTGGCATCGGCTTTTTCCAAAAGTTCCTTTGTACTTGCCAGCTCCGACTGCAGGGCTGCAATCTTGTCTGCCAAATCCTTGTCGCCGGACTTGATTGCAGCATCCAATTCTGCCGTTGCCTTATCCAGGTTGCCCTGCACCTGAGCGATCTTCTCGTCCAGCTTCTTTTCGGCGGCGGCAATCTTTGCTTCCAACGCCTTATCGCTGGAAACGGCGGCTGCCTTTGCCTCGTCAATGGCCTTGTCCAGTTTTTCGACTGCTTTCGCAAGCTCTTCGGCGTTCTCGGTATCTGCCTTATTGAGTTTTTCTACAGCCTCTTCCAGATTCTTCTTAATTTCAGCAATTTTGTCTTCGTTTGCCTTTACCCGGCTTTCCAGTTCGGAAATTGCATCGTTTAGTTCTGTCTTGGCTGCTTTAATTTCTGCTTCCAGTGCAAGCTTCAGCGCCGCATCAGCATCGGTAGCAAAATTCTGCGCGGTGGTCTGTGCAAGGGTAATTGCTGCTTCAAGATCGCTGATTGCCTTTTCAAGGGCGGTAATGTCCGCTTTCTTTGCAATGGCTGCGTTAAGCTCAGTCTTCGCCTGGGTCAATGCGTTGTCTGCCGCGTCAATCGCTTCCTGCTTTGCATTTGCAATCGCTGTTTCAAACTGCTGCTTTAATGCGGTGTCCTTTGTATCGGCATAAGCCTTTGCTGCTGCCTCGGCAGTCTCAATAGCGGTTTTCAGCTCCTGAACCTTTGCATTTAGAGTTGTGGTGTCTGCCTTCTTGTCAATGGCTGTCTGAAGCTCGGTCTTTGCGTCGTTTACAAGGGTTTCCGCCGCAGAAATCGCTTCGCTCTTTGCTGTGGCAATGGCACTTTCAAGCTGCCGTTTTAAGGTTGCATCTGCACCCTTAAAATCATCCTTTGCTTCCTCAAGGGCTGTAATCTTGCCCAAAAGCTCATTCAGCTTCTGATTGACCGTGTCGGTGTCCGCTTTCTTCGCAATCAGCTCTTTGATTTCATCCACTGCCGCATTTAACTCTGTCTTGGTGGCATAGATGCTGCCCAGTGCATCAACTTTCTGTTCCAAGGTCTCGATGCGACTGATAGCCGTCTGCAGCTCTGCATCGGTAGCATAGCCATCTATCGCGCTCTCAAGTGTTGCGATCTCCCCTTGGATAATAGCGATCTCGTCGCTAAGTTCTTTATCGGTTGCGAAAGTTTCGTCCAGCTTACTTAGCTTTTCTTCCAGCATTGCAATCTTAGCTTCAAGCTCTGCGGTGTCCGCAGTAGGCACACCAACCGTCAGTGCCAGCTCGCCCTCGGCAGCGGTATAGTTGGTAGTTTCGGTGCTCTGGATTTTGACTTTGATGGTAGAGCCGATCGCCACACCGTTATCAATGGTGATGGTGTTGCCTGTAACAGAGTAACCTTCGCCATCCAAAACGGTAAAGATCGTGGGATTCAAGAAATTGTCAATGGCACTGGTAGTGGGGGTGATTTCCATCACATAGCCACCCATAACCTTGTCCAGCGGCGCATCTGCGAAAATGATGGGGGTTGCTTTCTTAATTTCAAAAGTTGCCGTTCCCTCGAAGTTGCCGCTGATAACCACGGTTGCGGTGCCTGCGTTTATATTGTTGCTGTAAGTAACAGTGCCGCCGTATGCCGTAGCATCAAACGGAATACCGCCAAGGTCAATATATACTGTGGGCTTCTGTTCTGAGCCATTGTAAACGATCTCCTCGAGAACCGAGCCTACGCTGATCTGACCTGCCGAAAGCTGAATAGGATTGATCGTCATATCGTAAGTAAGCGTAACATCGTTATAGTCGGGAGATCCGCTGATCTGAACGCAAACCTCATACGCACCTGCATTGGTAGGTGCGCCCATAAGCTGATTGCTGTTCTCATAGTATTTTATGGTAACATATCCTTCGAGCTCATCGGGCAGATTGGTAATTGTTACACCCTGCACACTCATATTGTACTCGGTGCTAAGACCGCTTATCGTAAAATCCGCTTCCGTAAGGGTAATCTTTTGGAAGGCAAAGGTAGCCGCCACGGTAACAGCCTTTGCAGGCATTGTGAACTTATTATCTGCCACAGCAACGGGATTGCCGTCTGCATCGGTAACGGTGAGAGAAGTCAGTGCGTAATTCTCCGCGGGGGTAACGGTAAGGGTGATGACCTCACCTGCCACCGCGTCAATGTTGCTGGCAGATACAGAGCCTTGTGCTGTTGCCGTAGGTACAGTTACGGTATAAGTAACCTTATTGAAATATTTTGGTGTTGCAGCTGCGTCGTAGTACACGGTCTTGCCAGTCAGACTGGGGTAATCCTGATTGCCGATGGTCTGCTTCCAAGCGGTGAACGCGTTTGCATTGGTGGTTCCTTGTGTTGATAGATAATATGTTACCTCACCTGATTTCACCTGCTCGGTGGTAAATGCTTCTCCTTTATAGGTATATCCCTTGGTAGAATTATACACATCCGAATCATAGGCGCAATAATTGCACGTTGTATAGTCTCCGCCAATCGGACCAAAACGCGTACTGGTAGAATTACTCAGGGTAACAGTTGCACTGCTAAAGCAGGAGTAACAGGTTGCGTTGTAACCTGCGATACCGCCCGCAGCAGTGGTCGAACCATTATAGGTTGCAACGATTGCCATCCCGTGGTTATAACAACCGATAACTTTGGTCTGGAAACCATTTCCAACAATACCGCCAACATTGTAATGACCGGTCGCGCTACCCCCGATAACACCACAATTCTTGATCGTATTCATATTAGAGGTGTTGCCATAACTGTAACCAACCACGCCTGCTACCGGGGCACTCGTGCTGGTAATCGTACTGTTCTCCACGAAGCAGTTTGTAACAGCATTTGTACCATCAACATACTTAAGCTGACCCACAATACCGCCTACATTCTGCGCACCAACGGAAATACTGGCATTTTTTACGGTACAATCAGAAACGGAAGCGTCCTCAGCATAGCCGACAATACCGCCATAATTGCTGGTTGCTGCATATGTACCGGTAATACTGCACCCGGTAGCGTGGCAGTCAGTTACATTTGCGTTGACTACAGCGCCGACCACACTACCAACGCGCGTCGGAGAACTTGTATAGGATATGGCAACATTGGTTGCTGTGCAATTTTTGATAGATGTACCATCCAGATATCCCGCTACCGCACCAACGCCGGGATTGATTGCGGAGATCGTGCCGCCAGTTACATGGCAGTTTTCTACAGTGGTGCCGTTCGTCATATAACCGATAATGGCACTTACACCGTACCGCGTAGAACCAAATTTGGTCGATGCAATTGAGGGATTCTTTACTGTGATATTCTTTACTGTGCCGCCGTTGCTGTAAGCCACAAGTCCCGCAACATATTGATAAGCGGCAGAAACGACGGGGGCATCCAGCGTCAGATTCATTACCGTGCCGCTGAGATTGCCGAACAATCCTCTGTAGCCATTGTAGCCGTAAGCCTCGGCAGGCGTAGTAGAGCTTAAATTAGAAATCGTCATACCGTTGCCATCCAGCACACCGGCAAAGTTATTTGCTTTTGCTGTTGCAGCCGTTTGATTTTTAGTGTGATAACCGCCGATAGGCGTCCAGTTATAGGTCGCACCGGCAAGGTCAAGATTCGCACCCAGCTTAAAATAGGTGTTTGTATAGGTCGTGCCGCCATTTACATCAGCGGCAAGCTTTGCAAGCTGTTCCGCAGTCATAATGACATAGGGGGTAGCCTCCGAGCCGGAGCCGCTTTCCCACGCCTGAGATGCCGCTGTGCCATCCCAAGTATCTGTTTCCGCAGCACTTGCTGTCATCGCAAACGCCGGGAGCATTGCTAAGACCATCACGATAACGAATATGGTGGTTAAGAATCCTTTTTTCATTATGTATTTCCTCCTTATGGAAATGATTTGCAAATTAATAATTGCGGTGTCTGCTCCATTGCGGTGTCTGCTCCGCAGACGGATTTATACGTTCCGTTTGTGGAATGCATAAATGCATTCCCTACAATACGTTATGCATTCTATGCTGGCTTTCGCCTTGCGGTGCAGGTGCAGATACCCAGCAATTCTTCACATTTTTGGTAGTGGGCGCAGTGGAAGCAGGTGCTGTCGTCGTCCTTTTCACCCTTAAAGTGTTTGCATATGTCTTGCATTGCCGTTGCGAAGGGGATGCCGTCATCCGTATAGACAGGACACGCTGCAAAGTTCGGATAGATTTCCACTGGGTCATTATATTTACTGTAACGGTCTTTTTCTTCGTAGTACCCGTAGTAGAGAGGGAATTCCTTCCCGTGGGAGGTAAGCACTTTGTAGAGCTGCCCTTCCTTGGGAATGACCCGCTCTTCCAAAGCTGCCCCTAAATTTTCAAGACCAAGCATCGCCTTCCTCCTTTCCAAATTTTGCTAAAAGAAAATCTGCCATATTTGTTAAATAAAGTATAGCAGACTGTTTTTTGGCGCGGTACTACCTAAAAAGTATTATTTAGATATATAAAACGGTACCTGAGTATATCTTTTTAGTGGGTAAAAAGATATATAAATTTTCGACTCGATAACAATTTTTGAAATAAAACAGAGTATTTACCATTAAAACACATTGTTTCCTTATCAGATTGTCAATAAATAATATTCGCCAAGACGAACGGTTATCGCTCGTCTTGGCGAATATTATAAGATGGCTTTTTGTATTACAAAATAGCGGCAAAATCCTCACGGGTCAGACCGGACTTTTCACTTACGATACGGATCGCCTGCTTGACGATGGGAATGGATAGGTGGAGATTGTCGGCAATTTCCTGGTTGCTCATACCAAACGCCGCCAGCTTGGCAACCTCCCGCTCCTTTGCGGAAAGGGTGGTTAGGATCGTCTTTCCGCGAACTGCGCCGGAGAGCTTCGACCAGCCTTCGTTGTAGGTTTTGTAGAGCTTCTTTACCTCCTGCCAGGCATCCGGATCGATGGCGGACAGCTGCTTTTCCATTAAGCTGTCCAGCGCCCGGCAGTATTCTGCCAGTAAGCCGTAAAATTTATCGGGAAGGGCAAGGGCTAAGGCTCTGTCGATATGCCGAATGGCCTGCTCGTCGTTGCCGCAGTTGTGATAAACGGCGGCGCAGGTCAGACGCAGATAAATTTCCGACATAACGGTGTTTTTCTCATTTGCCCAGCAGATCATCGGCTCTAAAGTATAGGGAACGGAGGTCATAACATAAAGACCCTCTGCGCCCGGCAATTTCAGCACACCCGTTGCCACGGAGTAGGCTACAGCGTACAGAAACTTTGCGTAATAGACCTTTGCCGCCGGGTAAGCGTCCTTGTGCAGCGGCTCAAAACAGCCGATTTGGAACCATTTTGGGAAGCTTTGGACATTATAAAGCATAATATCCACCGCGCTGATGGCAAGGAGCATCGTGTCCCGGTCGTCATCGGATTTGGCGGGGGCTTCGGCAATATGTATTTTGGCTCTTCGCCACATTAGGATGTCGCCCTTCCATATGGCGCACATAGCGAGCAGCATACCCGCAGACAAAACCGCATAAAAGCCGGAGTGCTTGCCCAAAAGATAGTTGGCGCTCTCATAGACTTTATCAATATTGCCCCGGGAGTAGGCAACCTCCGCTTCAAAAAGTACCTGGGCCTCGTGGTTAAAAGCAAGGCTCTCGCCAACAGAGTCAGCAGTGCCGGGGGTGTGGTACAGGTCGGTCATATAAAGAAATGGCGTCTTGCGGGGCAGGGGCATATCCTGATTGATAAGCGTACGGCCGGCTTTGGTTCTGCCATCCACCGGCTTTTGGGCGTTTTTGGGGATCATCCAGTCCCGTCCAAAGCGCACCGCACCCTCGATTTTTCCGCTGGAGCACAGAAGCTGTACACGGCGGATGCCCAGCCCCCATAGTTTTGCGATTTCCTCAATTTTTAGATATTCCATATGGCGCAATTCCTTCCTGAAAAGCTTCCCTGCATTGCTCGTCTTGACGAACTTTATTATACAACTTTTTCCGCTTTTGTCAATTTGCCCCTTTTTTCTTGGTTTGCGCTTGCGCAGGAAAAATCCCTCCGCGAATGCGGAGGGATCTTTTCTTATAGGAAAATGTACTTTAGTGTAAACAGCAGTGCCAGGACATACATCAGCGGGGAAACCTTCTTTGCTTTTCCGGTAACGGCATTCAAAACCACATAAGAGATGATGCCTAAGCTGATACCCTCGGAAATGGAGTAAAACAGAGGCATTGCGATAATGGTAATGTATGCGGGAATGGCTTCGCCTAAGTTGTCGTCGTCAAAGCGGATCTCTGTAACGGAGCTGACCATCAAAAAGCCTACCATAATCAGGGCAGGGGCTGTTGCAAAAGAGGGGATGGCAGTAAATAACGGGGCAAACAGTGTACTCAGCAGGAAAAGTAAGCCTGCCGTCAGTGCGGTTAAGCCGGTACGGCCGCCGGAGCTGACGCCGGAGGCGGACTCCACGAAGGTAGTAACGGTGGAAGTACCCATCACAGCGCCGACAGTTGTGCCGATGGCATCCGCCATCAGGGCGGGCTTGATTCCTGGGAGTCTTCCTTTTTCGTCCAGCATATTGGCTTTGGTAGCTACACCGATAAGCGTGCCGAGGGTATCAAACAGATCCACAAACAGGAAAGCAAAAATCACAACGATAAAATCCAGGGGCTTTACCACAGAAAAATCTACTGTGAAGCACTGACCGAGGGTCTCGCCCAAGCTGGAGAAATCTGCGGAGAGGAACTGGGTGGGGATCAAGGAGTAAAAGCCCGCGTCAGGGGCAGGAACATACAACCCTGTCAGCTGGCAGATAATGCCAAGTACCCAGGTGGCGATAATGCCCACCAAAATAGAACCCCGGACATTTTTGATATGCAGAGCGGCAGTAATCAGCGTGCCGATCAGTGCCAGCAGTGCGCAGATGCCGTGGGTGGAGAAATTCTCAGTAAAGCTGGTGATGGTAACCAGGGTAGAAGCGTCTACCGCAAGACCGGCATTTTGCAGACCGATAAAGGCGATAAACAGGCCGATACCCACGGAAACACCCCTCTTTAATGTCAGGGGAATGGCGTTAAAAATCGCTTCCCGGACATTGGTCAGGGAGAGAACAATAAAAATGATGCCCTCGGCAAATACCGCCAGCAGAGCAACCTGCCAGCTGTAACCAAAGCCCAGAACCACGGTGTAGGCCAGGTAGGCGTTCAATCCCATACCGGCTGACAGGACAAAGGGGAGATTTGCCATAAATGCCATACAGCAGGTGCCGATAAAAGAGGCGATGGCAGTGGCCAGCAAAACGGCGGAGGGGTTCATACCGGCATCGGAAAGAATGCTGGGGTTGACAGCCAAAATGTAGGCCATAGTCATAAAGGTAGTAATACCGGCCATCACTTCGGTTTTGACGGTTGTTTTGTTCTTGGAGAGCTTAAATATCTTTTCCAGCATATAATATCAACCTTTCTTTTTACATTTTATGTGCGGATACCATATAGGTATAATATCAAAGCTATGAAAATAATGCAAGAGGTTTTGAAAAATGCTACCGAAGATTTTGCCTTGCGCCTTTATTTGAAGTCCGCTATAATAGGTAAAAAGGAGCGTGGTTTTGATGCCAATGACCCGTTTGTATGCGATGAACGGTAAAATTTGTACCTGTGGCCGGGAACATAGCTTTTCTGCGGAGGTACATTGCGGTGCAGGGGCAACGCAGAAGCTTCCGGACATTCTCCGGGAGAGAAATATTCAAAAGCCCTATATTTGACGGATTTGAACACCTATGACCCGGGATGGGCTGAAGGTTTCTATCAGTACCAAGGGTGCAGATGTAATCATTGGCGATACGGATATCCTGAAAAATGCGCCCTTGCGGCTGCTGCAGCCGCCCGGCTTCCGGGAATGAGCATTATATTTCCCACATTGTGGATATGCGGGCGGTGGAATTTGGAACGGCAGAGGATTTGCACGGCATCCAGTGCGCCATCGGCACTTTGGAGACCTTGCGTTTGTACGAAAAACTGCAAAAAATCACCCCGGATCGGGAAAAGGCGCTAAGCTTTGTCAAAAGCTTTTCCTATGACGATTGGGTAGCACAATTACGGGCATTTTTGGGTCGCGGCGCGGAAAGTATGATTACCTTAGAAGAAAAAGAGGGAAAATACGACCCCATTGCCCACGAGGCACGATTGGAAATCGTGTGTGCCCAGTGGGAGAAAATTATGGAGATTATCAAGCAGGAGCTGCCTGCTGCTTCGCAGGTAGAAAAGCTGTTGGATTTGATTGGTGCGCCGAAAACGTTGGATGAAATCGGTGTGGACGGAAAGCTGCTGCCGCAGATATTTAAGGCAACCAAAGATATCCGGGATAAGTATGTCCTCAGCAGATTTGCGTGGGATTTGGGTGTATTAGAGGAGCTTTTGGAAAAATAATTGGAAATTTATTCAATTTATGTGATATATATCACATACTAACCCGGTGTTTTTGGTTACAATAAGATCAGAAAAGAAAACACAAGGAGGAAAAACATATGTCAGCTATTCATATTACGAAGGAAAATTTTCAGGAATTGGTTGTAAATGCGGAAAAGAAGGTTCTGGTGGACTTTTGGGCGCCCTGGTGCGGTCCTTGCCGGATGGTGCTTCCTGTGGTGGAAGAGATCGCGGAGGAACGGGAAGATATTGTAGTGGGCAAGGTCAATGTAGACGAACAGCCGGAGCTGGCAAACCAGTTTGGGGTTATGACGATTCCCACATTGATTGTCTTTGAAAACGGGCAGGAAGCTGTTCGCTCCGTGGGGGCAAAAAACAAAAAAGCCATTTTAAGTATGATTGACTAACAAAAACACCTCCGGGATGGACGGTTTTCGCCCCGGAGGTGCTTTTTTGAAATAATTCTTGACATTTTCTGTAATGCTCTGTATAATACTTAGGCCTGTGTGTGCAGGCATATCCTTGCTCCCGACGGCGTCGGGGGCCAAAAGTCCAAAAGGAGGTGCAAACAAAATGGCTAAGATCACCGGTAAGTATGAGGTGCTCTACATCATCGACCCTGCACAGGGCGAGGAGGGCATCGCTGCACTTGTGGAAAAGTTCAAGGCTATGGTGGAAGCGGAGGGTACCCTGTCCAATGTGGACGAGTGGGGCAAGCGTCGGCTGGCCTACCCCATCAACGACTTGACCGAGGGCTACTATGTTCTGATGAACTTTGAGTCCAATCCCGCATTCCCCGCTGAGTTGGAGCGTGTGATGAAGATCACCGAAGGCGTCCTGCGTTGCCTGACCACTGTCGTGGCAGAGTAAGGAGGAACCTTAGAATGCTCAACCACATCATCGTAATGGGTCGCCTGACCCGAGATCCCGAGCTGCGCCGAACCGGCAGCGGCGTCGCTGTGGCATCCTTCACCATCGCGGTGGACAGAGATTTTTCTCCCAAGGATGGCGGCGAACGGGAAACGGATTTCATTGACTGCGTAGCCTGGCGGCAGACTGGAGAGTTTGTCTCCAAGTACTTCCAAAAGGGCCGTATGGCAGTGGTTTCCGGACGGCTGCAGATCCGCAGCTGGACAGACAAGGACGGCAATAAGCGCCGCACCGCCGAAGTCGTTGCAGACAACGTTTACTTTGGCGACAGCAAGCGGGACGACCAGGGCGCAAGCGCCTTTGGTGCAGCGCCTGCAGGCTTTGGCACTTACTCTGCACCCGCAACTCCTGCATCCGACTTTGCGATGCTGGAAGACGACGACGCACAGCTGCCCTTTTGATGATCGACTTTTTCACAATGCTTACAAGGAGGTAAAACCCAATGGCTAACGAACAGCGTGTTCATCCTCGCAAGCGCCGCAAGGTGTGCGCTTTCTGCGTGGATAAGGCAACCGGTATTGACTACAAGGATACCGCAAAGCTCCGCCGTTACCTGTCCGAGCGTGGCAAGATTCTGCCCCGCCGTACCACCGGTACCTGCGCAGCGCACCAGCGCGACCTGACCACCGCTATCAAGCGCGCCCGTCAGATTGCTCTGCTGCCCTATGTTGCTGACTAATTAACAAATAAAAACCGCCTTCGGAATTATCCGAAGGCGGTTTTTTCAGCGGAAATTAAGCTTTTCGTGAAAGAATACACAAAACGAAAGGAGGGTTTTATGGAAAAAACTATTTTTTCATTCCGGCGCGTGGAAAAGAAATATCCCATCACCCTTTCCCAACAGGCGGCCCTGCTTTCCATAATTGGTAAGTATTTGATTCCGGACAGCCACGGAAAAAGTACAATCTGCAGCCTATATCTGGATACGCCCTCCTGGCGGCTGATTCGGGAGAGTATAGATGCGGTTTCCTATAAAGAAAAGCTCCGTATCCGCAGCTACGGTACCCCCGATTCGCAGACACCTGTATTTTTGGAAATTAAGAAGAAATATAAGGGCGTCGTGAGCAAACGAAGAATCAAGCTGCCCTTATGTCAGGTAATGGACTATGTTCAGGGCGGGGAAAAGCCCTGTACCGGGCAGATCGCCCAGGAAATTGACTATGCTTTGCGGTTTTATAACTATCCGCAGCCGGCAATGCTCATCGCCTGCGAGCGGGAGGCATACTTTGGACGGCACGACCCCGATTTGCGAATTACATTTGATCGGGATGTCCGCTGCCGGCATACAGAGCTTCATATGGAAGCCGGCAGCCAGGGTAAAAGCTTACTACCGCCGGACAAGGTGCTGATGGAAATAAAAACTGCCGGTGCAATGCCTCTTTGGCTGGCAGAAGCGCTGGATGAACTATCTATCTACCCGGGGCGGTTTTCCAAATACGCAGCTGCTTATCAAGAAATCATTCGTAAACAAGGAGTGTACCACAATGCCTGAATTTTTAGCCAGCCTTACCTCTGCAAACTTCTTTCTTTGCCTGCTGACCGCATTTTTATGCGGTTGTGTGATTGCAATTGCGGCTTCTGTAAAGCAGAGCCCCACAGTGAGCTTTCTGTCTTCTTTGGTGCTGCTGCCGATGATCGTCTGCACCGTGATTTTGATGGTAAACGGCAATATTGGCACCGGAGTAGCGGTTATGGGTGCGTTTTCTTTGGTGCGTTTCCGGTCTGTGCCGGGAAAAGCCCGGGATATTGCGGTAATTTTTATGGCAATGACGGCAGGCCTTGCCTGCGCTGCCGGGCAGTTGGGTGTTGCGGCGGTATTTACCCTTGCGGTCTGCGCTGTACTGGTGCTTTTGGCGCTTGTGCCTGTGAAGCGGGAGCTGGAAATGCGGATCACTGTGCCGGAGAGCTTACAGATAACAGATGCTTTCCGGGATATCTTTGAAGAATACACGAAAAACTGCCGCCTTGTGCATACAAAGACCACCAATATGGGAAGCCTCTATAAGCTGGAGTATCGGCTGGAAATGAAAAATAACGGCAAGCTCCAGGAATTTATCGACAAGCTGCGCGTTCGTAACGGCAATTTGGAAATTGCCATTGGAGAAGCAGCGGAGGGGAGCGATGTGCTTTGAAAAAATGGCTTATACTGCTGCTTGTATTGGTGGTGCTGATTTCGGCAGTTGCTGTTTGTTTTAGCTCCTGCAACAAGGAGGGAGTAATTCAGAACAACGGGAAAACAGACAATGCTGACCAAGCAGATACTTCGCAAATGGATTTTGGCTTTACTGACCGGGAGCTTTCCGGGTCGGCAGAGGGGGGAGAGATTTTAGCACCCGGTACGACAATTACAAAAGCGGGCACTTACCGCATCAGCGGCAGCTTTCCGGAGTGCTTGGTGGTGGATGCAGGAGAAAACAAGGTGCAGATTATTTTGGAAAATGCTAATTTGTCCTGCGCCGATGGCCCTGCGATCTATATAAAGGCTGCGGATAAAGTGTTTTTGACTTTGGTGGGAGAAAATACGGTTACCGATGGTGCCACCTATGCAGATACCTACACGGCAGACGGCGCTGACGGCGCGATTTTCAGCCGGGCGGATCTCGCCATTAACGGCACCGGCAGCTTAACAGTAAAGGGCATCTCCAAGCACGGCATTGTCAGCAAGGATGATTTGGTGATTGCAGGAGGAACGATAACCGTCGGCGCGGCAAATGTGGGCATTTCCGGTAAGGATTGTGTAAAAATTACCGCCTGTACCCTAAATATTACCGCAGGAACGGACGGTATTCGCTCCGACAACACAGAAGATACTGCCCGCGGCTATGTATACCTGAAGGACGGAACAATTAACATTCAATCCGGCACAGATGGCGTACAGGCATCTACGGTCATAAAATCCGAAAGCCCGGTTATGAATATTGAGGCTACAGGAAAGGGTTTCAAGGCAGAATCGGACATTTTGATCAGCGGAGGCAGTTATACCGCAAATTCTCAGGACGACTGTGTCCATTCCAATCATACGGTTATCATTAGCGACGGCGTACTAATGCTAAATAGCGGCGATGATGGCGTTCACGCAGACACAGATTTGGACATTTCCGGCGGCGAAATTGTTGTTACCAAGAGCTATGAGGGGCTGGAAGCCAGTAAAATCCTGATTTCCGGCGGAAAAATGGATGTTACCGCATCAGACGACGGCTTAAATGCCGCAGGCGGTAACGACGGATCTTCCTTAGGTGGCAGACCGGGCATGGGTATGTTTTCTTCTTCCACAGGAGAAATTCAAATCGGCGGCGGTTATGTTTTAATCAATGCTGCAGGCGACGGTATCGACTCCAATGGACCGATTCATATGTCCGGTGGCGTGGTTCTTGTCAGCGGCCCTACCAACGGAGGCAACGGCGCTTTTGACTGCGATGGCACAGCAACAGTTACCGGCGGTTATCTCATTGCGGTGGGCAGTGTGGATATGGCGCAAGGCTTTTCCTCTGCGGAAAACCAGGGAACAGCCCTTTGTTCCTTTAATTCTCTCCAGGGTGGCACTTCGTTTGCGGTTTGTGATTCCCAGGGGAATGTGGTGATTTCTTTTACACCGGAAAAGACCTATGGCTCTGCCGCAATTACTGCGCCCGGCATCCAACTAAACGAGACCTATACGGTGGTCGTGGGAGGAACAGTGGAGGGCGCAGATGAAAACGGCTTTGCGTCCGACCGTACAGTTACCGGCGGTACGACTTTAGGCTCATTTACAATGAGTTCTTTAGTTATGGGAAGCGGCGGTGGCGCCCCTGGCGGCGGAGGTGGCTACCCCGGTGGCGGTGGTCCTGGTGGCGGCAGACCACCCAGATAAAAACAGAAGGCAGCATCCCGCAGGATGCTGCCTTTTTTGCTTATTCCAACTCAAATGCGCCGGTGTAAAGCTGATAGTAAGTGCCCTTTTGGGCAATCAGTTCTTCGTGAGAACCGCGCTCGATAATGTGTCCGTGATCCAAAACCATAATACAGTCGGAGTTTTGAACGGTGCTGAGCCGGTGGGCAATGACAAAGGTAGTACGGCCGCGCATCAACGCATCCATACCCTTTTGCACCAGAGCTTCGGTGCGGGTATCAATGGAAGAAGTAGCTTCATCCAAAATCATAACCGGGGGATCAGCTACCGCTGCCCGGGCAATGGCGATGAGTTGCCGCTGACCCTGGGAAAGGCTTGCGCCGTTGCCGGTAAGCTGGGTATCGTAGCCTTCGGGAAGGCGGGTGATAAAATCGTGGGCATTTGCCAGCTTTGCCGCCTGGATGCACTCTTCGTCGGTGGCATCCAGCTTGCCGTAACGGATGTTTTCCATTACCGTGCCAGTAAACAGGTTGGTTTCCTGCAATACCACGCCCAAGCTGCGCCGAAGATCGGCTTTTTTGATTTTGTTGATGTTAATACCGTCGTAGCGAACCTTGCCGTCGGCAATATCGTAGAAGCGGTTAATCAGGTTTGTGATGGTGGTCTTGCCTGCGCCGGTAGCGCCCACAAAGGCAATCTTCTGACCGGGGTGGGCATAGAGGGTTACATCGTAAAGCACCTGCTTTTCCGGTACATAGGAAAAGTCTACCATATCCATCACGATATCGCCCTTCAGCTCGGTGTAGGTGATGGTGCCGTCTGCCTGATGGGGATGCTTCCAAGCCCAGCGGCCGGTGCGCTCAGCGGATTCCTCGATGGTGCCGTCCTCGCAAACCTTGGCGTTAACTAAGGTAACATAGCCGTTATCCGCTTCCGGCTCCTGATCCATCAGCTCAAAAATCCGTTCTGCGCCGGCAAGAGCCATAATGATGGCGTTAAACTGCTGGGAGATGTTGTTGATGGGCTGGTTAAAGTTTCTTGACAGGGTCATAAAGGCCATCAGCGAGCCGAGGCTGAGCAGACTGCCGCCGGAAGCGACTACAATAAACCCGCCCACGATTGCCAAAATGGAGTACTGCACATAGCCTAAGTTGTTATTAATGGGGCCCATCATATTGGTGAACTTACCGGCGGAAAAGGCATTTTCGCAAAGAATCCCGTTAAGCTCGTCAAATTCTTCTTTACACTTTTCTTCGTGGTTAAAAACCTTGACGATTTTTTGACCGGTAATCATTTCCTCAATATAGCCGTTCAGCTTACCCAAGGATTGCTGCTGACCGATAAAGAACTTTCCGGCTTTTCCTGCCAATATTTTGGTTACAAAGACAACACCTACAATAGTGATCATAGAGACAAGGGTAAGCAGCCAAGAGGTGGAAAGCATTGTGACAAACAGCACAATCAGGGTGATTACGGAAGATACCGCTTGCGGAATAGACTGGGAGATCATCTGCCGCAGGGTGTCCACATCGCTGGTGTACCGGCTCATAATGTTGCCGGCGGTGTTGGTATCAAAATACCGGATGGGAAGGGTTTGCATTTTGGCAAACATTTCGTTACGGATGGTTTTTTGGATGCCTTGGGTTACGCCGACCATCAGATAGCTCTGCAGAAAACTACCGATGAGTCCCGCTAAAAAGACAAGCATCAGTTTTACAAGAAAATTCCACAAGGGGGCAAAATCTGTAGACCCGGTGCTTACCATAGGCAGGATAAAATTGTCAACAAGCTTACCTAAGGCAGTGGAGCTGCGGGATTGAGTCAGCGCCACCGCTACAATACAAAGGCCAACCAAAAGCAGGGTGAACCAGTAGTATTTCAGGTAGCCTACAAGACGGAGAAATGTCTTTTTGGGGTCTTTTGCCTTGCGGCCGTCGCCGCGCATACGGGGTGGGGGCATTATGCAAGACCTCCTTTTTGCTGAGAATAAAATACTTCCTGATAGATGGTGGAAGATTGTATCAGTTCCTCGTGGGTGCCAACGGCGCTGATCTGGCCGTTATTCAAAACAACGATCATATCCGCATCCTGCACAGAGGCGACACGTTGGGCAATGATGAGTTTGGTAGTGCCGGGAATCTCCTCCCGGAAGGCCTGCCGGATCAGCGCATCGGTGCGGGTATCCACGGCAGAGGTAGAGTCGTCCAAAATCAGAATTTTGGGCTTTTTCAGGAGCGCCCGGGCAATACAAAGCCGCTGTTTTTGGCCGCCGGAGACGTTTTTGCCGCCCTGTTCGATATAGGTATCATAGCCGTCGGGGAAAGACACGATAAAATCATGGGCGCAGGCCAAACGGCAAGCGTGTTCCATTTCCTCGTCGGTGGCATTGGGATTGCCCCAGCGGAGATTATCTTTGATTGTGCCGGAGAACAGCTCGTTCTTTTGTAGTACCATAGCAATGTTATCCCGGAGCACAGTCAAATCATATTCCCGAACATCTCTGCCGCCAACTTTCAGAGAACCCTCGGAAACATCATAAAGGCGGGGGAGCAGTTGCACAAAAGTAGACTTGCCAGAGCCTGTGCCACCTAAAATACCTACGGTAGCACCACTGGGGATGTGCAGATTGATCTCCTTGAGGGTGCGGTGTTGTGCGGTGGCGGAATAACGGAAAGATACATTTTCAAAATCAATAGAACCGTCAGGAATGGCCGTAACGGCATTTTCGGGAGATACAAGATCCGGTTCTTCTGCCAGCAGTTCGCCACAGCGACGCAGGGGAGTGCGGCTCATGGTGATCATAACAAAGACCATACTGAGCATCATTAAGCCCCCGAGAATTTGGGTGGTATAAGTAAACATAGAGGATAGCTGACCGGTGGTCAGTCCCAGCAGAGGATCATTACCGGATGACACAACCATCTGTGCGCCAAACCAGGAAATGGCAAGCATACACACATAAACGCAGGACATCATAATGGGGCTGTTGAGGGCAAGAATTTTCTCGGCTTTAGAGAAATCTCTTGCCAGTTCCTCGGAAATGTCCAGGAATTTTTCGTTTTCTTTTCCTTCCCGGACAAAGCTTTTCACAACCCGCATACCGTGGACATTTTCCTGAACGACGGTGTTCAGCCTGTCAATTTTCTTAAAGCCCCGGTCAAAAATCTTAAATACCATTGGCGTTAGCAATACCAGCGCAAGAATTAAAACAGGCATTACAAACAGGTAGACCCGAGCCAGTTCCGGGCTGATCTGCCAGGCAGAGATCAGTGCCAGCACCAGCATCACAGGACACCGAATCGCCATACGGATCATCATTTGGAAGGTCATCTGCAAATTTGCCACATCGGATGTAAGCCGGGTAACAATAGAAGCGGAGGAGAACTTGTCGATATTACTAAAGCCAAACTTCTGCACTCGGTAAAACATATCGTGGCGCAGATTTTTCGCAAAACCGGTACTTGCCCGGGAGGCAAAAATGGCAGAAGCCACGCCGAACATCAGGGAAGCCAGGGCGCAAAGAACCAGTAGCATAGATTTTGTGGCAATTACCTGCATGTCCTGCAGTTTTACGCCGTAGTCATACAAATCTGCCATTACCAGAGGGATGGTTACTTCCATTGCTACTTCGCCAATCATACATGCGGGGCTTAGTATAGCGGCCCATTTATATTCCCGGACACAGCGGAGAAGTCGTCTTATCATCGTGTTTGGTCGCCTCCTTCAGGCTTTTTTAGTGCATCATATACGCAGGCGTAGACCGTTTCTACCTGACCGCGGAACAGATAATATAGAATAAATTGCAATATGGCGGAGAAAAGAGTGAAAATCATAAGCGCCCATTCTTCAGAGAAGGGGAGGGCAATGCCTGCGGCGGGGAAAAGCAAATCGGCGTAGGAAACGAATGTGGAGACAAAAAGCAAAAGATAATACCACCAAAGATGCAGGTCTAATTTCAAAAGACTCATCCGATTGCCTTGCATTAAAAATGTACTTTCGTGCAAAGCTTGGAAAGCGCCGGGTTTTTCGCTATCCAAAAGGGCGTAATCGCTCATCCGATAGCGGTAAAAAACAGGAATGGTAAATACTGCAGCGCCTAAAACACACAGACCGTAAAATAGACCAATATCCCAAAAGCTTAAACGGTCGAGTTGCACAGCCATGATTTCTTCTGCGGTGGCATTGGCAAAGGTAGGATCCTGCGTGATCTGTGTGATGGTGTTGACGAAACTGTTAGAAAGAGGAGTGGCGGTATAAATCAGAGAGCCCAGAAAAACACCGACAAACATAGCGGCCATATAGCGAAGAGTCCGCAGAAGCATCAGCCGCAAGGCTGCACCCCATCGGCGGAAGCCTTCTAAAAGATTTTTGGGCTGTGCAGACAGCCCGCGGCTGATCTGCATAGCATTATAAAGCAAACCAAGTTGCCAAAAAGGCAGAAAAACGCGAATCGTAAAGTTCAGAACCGTTTGAACGGTCTGCAATGTACTGCGGATACCAATATCGGAAAGACCGCCGGTATTTGCAAGCTGTCCTTCCAAAATTAAGTTGATTGCCGTAACCAAAATGGGAAGAACCAAAGCGGGCAAAGCATAGAGAAGCACTACCCGGCGATTCTGCCCGGCATCTTTTTCCCAAGCGGCGTTTGCTCTTTGGCAGACAGTGGCAGAAGACTCAAAATGCATAATAAACTCCTTAATAAAATATGCTAACTTATAGTGTACGGCAAAACAGGGGAAATAGCAAATGAAATTTTTGTAAAAGTTAAGAAAAGCGGCTCCGTTTTTCGACTTGCCTTGACTTTTTTGCCCGGGACAGTATAATAAAAAAGTAAAAACCTGAAATGGAGAGTTTCTTATGAAATACCGTATGACGATCGCAGGCCTCGAGAGAGATCTGCCTATCTGCAAAATCAGCGATAATTTGGCGATCGGCGCATTTGTTATCTTTGGTGATCAGGAGTTGACCGTGGCTTGCGCCCGGGAGCTTTTGAAGAAAGCGCCGGAGTATGATTATATGATTGCCCCTGAGGCTAAGGGTATTCCTTTGGTTCACGAAATGGCTCGCCAGTCCGGCGCAAAGCAGTATTTCCTGGCCCGGAAAGCCCCTAAGCTGTATATGCGGGATGTGTTCTCCGCAACTGTCCGTTCCATTACCACCGCCAAGGAGCAGACACTGTATTTAGATAAAGCCGATGCCGAGCAGATGAAGGGCAAGCGAATCCTGATTGTTGACGATGTAATCTCCTCTGGTGAGAGCCTTCACGCACTGGAAAACTTAGTGGAAAAGGCCGGCGGTCAGATTGTAGGCCGTATGGCAATTTTGGTAGAGGGCGAAGCCCAGTACCGTGCCGATCTGACTTATCTTGAAAAACTGCCCTTGTTCCATCCCGATGGAACGGTAATTGCCTGATGGCATTTGGTACGCCAAAGGAGACAGGAAAATGAACGAGAATTATGTGGCTCTGGACTTAGATGCCATCTGTCATAACTTGCAAACGGTAGCGGACTGTACAAAAGCATCGGTTTGCGGTGTAATTAAGGCCGATGCTTACGGGCACGGCGCAGTAACGGTGGCAAAAACGATTGCGCCGTACTGTCGCTTTTTCGGAGTTTCCTGTCTGGAGGAGGCGTTGGAGCTGCAAAAAGCAGGGCTTACGTTGCCAATTTTGATTCTCAGCCATACAGACCGGGCAGATTACCCGGTTTTGGTATCAAACGGAATCCGACCTGCTATTTTCTCCCTGGAGGACGGGGAAGCGTTGTCCCGTGAAGCCAAAAAACAAGGCGTAACAGTGCCCTTTCACTTCGTGGTAGATACGGGGATGCATCGCATTGGCTTTCCGGCAGAGGAAGGCTCTGTAGAGCTGTGCAAAAAAATCGCATCCCTTCCCAATCTGGAGGCAGAGGGCATTTTCAGCCATTTTGCTACAGCGGATGAACAGGATCTTTCTAAAACAGGACGTCAGCAGAAATTGTTTGACGAATTTTGTGAAAATCTGGAGAAGGAAGGTCTTCACGTAAAATATCGGCACTTAAACAACTCTGCGGCGTCCGTTCGTCTTGCGGAACATTACGATATGGTCCGGGCAGGCATTATTATTTACGGACATACACCCAGCGAGGATATGGACATCTCCCATTTGGATATTCGGCCGGCTCTGAGCTGGTATAGTAAAATATCCTATATTAAGCAGTTGGAAGCCGGATGTGAAATCAGCTACGGCGGTACTTTTGTAACCTCCAGGCCTACCCTTGTGGCAACCCTCCCTGTGGGTTACGGCCACGGCTATCCCCGCAGTTTGAGCAACCGCTATTATGTGCTGATTAAGGGTAAGCGTGCGCCGATCCTGGGTCGGGTTTGTATGGATCAGATGATGGTGGATGTAACAGATATCCCCGGTGTAACCCAGCAGGATATTGCCGTTCTTGTAGGCCACAGCGGCGAGGAGGAGATTACCGTAGAAGATATCTCCCGGGTCGCCGGAAGTTTTAATTATGAGTTTTTGTGCGGCATTGCCCGCCGGGTGCCACGGTTATATTACCGAGACGGTAAGTTGGTGGAAAAGCGAAACTATTTATTGGATTAATGAGGGAAACGCCCACCGTTTTAAGCGGTGGGCGTTTCCAAAAGGGAATAAAAGAAGAGAGATAGAAAAAAGAAAAGGTTATGTTTGCAGGAAGGATTGTCTCCTCCTGTGCCTACAGTATATCATAGTTTCCCCGGCGGTTGTTTAAGGAAATGAAAATAAAAAGAAATAAATTTATGAACAACTCTTTATTTTACGGAGATCCTCTTGATTAAAGTGGGAAAAATGTTATAATCAAAGAAAAAATGTGAGGAAGCAAAAATGGGAAAGTTTTTTGAAGACTTATTAAAAGAATTAAGCCAATTTACATTAGGCAAGCTGCTCCCGGCGCTTATTTTGTTGGTGGCGGGTCTTGCAATGATTAAGATTATACTGCGGATTGTAAAGGCAATGCTGAAGAAAAGCAAATTAGACGCAGCGGCACATAGTTTAATCCGGTCGGTAGTAAAGGTTGTTCTGCTTATTCTACTGGGACTGATTGTGGCATCTAGTTTAGGCGTGGATGTAACCGGTATTGTGGCTTTGGCATCCGTTCTCACTTTGGCAATTTCTCTGTCTGTGCAGGACCTTTTAAGCAATGTGTTCGGCGGTTTTACCCTTTTGTATACCCGCCCCTTTGCCGCAGGCGATTTTGTAGAGATTGCCGGTCAGACCGGATCTATTATAGAAATCGGCCTTGCCTATACCAAGCTCAACACCGCAGATAATAAGCTGGTTTCTATCCCTAACAGCGCAGTTGTATCTGCAGAAATCGTCAACTATACTGCTAACGGCACCCGTCGGGCAGAACTGATGGTAACGGCGTCTTATGATGCCCCTGTAGAGGTTGTACTATCAGCCCTTCGGGAGGCGGCGGATTTGGAAACCGTGGAAAAGACGCCGGAAATCTTTGTGGCGGTCAACAGCTACGGCGACCACAGCATCCAGTATGTCCTGCGCTTCTGGAGCAAAAACGAAAATTATGGAGTCAATTATTTTGGCGTAAATAAGCGGATCAAGGAAATCTTCGATGCCCGTGGCATTCAAATGACTTATCCGCACCTGAATGTCCATCTGGACAAATAAAATGTATAATCGCAATTTGTTGGGATAAGCTATTACCGGACAAAACAGAAGCGGCAAAGCTATCACCGCGACGGCGGTATATCTTTAGAAGCGGAAATTTGTCAAGTGTATCGCCGGCAAGATGCGAAACAGGGGAAAACGAAAGCTTTCTCCTGTACATAGAAAGGAAGAACCCTATGGCGAAAAGGTCAGACCCGATCGGCGTATTTGACTCCGGTGTAGGCGGAATCAGCGTTTTACGCGCCCTGGTACAAAAAATGCCCGGGGAGAATTATATCTATTTTGGAGACTCTGCCAACGCGCCCTACGGCACCCGCACGCCTCAGGAGGTAACAGACCTTGCCTGTGCAGTGGCGGAGAAGTTAGCCCAGCAGGGAGTAAAGGCGCTGGTAGTGGCTTGCAATACCAGTACTGCGGTGGCGATGGAAAAGCTGAAAGCTGAGCACCCGGATATAACGATTGTGGGCATTGAGCCATCTGTAGGCTTGGCGGCGGCTTCATACCCCACGGGAAGAATCGGTGTGCTGGCGACACCGACTACCATTGCCGGACGGCGGTTTATGTATCAGGCAGAGCCGTATCCCCAGGCGCGGATTGATTTGATTCCTGCGCCCAATCTTGTGGAGATTGTGGAAGCGGGCAAGTATGATACAGAGGAAGCCGATGCCTATTTGGGTAACCTCCTTGCGCCTTATATCGGCAAGCTGGATGCCTTGGTGCTGGGCTGCACCCATTATCCCTTCGTGGAAAAAGCGCTCCGCCGGGTATTGGGCGACCGGGTGGCATTTTTTGACGGAAGCAGTTTGACTGCGGCGGAAACCTATGAAAAACTACGGTCTGCTGACCTGCTCAATGAAAACGGCGGCAATGTTCGGATCGAAAACAGCTCGGCAGATAAAAAGCTTTTGGAACTGTCTATGAAACTTTTAGAAGAGTAAGAAAAGCCTCACCTATGGTGGGGCTTTTTACAAAGGAAGATAAGTATGATCGATTTTTTGCCCTTTGATATTGAAAAAAAGACGGATTACGACAAGTATCTTACTACCTGCGGCATTCGTGGCTGCGAATACAGTTTTGCCAATCTCTATTTGTGGGGTAGACAGAAAGCGGCTTTTTTAGAAGACCAGCTGGTATTTTTCTCGCAGTTTAACCGAAAAAGCGTCTACCTGTTTCCGGTAGGCCCGGGAGACCGGAAAACGGCCATTGATGCCATTATTGCCGATGCTGCCCAGCGGGGAATCCCTTGCAGACTTACGGGACTTTTGCCGGAAGATATAGAATTGGTGGAACGTCTGTATCCCGGTAGATTTCGCTTCCACAACGACCGGGACAGCTATGACTATGTTTATGATATTAACGGCCTGGCAGAGCTGCGGGGAAAGAAATATCAGAAAAAACGCAATCACTTAAACCGGTTTCTCACCCAGTACACCGATTGCCGGGCAGAGCCTGTTTCCGCAGACAATGAAACGGCGGTCCGGCAAATGATTGATAAATGGTATGCCCTCCGGGAGCAGGAAGACCCGTCTGCGGACTATCATATGGAAAAGGCGGCCATCTATAAGGCGTTGGACAACCGCCAAAAACTGCAAATGGAGGGCTTTTGCCTGTTTGTGGGCGGTGAGTGTGTGGCAATGAGTATGGCTTCTGCGCTTTCGGAGGCGGTATTTGATGTCCATTTTGAAAAGGCACTGGAAAAAACCGAAGGGGCATATGTGGCAATCAATTACTTTTTCTCCCGGTATCTTAGAGAGAAATACGCCGCAGTAAAATACCTCAACCGTGAGGACGATATGGGCATTCCCGGATTGCGCCACGCAAAGCTCTCCTACCGCCCGGACTATATGGTGGAAAAAAGCTGGGCTTGTCTTTTGGAGGACGAATATGACTATTGAGAATCCAAAAATATCGGATATTCCTGTTTTGCGGCAGCTTTGGAAAGAGGCTTTTTCTGATACGGATGCTTTTTTGAATAGCTTTTTCTCTCTGGCTTTTTCACCGGAGAGAGCCTTAGTCATCCGTGAGGATGGAGATATTTTGGCGGCCCTTTACTATTTGGATTGCAGTTGGAATGAGAAAAAAGTTGCCTATATCTATGCTGTTGCGACGAAGAAAGCTCATCGGGGGAAGGGTTTATGCAAGGCGCTGATGACGGAGCTTCACAACCGGGCAAAAAGGACAATCCTTGTGCCTGCCGATGAGAGCCTGCGTGCTTTTTACAGCCGTTTAGGGTATCGGGATTTTGGCGGAATGGAAGAAAACCTGTGTTATCCCGGCGGTACGGCAGTTATGGCAGAAAAACTGACAGCGGAAAGCTATGCCCAAAAGAGAAGAAAAATGATTCCTGCGGGCGGTGTGCTTCAGGAAGGGGTTTTCCTGCCTTTTCTGGAAGAAAATCTGGACTTTTACGGCGGAGAGGGCTGGCTCCTTGCAATCGTGAGGGAAAATGACAAAGCCTTTGCGCCCGAGTTTTTGGGAGATAAGACCTTGCTTCCCGGAATACTCAAGGAGTTGCAATATAAAGAAGCAAGGGTACGCTGCCCGGGAAAAACACCTTTTGCGATGTTTTGGAGTGCAGATGGAGGGAATTCCCAGCCCGGATATTTTGCTTTTGCACTGGACTAAGAGAAGAAAAGCGGATATAATGAATGGAAATTACCGATGTTTAGGAGAGACCTGATTTGAATAATAAGCGTTCCTTAAACCGTTTTATAGGTGCTTTTTGGGCGGTTATCTGTGTTCTATTGCTGCTTGGATTGGGCTTGGCGATGAATGTATTGCTTCTTCCGGAGGAAACCTTGCCGGGAGAGACTACGCTGCCTGCAACCGAACCTACAGACCTGCCTACAGACCCTACTGTTCCGGCACTATCCATTCCGGAGATAACGCTGACAGCCCGGCATAGCTTTGTCTACATACCGGAGACTGGCCAGTTTCTGATGCTCAAGGGCGAAGAGGACGATAAGATTTATCCTGCCAGCCTTACAAAGCTCTTTTCCACCTATGTGGCTCTTTTGCATATGGACCCGGCAGAAACGGTAACCGTGGGCAATGAGGTCAATACCGTTTCGGCGGATTCTTCTATTGCAGGATTGAGACCCGGAGACCGCCTGACGGTAAAACAGCTTGTGGAAGCGATGCTTTTGCCCAGCGGCAACGATGCGGCAGTGGTACTGGCGGTGGCGATGGGCAGAAAGCTGGAAAATAATCCGCAGATGTCTTATACAGCGGCAAAAGCCCGGTTTGTGGAGGAAATGAACCGCTGGGCGAGGACTTTGGGGCTGACCGGCACTCATTTTGAAAACCCAGACGGTTATCACAATGAGAATCACTATACGACTTGTCGGGATGTGCAAAAAATCGGACAGATGGCCCTTACCAATAAGACCATTCGTCAGGCGATGGTTACCCAAAAGGTGGTTGTGGATCTGCAATACGATTATCCCGGTGGCTGGAAAAATACCAATCTTTTGATCCAACCCTCCTCCGAGCACTATAATCCTGCAGCTATCGGTATGAAGACCGGCTATACCCGTGCGGCAGGCTACTGCCTGATGTCTGCATTCCGTTTGGAGGGGAAGACACTTATGGTAGGCGTTTTTGGCTGCCCGGAAAGCAATGACCGCTTCACGGATGCCAATGCAGTTTATGATGCTTATAGGAAAGGCACAGCAGAAGCAGGCGGATACTTTCTACAATAATTGGGGATTCAAAAAAGCTTTTTGGCAATAAAAAACTCCGAAAGGTTTAGCATTGTGTCTAAAAGGACACAATGTATCGATATAAATCCCTGACGGGATTTTCGATATACACCTTCGGTGTTCGATATGTGCCGTGCACTCGATATGCCCTGTGGGGCGTGAAGGGATTTATATCATATCGAATTTACCGTAAGGTAAATATATCGATTTTTCCGCAAGGAAAAATATCGAATTGCGAAGCAATATATCGACAAAAAATTACTACCCGAAAAAGAGCGTTTATTTCTCTTCTTCGGGTAGTTTTGTCTTATACTGTCATAAGCAGGAAATTTATGTGCCAAATTCCAATTAAATTAAAGATAACTGTCCTTGGTGCCCCTGCTCTTTAACCTTTCGGAGTTTTTCTTATTCAAAAATTACCGCTGGATACGGCCGGAGCCGTCGCCGCCTGCCAGCTTCTCTACCTCAGCGACGGTAACCATATTGTAGTCGCCTTCAATGGAGTGCTTCAGCGCGGAAGCGGCTACAGCAAACTCAACAGCTGCCTGGGTGTCCTTGCCGCTTAGCAGGGAGTAAATCAGGCCGCCGCCAAAGCTGTCGCCACCGCCAACACGGTCAATGATGTGCAGGTCATACTTCTTGGAGAAGCAGTATTCGTTCTTTGCCACATTGTAGAGCATTGCGCTCCAGCCGTTGTCAAATGCGGAATGGCTCTCCCGGAGGGTGATGGCAACCATCTCAAAGCCAAACTTGTCGGCTAACTGTTTGGCAACGGACTTGTAGCCCTCGTGGTTCAGACTGCCACCGTAAATGTCGGTAGCTTCTGCTTCAATGCCGAATACATCCTTTGCATCTTCTTCGTTGGAGATGCAAACGTCCACATATTGGCACAGCTCGGTCATAGCTTCCCGGGCTTCTGCACGGGTCCAGAGCTTGCCGCGGTAGTTTAAGTCGCAGGAGATCTTAATGCCGCGAGCCTTCGCTGCTTTACAAGCCTGCTTGCAGATTTCTACCAGCTCACCGCCCAGCGCGGGGGTAATACCGGTGAAATGGAACCACTGGGCGCCCTCGAAAATGGCATCCCAATCAAAATCGGAAGCAGATGCCTTAGCAATTGCGGAGTTTGCCCGGTCGTAAATGCAGACGGAGCCACGCTGAGAAGCGCCCTTCTCGTTAAAGTAGATGCCTACACGGTCGCCGCCGCGGACGATTTTGGAGGTATCTACACCGTAACGGCGCAGGGAGTTGACAGCGGCCTGGCCAATGGCGTGGGTGGGGAGCTTGGTAACATAAGCGGCATCCATACCGTAGTTCGCCAGAGACACGGCAACATTTGCTTCACCGCCGCCGAAGGTGAACTCTACGTGGTCGCACTGAACAAAGCGCTCGTAGTTGTAGGGTTGCAGACGGAGCATCAGCTCGCCGAAAGTAATAATTTTAGCCATAATTATTCTCCTTAACCGAAGCCGAGGGGAATCGAACACCGACAGCCCCACAGCAGTTCTTGTATTTGTATTTTTCCTTATCTTCCTTGCCTTGCATCAGTAAGGCTGCGTCATCTGCGCAAAAATCCAAAGCAAAACTCCTTGCTGTGGGGTGCTGCGCAGTTTTGAGCCAGCGACTTTTCGTCAAGACAAGTAAAATCACGAAGGGAATATCCGCCCGATATTTTCGAGGGATTTTCCGCAGTATTGGCGGAAAGCTGCAGCTCAAAACCTATCGGGGTCCGACTCCCGTCGGCTTAAATCAACCGAAAGCTGCCTGACGGGCTTCGGCGCACAGGGCGGTAATCTTCTCAAAATTGCCTGCGGCAATGTCGGCTTTGGGGCAGACCCAGCTGCCGCCCACAGCGTGGATAAAGGGAGAGTCAATGTACTCCCGGATGTTGGCGGCATTTACACCGCCGGTGGGCAGGAACTTGATGCCTACAAAGGGAGCAGCCAGGTTCTTCATTGCATTCAGACCGCCGTAAACATTAGAAGGGAAGAACTTAATGACCTTCAGACCAAATTTCAGGGCTGCGGTAATCTCGGTGGGGGTTACGCAGCCGGGAGTAACGGGGATGTTGTTTTCCACGCACCAGCCAACTACTTCTGCGTCAAAGCCGGGGGATACGATGAACTTTGCACCCATTTCCACGGCCTTCTTGCACTGCTCCAGAGTCAGGATGGTGCCTGCGCCTACCAGCATATCGGGGCAGTTTTCACTGACAGCACGGATGGCATCGGGGGCAGCTGCTGTGCGGAAGGTGATCTCCATAACATCAATACCGCCGGCAAGCATTGCGTTAGCAGTAGCAACAGCGTCTTTAGCATCATCCAAAACAACAACGGGAACAATACCTACCCGGGCAAATCTTTCAAGAACAGTCATTTTCGGTTCCTCCTTACACGCCGGAGTAAGCAGCAAAGCCACAGTCGATGGGCAGAACCACACCGGTGATAGCGGAAGCAGCCTTATCGTCAGTCAGGAAGAACAAACCGCCCAGCAGCTCGGCGGAATCTACAAAACGACCCATAGGTGTGCCATTCAGAATCTTTGCGGAACGAGCGGTGGGAGTGCCGTCTTCGTTAAACAGCAGAGCACGGTTCTGATTGGAAACCAGGAAGCCGGGAGCAATGGCGTTGCAGCGAATGCCGGTGCCGGCAAAGTGGGTAGCCAGCCACTGGGTAAAGTTGGAAATACCGGCCTTGGCAGCGGAGTAAGCAGGAATCTTGGTCAGGGGAATATAAGCGTTCATAGAGGAAATATTCATAATGTTGCCGGACTTCCGTGCCACCATATCCTTAGCAAAGGTCTGGGTGGGAAGCAATGTGCCCTGGAAGTTCAGCTTGAAAACAAAGTCAACGCCGTTGGGATCCAGGTCAAAGAAGGACTTGCCGCCCTCTTTTGCCTTGTGCTGATACTCGTTGTCGGTGGTAGCCCGGGGATTGTTGCCGCCTGCGCCGTTAACCAGAATATCGCAGGGACCCAGGTCGCGCAGAACTGCCTGGTGGACTTCCTCCAGAGCTTCGGGGTCAAGCACATTTGCTTTGTAGCCGATGCAGGTAAAGCCTTCAGCGGTCAGTTCAGCGGCCAGCTTCAGAACAGCCTCTTCATTCAGATCCAGAGCGGCGACCTTAGCGCCTGCCTGGGCGTAAGCGCGAGCCATATCGCCGCACAGGACACCGCCTGCACCTGTAATAACAACTACCTTGCCGGAAAAATCAACATTCAGGGGAAGATTCATCATAATTTATTACCTCCAAATTATTATTACCGTTTCTTATTTGCCGGAAAGTCTGTCCAGCATATCCCAAACGCCCAGCATATACATAATGCCCAGTGCGCGGTCATACAGACCATAGCCGGGACGGACATTGCCGGGGCCTTCGTTCCACAGATGTCTGCCGTGGTCGGGACGGATATAGCCTTCAAAACCGCAGTCGTGGTAAGCCTTCAAAATTTCCAGAATGCCGGTGTCGCCGTCGCAATCCCGATGGGAGGCCTCGGAGAAGTCGCCGTTTTCAAAGTGCTTGACGTTGCGGATGTGGGCAAAGGCAATGCGGTCGCAATGCTTGCGGACAATATCTGCCACATTGTTATTGGGATCCGCGCCCAAAGAACCGGAGCAAAGGGTCAGACAGTTGCAGGGATGGTCAACCATTTTCAGGAACCGGTCAATGTTCTCCTCGTTAATCAGCAAACGGGGAAGACCGAAGATGTCCCATGGGGGATCGTCCATATGGATGGCCATTTTAATGCCGCATTCCTCGCAAGTGGGCATAATGGCCTCCAAAAAGTACTTGAGGTTTGCCCACAGTTTTTCGTGGTCTACGCCTTCGTAAGCCTTGAACAGCTCGTCCAGCTTGGCCATACGCTCAGGCTCCCAGCCGGGGAAAGACATATTGTACTTTTCAGTAAAGTCCAGTATGTACTTTGCCATTGCGTTATAGTCATCCTGGATCATATTTTTTTCGTAGAACAGGGCGGTAGAACCGTCGCCTACTTCGTGGAAGAGATTACTACGGGTCCAGTCAAAGATGGGCATAAAGTTATAGCAGATAACTTTTACACCAAACTTACTGAGATTGCGGATGCACTGCTTGTAATTTTCAATGTACTTGTCCCGGGAGGGCAGACCGATTTTAATATCGTCGTGAACATTTACGGATTCTACTACGTCGATATTGAAGCCGTACTTGTCGCACTGCGCTTTTACCTCGGCAATTTCGGATTCCTCCCAAATTTCGCCGGGCATTTTGTGGTGCAGAGCCCAGACAATGCTTGTTACACCGGGGATCTGTTTGATGTCAGAAAGCGTGATTTTGTCGTTGCCTTCGCCATACCAGCGAAAACCCATTTGCATAGCCATAGAAATCTCCTTAAATTTCAAAATATCTTTTTGCGTTATTTCCGCAAATATCTTCGATTAACGAGCCTAAATAGGCAATATCCCGGGGATATTCGCCCTTTTCTACCCAGTTGCCAAACAGGTTGCACAGTATCCGGCGGAAATATTCGTGGCGGGCGTAGCTGAGCAAGCTCCGGGAGTCGGTGAGCATACCCACAAAGTTACCCAAAGTACCAAGATTGGCAAGGCTGATCATCTGATTTTCCATGCCTGTCTTGTTGTCGTTAAACCACCAAGCGGAACCGTGCTGAATTTTGCCGGGGATCTCATCGCTCTGATAAGCGCCGATGAGGGTGTCCAGCCAAGCATCGTCTGCGGGATTCAGACTGTAAAGAATGGTTTTGGGGAGATTGCCCTCTTTTTCCAGAGCATCCATCACACTGTGAAGCGCATCACAGCTTTGGGTTACGGCAATGCAGTCAAAACCGCTGTCCGGGCCGAGAGTAGCAAATTTCTGGGAATTGGGGTTGCGTTTACAGCTAAAGTGGAGCTGCATCACCCAGCCCAGGCGTGCATACTGTCTGCCACAGTGAAGCAGCAGAGAGGTTTGGTAGCTGTCGGCTTCCTCTTTGCTCAGCTTTTCGCCAGCCAACGCTTTCTGGAAAATGCCTTCCAGCATAGCAGGAGAGGTGGTTCGGAAGGGGACATAATCAAGACCGTGGTCCGCGGCCCGGCATCCATTTTGATCGAAATATTCAATCCGAGAGGTCAGGGCGTCGGCCACATCTTGGAAGCTGTGGAGCTTCTTGCCTACGGTGTTGCCTAATTTTTCAACATAGGCGGCAAAGCCTATCTTGTGGGCGTTTAAGGCCGGGTCAGGACGGAAGCTGGGGAGGACTTTTGTTTCAAAACCGTCTTTTGCCAGCAGTTGATGATAGAAAAGATCACTGCAGGGGTCGTCGGTGGTGCCAATCATCGCTACGTTGCTCTGACGGATCAGTCCCCGGGCAGAAAAGCTGTCTTCCTGAAGCTTTTTTTCTGCCAGCTCCCAAACCTGCTGGGCGGTCTCGCCGTTTAACACGCCATCGTAACCAAAGAAATTCTTCAGCTCCAGATGACACCAGTGGTACATAGGATTGCCGATGCAACGGGGAAGCGCCTCGGCAAATTTCTGAAATTTCTCCCGATCGGTAGCGGCACCGGTAATGTAATACTCGCTGACACCGTTGCTGCGCATTATCCGCCATTTGTAGTGGTCGCCCCCAAGCCAAACCTGGGTAATGTTTGCAAATCGGCGATCTTCATAAATATCCTTGGGATCAATATGGCAGTGGTAATCGTGGATAGGCATTTTCTTCGCATAGGTGTGGTACAGCATTTGCGCTGTCTCAGTTTGCAGAAGAAAATTCTCAGTCAAAAAGGACATAGTCTACCCCTCCTTTTCAAGATGAATTTAGTATATCGCAAAATAAACGCAATAAAAATTGTAATTATTGTTTGACGCATTGTAAATCTTGCGATATAATAGGGGAAGAAAGGCGGTGATCCCGATGGCAGGGAAAATTCAACAGTTTGACTACCGGCAAAGCATGAAAAATAAGCAGTTTGAGGTGTTCCATTACCGGGAACGCAGACCCGGCAGTCTGGAGGTTCACCACCACGATTTTTTTGAGGTTTACTTTCTCCTTAGCGGAGAAGTCAGCTTTCGTGTAGAGGGCCGGACCTATACATTGCTTCCGGGGGATATACTGCTCATTAACCCTCAGGAGCTCCATCAGGCGCTGATCGACCGGGACACCATCTATGAACGGATGGTGCTTTGGATCGACCGTGGCTATCTTGCAGAGCTGTCTGCCAGGGGGATGGATTTGGGGGCTTGTTTTGACGACCGTTTGCCAACCCATACTAACCGACTTCACCCCGGAAAAACACAGCGGGCAGAGATGCAAAGCCTGTTGGAAAAGTTAGCAAGTGAGTTTTATGGAGAGGATTGGGGGAACAATCAGTATGCCGAGGGCCTGCTGATACAGTTTTTGGTGGAGGTCAATCGCCTTGCCCTTGCGGAGCAAAAAAAGCAGAGCAAAGAGGAAGAAACGGATTTTGTTGACCGGGTACTTTCCTATATTGCAAGCCACTATACAGAGGAGATTAATCTGGAACAATTAGCCGGTATATTCTATGTAAGCAAATATCACCTTTCCCATGAGTTTAGTAAGCGGGTAGGTACGGGTATTTATCGGTATATTATGTTCCGGCGGCTGATGCACGCCAGAGAGCTTTTGGAGAATGGCGTACCTCCGGGGGAAGTTTATCAGCAGTGCGGATTTGGCGATTACGCTAATTTTTATCGGTCTTTTAAGTCCTTCTACGGCGTCAGCCCACGGGAATATACCCAGGGGGAAAGAGAAGAGGTATAGTTTTACCTTCTTTTGGATAGAAATAGAAAGCAGATACCATTTTTTGGAACGAAAGAGGGAAGTTAATATGAAAAAAGGAATCATTCTTGCCGTGGTTGCCGTGGCTGCTGTGGCGCTGACCGTGCTGGCTGTAAGTACTATGAAGCCAGCCGAACCTACCGAGCCGACCCAGCCCACGGGCGCATTGGTGCTGACACCGCAGGTGGAGGAAAATACCATCGGCGCAAAGCAGTGGGCGGAATTTCAGCAGGCGGTAACGGAAAATAACAACGCAACCCCTGAGGAGATTGCCACGAAGCTGGCAGAAAGTACGGCGGATCTGTTCTTTGGAACATCGTCCCCTTTGGAGGAAAATGCGGAGTTTTTTGCCGGATTTGACAATTACCGGATCACCGGTTATCGCTCCGGCGCGGTGTATATGCCAATGATCGGGTCAATTCCTTTTGTGGGTTATGTTTTTGAACTGGAGGATGGCACGGACCCGGCGGCGTTTTTGAAAAGCCTGACGGATAACTGCAATCCCAAGTGGAATATCTGCGTAGAGGCAGATCAGGTGGTAGCCGGTGCCATCGGCAATCGTGCGTTTTTCCTGATGTGTCCTAAGAGTATGGACGAAAACTCGTAAGCGGAAAGGAGGCAGAAAATGCTTTTTTCCAGTATTCCGTTTTTATTTTATTTTCTGCCGTTGGTGCTGATTTGCTACTTTATCCTGCCTTTTCGGTTAAAAAACGGCGTTTTATTGCTCTTTAGCCTGGTTTTTTATTTTTACGGCGAACCGGTTTATACCCTGCTGATGCTGGGGTCGACCCTGTCTGCCTATATCCACGGACTGCTGATTGATAAGTACCGGGGGACGAAGCTACAGAAGGTGTTTTTATGGTCATCTGTAAGCATAAGCCTGTTGGCATTGGGCTTTTTTAAGTATGCGGACTTCTTTATCGGCAATATCAATGAGCTTACCGGGAGCAATATCCCCCTTTTGAAGCTGGCGCTGCCAATCGGCATCAGCTTCTATACATTCCAGACCCTTAGCTATACCATTGATGTGTACCGGGGGGATGCTACACCGCAAAGAAGTTATGTACGGCTGGCGACCTATGTAACGCTGTTTCCACAGCTGATTGCTGGCCCTATTGTGCGATATACCACAGTAGAGGAAGAATTGAGCAAACGGCAGCACAGCTTTGAAAACTTTGCGGAGGGAATCCGCAGATTTGCCGTTGGTTTAGGAAAAAAGGTGCTGTTGGCAGATGTGCTGGGGGCAATGGCGCAGGCGCTGCACGCATCTCCCGACCCTTCGGTTGCCGGGTTTTGGCTTTATGCGGCGGCAGCGTCGCTGCAGCTGTATTTTGACTTTTCCGGCTACAGCGATATGGCAATCGGCCTTGGCAGAATTTTCGGTTTTCACTTTTTGGAGAACTTCAATTATCCCTTCATTTCCAAAAGTGTGGCGGAATTTTGGCGGCGGTGGCATATCTCCCTGGGCTCCTGGTTTCGGGATTATGTGTATATCCCCCTGGGTGGCAACCGGGTCAGTACCGCAAAATGGCTGCGAAACATCCTGTTTGTGTGGTTTTTGACCGGTTTTTGGCACGGGGCAGACTGGACCTTTATTATTTGGGGACTTTATTTTGCGGCCTTTTTGGTGCTGGAAAAATTCTGGTATAACCGGGTGTTTATTCACCTGCCCAAGGTGTTTTCTCACCTGTATGTAACGCTGGTGATTTTGGTAAGCTTTGTGATTTTCAGCGCAAACGGCGTGGGCGGTATGATTGCTGACTTAAAAGGAATGTTCTTCCTGGACGGCTTGCCCCTTTGGACAGGCGCAACCGGCTATTACCTGCGAAGCTACAGCGCGCCCCTGATTTTCGGCCTTTTGGGGGCAACACCCCTTGTAAAAATGGCGGTGGAGCGTCTGCGGGAGATGGGAAAATGCGGCCTTGTGGTAGACCTTTTGGAGCCTGTGTTTTTGGTGGCGATTTTACTGATTGCAACGGCATATTTTGTGGATGGGTCGTTCAGCCCCTTCCTGTATTTTAGGTTTTAAGTATGAAAAAAGAAACGAAAAGCTATATGATAACCCTTGCGTATGTCTGCTTTACGGCATTTTTTGCGGTGTTGTGCCTGTGCGCGGCTTTCTCGCCCCGGGAGTATTCCGATGCGGAGCGCCGCCCTCTGGCGCAGCTTCCGGAGAAAATCACCTGGGCAGGGATAACGGATGGGTCGGTTATCGAAAAATTAGAGGATTTTTCTGTGGATCAGTTTCCTTTGCGGGAGACCTTTCGGGGAATAAAGGCGGCTTTCCAATGGAAGCTGCTGGGGCTGAAAGAAAATAACGGACTTGCCCTGCAGGACGGATATTTTGCCAAAATCACCCCGGAATTTACAGAAGGGTTGGTGCAAGGGTCGCTGCAGCGCCTTGCCTATGTCTATGAAAAATACGCACAAGGTAATAGCTGGGTCTGCATCGTGCCGGATAAAAACTACTATTTGGGCAGGGATTACGGCTATGTAATGCCGGATTACGAGGGCTTAACCGAAGATGTCAAGGCGGCGCTGCCTGGGGCGGCGTATGTGGATATTTTTGAGGATTTGACACTGGAGAGCTATTACCGCACCGATACCCACTGGCGGCAGGAAGCCATTTTGGATGCGGCGGCGAAGCTGTGCAAGGCGATGAAAATCCCGGTGGGGGAAAACTATACCCAGCATACCTTGGAGGGTTTCAAGGGTGTTTATTACGGGCAAAGCGCCCTGTCGCCGGAGCCGGATACGCTTACCTATTTGTCCAACAGTATGCTGGTCAACTGTACGGTTTATGACTACGAAACCGGGCAGACTACCGGTATTTACGACAGGGAAAAGTTCCACGGCAAGGACGGCTACGATGTGTTTTTGGGAGGCACAAAGGCGCTGCTGCGGATAGATAATCCCACGGCAGAAACAGACCGGGAGCTGGTAGTATTCCGGGATTCCTTTGGGTCCAGTATGGTGCCCCTGTTGGTACAGGGATATAAAACCGTTTATGTAGTGGATATCCGCTATGTCCATCCCAATGCCATCGCCCATTATGTGGATACCCAAGGAAAGGACACGTTGTTTTTGTACAGCGCCCTGATCCTGAACCAAAAGGCATTTAAGTGATAAAAACCGCATCTTACGATGCGGTTTTTATTGTTTTTCCGGAGAGAATGTGGTAGGATAGAGAAAAAAGGAGGGTATGCTATGGAATATCGTATTTTAGGAAAGACAGGCTTGCGGGTCTCCCGGATGGGCTTTGGTGGCTTGCCTATTCAAAGAGCAGACGACGAAACCTGCAAAGAAATTCTTACGCAGCTTTTGGATTTGGGTGTCAATTATATTGATACTGCCCGGGCATATACCGTAAGCGAGGAATATATCGGAAAATCCATTGCCGGTATGCGGGACAAGTTTATCATTGCCACCAAGAGTATGGCCCGGGATAAGGAAGGTATGGCCCGGGATATTGAGATTTCTCTTAAAAATCTGCAGACCGACTATATTGACATTTACCAGATCCACAACCCCAATGCAGAGGTCTATGAGGAGATCGTTGCCCCCGGCGGTGCACTGGAAGCACTGCTGGAAGCAAAGGCAGCGGGTAAAATCGGACATATCGGCTTTACCAACCATTTGGCAGAAATGGTAGAGCGGGCACTGGAGGAAGATTGGGTGGAGACGGTGATGTTCCCCTACAACATCGTGGAGACCCAGGGTGAAAAGCTGATTGAAGCCTGCCGGGAGAAAAATGTGGGCTTTATTGCGATGAAGCCTTTGGCCGGCGGCGCGATTGAGGACGGAGATATTGCCCTGCGGTTTATTGCCCAAAACAAAAATGTGGATTTGCTGATTCCCGGTATGGATTACCCCGAGCAGGTGCGGAAAAATTACGATGCCATTGTGGATTCTGCGCCTCTGACGGAAGAGGAACAGGCAAAAATTGCGGCAATCCGCAAGGAGTTGGGAACAAATTTCTGCCGGAGATGCAATTATTGTGCGCCTTGCACAGTGGGCATTAAAATTCCCACCATTTTTCTTTTTGATGCTTATCTGACCCGATATGGACTGCCGGATTGGGCAAAAAGCAGATATGCGGCGCTGGACAAGCACGCTTCCGATTGCATCGTCTGCGGCGCTTGCGAAAAGCGCTGCCCCTATCAGCTGCCTATTCGGGATATGCTGCTGAAGGTAGCGGAAAGGTTTGAAAAATAATGAAAATTCTGATACTTAACGGGAGCCCCAAGGGAAAATACAGCATTACGCTGCAAACAACCCGGTATTTGGAAAAGCTTTACCCCCAGCAAAGCTTTGAAGTGCTGAATGTGGGACAAAAGACAAAGAGCCTTGAAAAGGATTTTGGTCCTGCCCGGGAAGCGATCGAAAAAGCAGATGTATTGCTGTTTTCTTACCCGGTATATACCTTTATTGCCCCTTATCAGCTGCACAGGTTTATAGAATTGCTGAAAAGGGAAAATATGGATCTTAGCGGCAAGTTTGCCACCCAGATTACCACCTCCAAGCATTTCTACGATGTAACTGCCCACCGCTATGTGCAGGATAACTGCGCCGATTTGGGACTGCGCTATATCCGCGGTTTATCGGCGGATATGGACGATTTATTGACCGATAAAGGCCAAAAAGAAGCCCGGGATTTCTTCGATTTTCTCTGCTGGAGCGTGGAAAACGGGAAATTTGAAAATCCCTCTGCGACATTGGGAACATTTGCGAAAAAACCGGTATCTCCGGCAGAAAGCACCGGGGAGAAGACCGGCGATGTGGTGATTTTGGCAGATTTGGGAGAAAAAGACACCCAGCTTGCGGCAATGATTGCCCGTTTTCAGGCGAAATTCCCGAAAAAAACACGCATTATTAACCTCCGGGAGTACCCCTTTAATGGCGGCTGCCTGGGGTGCTTCAGCTGTGCGGTTTCCGGCAAGTGCGTCCATAAGGATGGCTTTGACGAATACCTGCGCAAAGAAATTCAGACAGCGGAGTCCATCGTCTATGCCTTTGCCATCCGGGATCACTCTATGGGCGCGCTGTTTAAGATGTATGATGACCGGAATTTCTGCAACGGACATAGAACGGTTACCATCGGTATGCCGGTGGGCTACTTGATTAGCGGTGATTTAAGCAAGGAGTTCAACTTGCAGACTATTATAGAAGCCCGGGCCCAGGTGGGAACCAATTTCCTTGCCGGTGTGGCTACCGATGAAACAGACCCCGACGGGGAAATTGACCGTTTGGCAGAAACCCTTACTTATGCGCTGGAACACAAATATGTACCGCCCCAGAATTTCTACGGCATTGGCGGTATGAAGATTTTCCGGGACTTGATTTGGCTGATGCAGGGTATGATGCGGGCGGACCACAAGTTCTACAAAGCCCACGGGCAGTACGATTTCCCCCAGAAAAAGCGGGGTATGATGCTGAAAATGTACTTAGTGGGTTCCCTCCTTGCCAATGAGAAGATCAAGGCAAAAATGGGCAACAAGATGAACGAGGGTATGCTGATGCCCTACGAAAAGCTCTTTAAGGAAATGGATAAGAAATAAGAAACTCCCCTGACAAGACAATGTCAGGGGAGTTTTTGTTAGGAAACATTATTTTCGGTAAAGGGCTTCTTCATCTACAGGAATGCTGCCGTTAGCGGCTTCATATTCCTTAACGCAAATTTGCGCAAGGTATTCCAGCTGCGCATTCAAGGAACGCTTGTTGTCTTTGGCAACATATGTGATTTTGTAAAGAAGCTCCGGGTCAAAACGGATGCCGGTTTGAATTTTATTTGTTGCCACGATAACACCTCACTAAAATAATGATAACAGTATAGCAATATTGACATTGAAATTATACAAACAAAGTGTTATCATATAGATAAACGTATTTAGATAGCAAGGAGGTGAAGAAAATGGTGGATTTGATAGAAGAAATTGCAAAAACAGATGGGGCTGGACTTTTTCCAAATGTGTGCTATAATTTGGGGGACTTTTTTGAAAAGGGGAGTGCTCTATGGGAACGGTGTTTCTTAACACCCTCACTCCGATGCTAATGATGTTTACCTGTATGGTCATTGGCTTCGTGTTAAACAAGAAAAAAATATGCCCGGAAAATACGGCAACGGTGCTGTCTAAGTTAGAAACCAATGTGTTGCTTCCGGCGCTGACGATCTACACATTCAGTAAGTATTGCACAGTAGAGTCTTTGTCGCAACAGTATAGGCAGATTTTGTTCTGCGCGCTTATTTTGGCGGTTGCCATTGGCCTTGCGTTTGCGTTGGCACCGCTGTTTGCGAAGAAGGGCTATAAGCGGAATATCTATCACTACGCTTTGACCTTTGGTAATTTCGGTTTTATGGGAAATGCCATTGTGCCGGCAATTTTAGGAGAGGTAGCATTGTATGATTATATGCTTTTTACCCTGCCTCTGAATATTGCGGCCTATACTTGGGGGATTGCAGGTTTGATACCCAAAAGTGAGGGAAAGCAAAATCCGCTAAAAAGCCTGCTGAATCCGCCGATGTTTGCTGTGGCGATCGGTATGGTGTTAGGACTGACCGGTGTGTATCGGTATCTCCCTGCTTTTGTAAACAACACGCTGTCCGGACTTGGTAACTGTATGGGTCCTGTGGCTATGGTTCTTACCGGCTTTTTGATTGGACAATACCCCATTAAAAAGCTTCTTACGGATAAAAAAGTGTATGTTGCTTCTGTTTTGAGGCTGTTTGTACTGCCGGCGCTGTTTGTTTTGATTTTGAAGCTTTTGGGCGCAGATAACAGGGCGATTTCTATGTGCCTGTTTGCCTTTGGTACACCGTTGGGATTAAATACTGTGGTATTCCCGGCGGCATATGGCGGAGATCCCTCAACAGGAGTATCTATGGCAACGATCTCGCATACAGCCTGTGTAATTACCATTCCGGTTATGTACGCACTTTTAACGACTTTTGTTATATAAACTAATACAGGGATGCCAGTCTTGGCATCCCTGTATTTTTTAGATATCTAAGTCCATTTTTGCAATTACGGCGGCGCAGCGGGGGCAAAGACCCTCGGCGTTTGCTTCCGTGGAGTGCATCCAGCAACGGGGGCACTTTTCGCCTTGTGCTTCGCTGACACCGATGGTGAGGGCGGGGAAGTTGACACCGGTGCCAACCTCAGCGCCTTCCTCAGCACTTGCCCAGTCGCAGGCAGAAACGATGCAGATTTCAGCAAGATTCAGACCTTCACAAGCGGCCTTGATGGCATCGTCGCCGGTTTCTAAGGTAACCCGGGCTTCCAGGGCTTTGCCGATCCGCTTTTCGGCTCTTGCCTTTTCCAGAACGCCGTTGACATCCTGGCGGAGCTTCATAACGGTTTCCCACTTTGCCATAGCGGCCTCGTCCAGGGCGTAAGAAGCAAAATCAGCAGGCATTTGGTTTAGCAGAACATTGCGGGCATCATCGCCATCCTTATGGGGCATTGCCTGCCAAATTTCGTCGCAGGTGTAAGCCAAAATGGGAGCGAACAGCTTGGCAAGGGCATCCACAATGAGGTAGAGGGCGGTCTGTGCGCTGCGGCGGCGCAGGCCGTCCTTTTCTTCACAGTACAGACGGTCCTTCAAAATATCCAAATAGAAGGAGGACAGCTCAACCACGCAGAAGTCGTTAATATCGTGGGTAATGGCGTGGAATTCGTAGCCGTCATATGCCTTACGGCAGTCCTTGACCAGAGCATCCAGCTTGGTCAGCGCCCACTTGTCCAGCTCTTCCATATCCGCGGGAGCTACCAGGTTATTGGGATCGAAGCCCTCCAGGTTGCCTAAGCAGTACCGGGCGGTATTACGGAACTTCAGGTAGTTCTGGGCGATCTGCTTGAAGATCTCCTTGGAGCAGCGCACGTCTGCGTGGTAATCGGAGGAAGCCGCCCACAAACGGACAATATCCGCACCGAAATCCTTGATAAGGTCAGCGGGGTCAACGCCGTTACCGAGAGATTTGTGCATTGCGCGACCCTGGCCGTCAACAACCCAGCCGTGGGTCAGAACCTGCTTGAAGGGAGCGCCCTGATCCAGCGCGCCAACGGAGGTGAGCAAGCTGGACTGGAACCAGCCACGGTACTGGTCTGCGCCCTCCAGATAGACATCGGCCGGCCACAGCTCGGGGGTGCGGTGCATCAGGGAAGAGAAGTGGGTAGAGCCGGAGTCAAACCAGCAGTCTAAGGTGTCGGTTTCCTTATCGAAATCCTTGCCGCCGCAGTGGGGGCAGGTGAAGCCCTCGGGAACAAGCTCCATAGCATCTTTCTCAAACCAAACATTGGAGCCATATTCGTCAAACAGTGCAGAAATTTTGGCAATGGAGTCGGGGGTGGAAACGGGCTTGCCGCAGTCCTTACAGTAGAACACAGGGATGGGCAAACCCCAGCGGCGCTGACGGGAAATACACCAGTCGGCACGCTCCCGAATCATCGAAATCATACGGTCCTCGCCCCAGGCGGGATACCACTGGACATTTTCAATGGCCTTTACTGCCTGATCCTTGAAGGATTCCACAGAGCAGAACCACTGGGGGGTTGCCCGGAAGATAACGGGCTTCTTGCAGCGGTCGTGGTGGGGGTAGGAGTGGATAATCTCCTCGGAAGCGAACAGCGCACCGCTCTCCTTCATATCGGCAAGGATAATGGGGTTAGACTCCTCGGTCTTGAGGCCTGCGTACTTACCGGCATAATCGGTGTGGCGGCCGTAGTCGTCCACAGGAACAATCAGCTCCATACCGTAACGCATACAGGTTTGATAGTCGTCTGCACCGAAGCCGGGGGCAGTGTGAACACAGCCGGTACCGGAATCCATCGTAACATACTCGGCCCAAACAAGGCGGCTGGTCTTGGGGAGGAAAGGATGCTGTGCCAGCATATTTTCAAAGAATGCACCGGGATAGGTGGCGATGACCTCATAGTTTTCAAAGCCGCCCATCTTCATCGTCTTTTCTGTCAATGCTTCTGCCATAATGTAGGTTTCGCCGTTATCGGCTTTCACCAGCACATAGCTATCCCGGGGGTGGAGGCAGATTGCCATATTGCCGGGAAGCGTCCAGATGGTGGTGGTCCAAATGACAAAGTAGGCATTCTCCACACCGGGGAGCTTGCCCAAATCGTCCTTCAGGGCAAACTTTACATATACAGAGGTACAGGGGTCATCCTTATACTCAATGTCCGCTTCGGCAACGGCTGTAGCGCAGAAGGGACACCAGGTAACGGGCTTGAGACCCTTGTAAATAAAGCCCTTGTCGAACATCCGGCCAAAGACCTTGACCTCCTGGGCTTCAAAATGCTTGTCCATCGTGCGGTAGGGGTTTTCCCAATCACCCACAACACCCAAACGCTTGAAGCCGCCCATCTGCTTCTGAATAAAGTCCTCGGCAAAGTCCTCACAGGCCTTGCGGAATTCAGGAACGGACATATCCTTGTTGAGCTTCTTCTTGGAGTTTTCGATGGCGCGCTCAATGGGAAGACCGTGGTTATCCCAGCCGGGGACATAGGGGGTGTAGAAGCCCATCATTGCGTGGCTGCGGACAATAAAGTCCTTCAGGCACTTATTAAGGGCGTGGCCCATATGGATATAGCCGTTACTAAAGGGAGGGCCGTCGTGGAGAATGAAGGGGGGCAGATCCTTGTTTTTCTCTAACATTGCGTTATAAAGGTCGCTCTCCTCCCAGCGCTGGAGCATTGCAGGCTCTCTCTGGGGCAGACCCGCTTTCATAGGAAAGTCGGTTTTCGGGGTGATGATCGTGTTTTTGTATTCCATTGTATTAACCTCCATTATATATTCAAAATAAAAATGCCTTTGTCTCCCAATAAGAGACAAAGGCATAATAACCTCTGCGGTACCACTCTTGTTCCGGTTTCCCGGCGCTCGTGTGCACTTTATCGGGTGCAACCGGCATAGCCTACTGTCTGAAGATTTCGGTATGCTGCTCAAAGGGGATATGTTCACCGAGCTGTTACTGCCTTGCACCAAACGGCAGTTCTCTGAAAACAGGGGAGCGGGAACACCTGTCCTTATCTACGCATTGCATATTATCGTTTTTTGCCTGTATCGTAATTTCTGCCAAACTGCAGATTGGCAAACATATCCGCACTGGGATCATTTTTCAGAGGCGGAATTGTTTTTTGGGGAGCGGGCTTTTCAGGTTCTGCCTTTTCGGGCGCGGGTGCTTCCGGGAGAGGATTTATGGGCTTATGGGTCTCCCGGATTTGGGCGAGAAGCTGTAAACAGCTCTCTAACTGACCGTACAGATCACCAATCTGCCGGGCGGCTACCTGACGGGCACTTTCAACCCGGGCTTCCTCCAAGGCAATTTTGGCATCTGCTTCAATGGCGGCGGCCTCTGCGTCCCGAATCATACCGGCGCACTGCACCTTGGTGTCGGCGACCATCTGCTCGCAGGAGTTTTTGGTGTCGATCACTGCCTGTTTCATACTCTCTTCCGCGTTGCGGTACTCCTCTAACTTGGAAACGATTACCCGCATCTTGGTTTTTAGAGAGATGTTTTCGTTATAAAGGTTCTCATAGTCGGCGGTCAGCTGGCCGAAAACGCTATCCACGTCTTCCGTATTGTAGCCACCGCCGAATTTCTTGCCGAAATTGACAGCGGCAAGCTGTTCAGGTGTGTACATAGGGTAACCTCTCTATCAGGTGTAGTTCTCCAGATCTACATTCTCCAGATCGCCCACAACATCCATATTGTGGGGGCAGAACAGGTAAGTAGCCTGAGCAATTTTCTTGACACTGCCGTCCAGCGCGTAAACACTGCCGGACAGGAAATCCACAACCCGGCGGGTCAGGGACTTGTCCACATTTTCCATATTGAGGATGATGGCTTTTCTTCTGCGAAGCTCATCGGCGGCCTTGGCGGCGTCATCGAAGGTCTTGGCATGGAAAAGAACAACTTCCTGTTTGCCGGAGCCCATACTCAGCACCTGACCGTTAAAACCGCGGCGGCTGTCGGGTTCGGAAGAAGCAGGGGTATAGGCAGGGGCGGCAGGCTCCTGACGGGTTTCAGCAAAGGGAGAGCTGCGGCGAGGGCGGGGTGCGGGGGCTTCCTGCTCTTCTTCGTAGTCGCCCATTTCTTCGTCGTATTCTTCGTCGTACTCTTCGTCGGAGTAGGGCTGGGTAAATTTCTTCACATTATCCCAAAAACTCATATGTCGCATCCTCCAAAATCTATTTCTATCCTTGTGGTTGTTTTGCTGCGTAGTTTCTGGCACCAAAAATATCGGTACCGATGCGCACCATCGTACTGCCACAGGCGATAGCTTCCCGGTAATCGGCGCTCATACCCATAGACAGGACAGTACTGCATACATTATCGTATTTTTTTGCCGTTATGTCAACAGAAAGCTGATACATTTTTTGAAAAAATTTGTCATTATCCCCCGGATTTTGGCAAATTGGGGGGATTGCCATCAGTCCACGGATGAAAATTCCCGGAAAATGGGTTGCGGTATCAAGAATTGTAAAAAGTTCTTCCGGGGTGAAACCGGACTTGCTTTCTTCGTCTCCAATGTTAATCTCCAACAAAATATCTTGCTGGATACCTTGCCGGAGGGCTTCTTTGTTGACCGCCTCCAGGAGGTGCAGGGAGTCAATGCTGTGGATAAGAGAGACTTTACCCACTACCTGTTTTACTTTATTGGTCTGCAAGTGCCCGATAAAGTGAATATCTGCTCCTTCATAGGCGTTTTCCGATAGCTTTTGCGTCAGCTCCTGCACCCGGTTTTCTCCGCAGCAGGTAACCCCGGCGGCAATGGCCTCCCGGATGGCAGGGGTGCCGTTCATTTTAGTTGCGGCGCAAAGGCGAATAGAGGCCGGGTCTCTGCCGGCGGCAATGGCGGCTTTGCGTATTTCTTCGCGGATACGAATAACATTTTCTGTAATGGACATAAGCGACCCTCTTTCTTATAAGAAACAGGCGGCGAAGCATTGCTCCGCCGCCTGTTTGCTATGCACTCAGTGCTGTGGCTTTCAGAGGCCGGATAGGGACAAGGGTGGAGATGGCGTGCTTGTAGATCATCTGCTGCTTGCCTTCACTGACCAGCACCACCACAAAGCTGTCGTAGCCGGTGATGATGCCCCGGAGCTGGAAGCCGTTCATTAGAAAGAGAGTTACTGGCACTTTTTCCCGGCGAACCTCACTTAAAACGGCATCCTGTAAATTGATTGCGTCAGACATATGTATTCCTTCCTTCTTTCTTTGGGATACATCTATCTTAGCATTATTTATTTGTCAAATTCCCGAAGATACTGTCGGGCGCGGGAAAGAATTTCCCCGGTGGTTTCTCCGGCTGTCCGCCGGAGCCAATGGATGTTTTCGTTCCGGCGGAACCAAGTAAGCTGGCGCTTAGCATAGTGCCGGGAGGCTTTTTTTACCTCTTCAGCGGCTTCTTCAACGGAGATTTCTCCGGAGAGAGCCTGCAAAAATTCTTTGTAGCCGATGGCCTGCATAGCGGTAGATTTTGCAGGGATACCTTGTGCTAAAAGGCTTTTAATCTCCTCTAATAGACCTATTTGAAGCATCAAATCCACCCGGCTGTCAATCCGGTCGTAAAGATCCTGACGGTTTTCGTCCTCTAAGGCAAACCAAACGGGGTTATAGCGGGGCGGGAGTTGCTTTGTTTTTTCATTATGGGCGGTGATGGTTTCGCCGGTCTCCAAGTAGACCTCCAGCGCACGGATAATTCGCTTTCGGTCGCTGGGGTGCAGCCGTGCGGCAGAATCGGGGTCTACCGCCTGTAGTTTACATAAAACTGCTTCGATGCCTTCCCGTTCTGCCAAAGCTTCCAGTTTTTCCCGCCGTCCGGTAGAGGGGAAGGGGGCAAAAGCGTTGCCACGAATTAGGGCATCCATATAAAGACCTGTGCCGCCCACAATAATGGCGGTTTTTCCCCGGGCAAGAATATTATCCACAATGGGAGAAGCCATATTGCAGTAGCGGCTGACGGAAAAATCCTCCGTAGGGTCAGCCACATCCAGCATATAGTGGGGGATGCCCCGGCGTTCCTCTAAGGTAGGCTTGGCGGTGCCGATATCCATACCCCGATAGATCTGCATAGAGTCGCAGGAGACGATTTCACCGCCTAATTCCTCGGCTAAAGCGATAGACAGGGCGGTTTTACCGGAAGCGGTGGGACCGGAAATGCAAATAATCTTGTCCATAGGCGTCAGCTCCGCTTAAACTGCTTTTCCAGCTGCTTTTGAGAGAGGGAAATGCAGATGGGTCTGCCGTGGGGGCAATGCTTCAAATCTTCCCGGGACATTACCTCTTTCACAAGCACCATCAGCTCTTCTTCGGAGGTTTGCCAACCGGCCTTGATGGCGGCTTTGCAGGCGACAGTGTGGAGAAGCTCGTCCCGGATGGTGTCCCCCTGCTCTAAACGACCCTTTTGCAGATCGGATGCCAGGGTTTCCAAGGTGTCGGAAATTTGGGAAAGCTCTAAATCCATAGGAATTTGGCGGACAAGGAGTACATTATCACCAAATTCTTCCAACTGGAAGCCGAGAGCTTCCAGCTGCGCCTTGTTTTCCAGCAAAAGCGCCACATTTTCCGGAGAAAGCCGGCAGGAAATGGGGGAAATCAGAGTTTGGGAAGAGATCGCTTCCTGATTTTTCTTCAGTTTTTCAAAGAGAATCCGTTCGTGGGCGGCGTGTTTGTCAATAAAAAAGGCATCTTCGCCCTGCTGAACAAGGATATAGCAATTGTATAGCTCACCTACATATCGCCAGGGTTGCACTTCCGGCATTTGCAGTTCTGCTTGCTCCGGCGGCTCGGGAAGCACAGGCGCTTCCGCTTTTTTGGGCAAGGCAGGTGTTACCGGAACGGGCTTTTGCAAGGGGGGCAATTGGAAACCGGGCGCCTGGGGTTTTTGCTGTAAGGAGGCGGTAGCCGTTCGCTCCACAGCGGCAGCGACGGCTGCGGCGGTCTGGGGAGAGGGACGGGGCGCTTCTTTTACAGCTGTGGTAAAGTTTTTATACTCCTGAGGGGTCATTGTTCGGAAAAAGCTTTCCTGCCGGGGCGCAGGTTTCGGCGTAGGCTGGGCAGGCTTTTCCGGGGCGGGGGTGAAACGAACCGCAGGCCTGTCTGTGGCTTTGTTTAGTGCCGCCAAAACGCCGTAATGGATGCAGTTGAAGGCGGCTTTTTCATTGAGGAATTTAATTTCCGTTTTTGCCGGGTGGACATTCACGTCCACGGCATTCAACGGCAGTGTCAGGTGCAGCACACAGCCGGGGAATTTACCCTGCATCAGCTGATTGCGGTAGGCTTCCTCCAACGCGGCGGTTAGCTGCCGGGAACGGACAGGACGGTCGTTGACAAAAAAGGTTTGTAGCGCCCGGCTGGGGCGGGCGTCGGTGGGAAGGGTTACAAAGCCGGTAACCCGGTAGCCTTCCCATTGGCTGTCCACCGGAACCATCTGCCCGGCGGTTTTGCCGTAGATACAGTATAAAACATCCTGCAGTTTCCCTGTGCCGGGGGTAGAGAGAACCTCCTTATCATCCCGCAAAAGGCGGAAAGCAATCTCCGGGTGTGCCAGTGCCTGCAGCTGTACGGCGGCAGATACTTTGCTGCCTTCAACTGCGTCGGCGCGCATAAAGGCCATACGGGCGGGGGTGTTAAAGAACAGATCCCGGACAATAATGGTTGTGCCGTCCGGACAGCCGGCCTCGGTATCCTCCAAAATCTCCCCAGCCTCCAAATGGAGGCTTGTACCGCTGATACTGTCCGATGTTTTGGTCAAAAGGTCAATACGGCTGACGGAGGCAATGGCGGCCAAAGCTTCCCCCCGGAAGCCCATGGTACCGATAGCGGCAAGATCGGCTTCTGTCCGCAATTTGGAGGTGGCGTGGCGCAAAAAGGCAACCCGGGCATCCTCGGCTTCCATACCGCAGCCGTTGTCCGTTACACGCAGGAAGGTCATTCCGCCGTTGCGGGCTTCCACGGTGATTTGGGTAGCACCGGCATCGACCGCGTTTTCTACAAGCTCTTTGACTACCGAGGCAGGGCGTTCTACCACTTCGCCGGCGGCAATCAGGTTGGCAATATGGGGAGAAAGTTTTTGGATTTTGGCCATAATCTCACCTCGCGGAGTACTGATAAATCATAGCAAGGACATTGACAAGGGTGTGAAACAAAATAGGGGCAAATATTGTGCCGGAGCGAACATAGGTAAAGCACAAAACAATACCGGCCGGCAAATACTGCAAAAATGCCAAGGCAAAGTGCAGGGGAGAGTATTCTCCAATAAATCCAATCAGGTGGATCATAGAGAACAGGATAATAGAGGTAAAACAGGCGATAACAGGCCGTTTTTCATAGATATAGTTAAACAGAACACCACGGAAAAGCAGCTCCTCGGACATCGGTACAAGCAGAACTGTGCCTACGGCAATCAGGGCAAACTGATTTTGCGACATTGCGCCGATATTCTCGTCGTTTAAGTTGAGAAATTCCGGGTCGATAAAGGCTACCAAGTAGCCGATACCGGTGGAAATTACATAATACAGTCCATAACCGATGGCAAGGGAGGAAAAAATCTTGCCGGGTCTTTCCACAGCAATTTCCAGCTCTACCCAAAGAAAGTTCCGGAACAAAACCAGTACAGATATATAATTGATGAGGAAATAGGCAAAGTTCAGCTCCGCATCTGTAGGCGAGAGAGACAGAACTACGGTGCCAAGGCTCAGCAGTACCGGCAGCACAAGCTGCTGGAAGCAAATCAGCCCCAGTCCACGGCTAAATTCTGTTTTACTAAGGGGAACGGGAAGCTTTTTCATATTACTCCAACATTTTTTTAAGTTGATAAAGGGCGTTCATCGCCTCGATGGGGGTCAGCGTTTCCACACTCATTTCGGAAAGCGCATCACAGACCTGGCGGTAGCGGAGGTCTTCCATACCAACCTGCTCCTCTAAGGCGGGGGCAGTGGCTGCATACGCCGGCTTTTCGCCATTTTCCAATCCCTTAAGAATTTCCCGGGCGCGGCGTATCACACTGTCGGGCAGGCCTGCCAGCTTGGCAACCTCCACACCGAAGCTATCGTCGGTAGAGCCGGGGATGATTTTGCGAAGGAAAATCATCTGATCGCCACGCTTTTTTACGGCGATGTTGTAATTTCTTACGTTAGGTAGTTCGTTTTCAATGACGGAAAGCTCGTGATAATGGGTGGCAAAGAGGGTTTTGGCGCAAAGCTGCCGGGGAGACGCGGCATATTCCAGCACGGCTCTTGCAATGGCCATACCGTCGTAAGTAGAGGTACCTCTTCCGATTTCGTCCAAAATGAGTAAGCTCCGGGAGGTAGCGTATTTCAAAATGGAGGCCACTTCTGCCATTTCCACCATAAAGGTAGACTGACCGGAGGCTAAATCGTCGCTGGCGCCGATTCGTGTGAAAATCCGGTCTACAATGCCGATCTTGGCACTGCGGGCAGGGACAAAAGAACCCATTTGCGCCATCAGCACGATCAGCGCCACTTGACGCATATAGGTGGATTTACCTGCCATATTGGGGCCGGTAATAATAGATACCCGGTTGTCCTGCTCGCCCAAATGGGTATCGTTGGGGACAAACAGGGAGTCGGTGAGCATCCGTTCTACCACAGGATGGCGGCCGTCGGTGATGGAAATAATGCCGTTGTCAGAAATTTCCGGCCGGCAATAGCCGTTTTTCACGGCAACCAAAGCAAGAGAGCAGAGGGCATCCGCTTGGGCGACGGCTGTAGCAGTGATTTGAATACGACCGGCTTGCGCGGCAAGAAATTCCCGAAGCTCTACAAAAAGCTGGTATTCCAGGGTAACAAGATAGTCTTTTGCAGACAGGACCTGCTGCTCCAGCTCCTTTAGTTCCTGGGTGATGTAGCGCTCGCAGTTAGTAAGGGTCTGCTTGCGAATGTAGTGTTCAGGGACTTGGTCGATAAAGGACTTGGAGACCTCAATATAATAGCCAAATACCCGGTTATAACCCACCTTTAAGGTGCGGATACCGGTTTTTTCTTTTTCCGAAAGCTCAATGGCGGCCATTGTGCTGGCACCGCCGTTTAAGATGTCTGTTAAACGGTCAACTTCCGGGTTTGCGCCGGGGCGGATCAGCCCGCCCTCCCGAACGGTAAGGGGAGGCTCGTCCACAAGTGTGTTTTCAATCCGGGCGGCACAGTCCTGCAGAATGTCAATCTGCTGGCATAGCTGCTGTAAAAGGGGGGCTTGCATAGTAGAAAGGGTGGCGTGAATTTGGGGCAGAGCCCGCAAACCTCGTGCAAGACCCAACATATCCCGGGCATTTACAGAGCCGGTAACCACCCGGCTGGTAATACGCTCCAGATCGGAAATATCCCGGAGGGCTTCTGTCAGTTCGCCCCGTTGCCATACCCCATTCAAAAGCTCTTCTACCGCATCCTGACGGTGCAAAATAGCGGTTTCATCCAAAAGGGGCTTTTCTATCCAACTGCGGAGCATCCGGCTACCCATAGCGGTACGGGTCTTGTCCAGCACCCACAGAAGGGTGCCTCTCTTTTCCTTGGAACGCATGGTTTCACACAGCTCCAAGTTTCGTCGGGCATCCATATCCAGCTCCATAAACTGACCGGTGGTATAGTACTGCAGATCCCGGATGTGCTCCAGAGGATTTTTCTGCACGAATTTCAAATGGCTCAGCAGTATTCCGGCGGCGGTAATGGCTTCCGGCATACCGGCAAGTCCTAAAGAAGCCAGATCTTTCCCGAAATGTTGCGCCAAGATGTCGCTGGTCTCGCTCAAATTGGGAACGGTTTCGCCACCCTCATTCACACAGCAGGAAAGACGGCGGATCAGGGTGTCGCTGATTATGGGGTCAGTTGCGGCAGGTCCGCTACGGATGACTTCCGCAGGAGAAAATCTTCCCAATTCCGAGGAAGCTCCGGCGGCATCTGCGCAGACAGTTACAAAAAACGCACCGGTAGAAATATCACAAAAGGCAAGACCGTACCGCGTTTCAGAGCCGTACAGACAGCCCATATAGTTATTCCGGCTTTCATCCAGCATACAGCTTTCCGTAACCGTGCCGGGGGTGATGATGCGGCTGATGTCCCGTTCCACGATGCCTTTTGCCTGGGCAGGGTCTTCCATTTGCTCACAGATAGCGACTTTATACCCTTTGGCGACCAATCGGGCAATATAGGCATCTACAGAATGGTAGGGAACGCCGCACATAGGGGTCTGCTCTTCCTTGGGCTTACCTCTATCCCGGGTGGTCAGGGTCAGGTCCAGTTCTTTGGCGGCAAGACGGGCATCCTCGTCAAACATTTCATAAAAATCACCGAGACGGAAGAACAAAATACTGTCTTTGTTTTGTTCCTTAATCTGGTAATATTGGCGTTTCATGGGGGTCATTTCCGGATTTTTTGAGGACATAATCATCCACCCTTTTTCTGTATTCCTGTAAGGCTCCAAGTGCCGGAGTCAGTAACGGTCAGTTCTGTAAAACTGCCGATCAATGCGTCATCGCCGGTAAAACGGACAAGCCGTCCACCCTCAGTACGGGCGGTGAGCATATCTTTATCCCGTCCGTCAACCAAGCACCGGAAAGTCTTTCCTACATAAGCCCGGTGGATTTCCTCGGAGATGGTATTTTGCAGGGCGCAAAGCTTGTCAAAACGGCGGTTTTTCTCCTCCCTTGGGGTGGGGTCCTCCATTTTTGCGGCAGGTGTGCCGATTCGGGGGGAGAAAATAAAGGTAAACAGGGAATCGTAACGCACTTTTTCGATGAGAGATAAAGTCTCTTCAAATTCTTCTTCTGTCTCCCCGGGGAAGCCTACGATCACATCGGAGGTCAGCACCAAATCAGGCATTACGGATTTGGCGTATTCTACCAGAGAGAGGTATTTTTCCCGGTCATAGTGGCGGTTCATCGCTTTTAATACCCGGGAAGAGCCAGACTGGAAGGGGAGATGGAGCTGTTTTGCGATTTTAGGCTCAGTAGCCATGGTGTCAAACAGTTTTTTGCCTGCATCCCGGGGATGGCTGGTCATAAAACGGATGAGAAAATCCCCGGGTATGGCGGCAATCTGCTGCAAAAGATCAGAAAAATCAATTTCTATATCCAAATCCTTGCCGAAGGAATTGACATTTTGACCCAGCAGGGTAATTTCCCGTGCGCCACCGGCAATGACTTCCCGGCACTCGGCTAAAATATCCTCCGGGCGTCGGCTCCTTTCGCGACCCCGGACATAGGGAACGATACAATAGGTGCAGAAATTATTACACCCGTACATAATGGAAACCCAGGCCTTTAACTGGCTATCCCGCATTTGGGGGATACCCTCAGCAATAGAACCGGCCTCATCCTGGGTAAAATAGGTCCGTTTTCCGGTGGTTAGCACCTGATGCAGTAGCTCCGGGAAACGCCACAGGTGGTGGGTGGAAAAAACACCGTCCACATGGGGATAACTATTTTTAATCCGCAGGGCGACGGCTTCCTCGCCTGCCATACAGCCGCAGAGGAAAATTTTCTGTCTGGGGTGGCGACGTTTGGTGTGGCTCAGAGCACCCAAATTGCCGAAAACCCGCTGTTCGGCGTGTTCCCGGATGGCGCAGGTATTCATAATGACGACATCTGCACCCTCTGCAGATCCCACAATGGCGTAGCCGCATTCTGCCAGCATACCCCGAAGCTTTTCCGAATCAGCTTCATTTTGCTGACAGCCGTAAGTTTCCACATAGGCTGTGGGAGCGACACCTTCGGAGCGCCAAAGGGCCTGTATTTTCTGACAGAAATCCATCTGCTTGGAAAGCTGTTCTTTTGAAATTACGGTAGTCTTTCCATCCATAAGCGGGTCTCCTTTGCCGATACTACTCTAATGACACAGTATAACATTTTTTTGTGGTTTTTGCAAGGCTTTCCCGGTACAGTAATGAAAATGTAAACAATTTGGAAATCCCTTGCAATTCGCGGGGAGAAATGGTAAACTGAAAAAGACTACTGGCTATCCTGTGGATGGCGGAAAGAGGATGCTATGGATTGTAAATTTTGCGGAAAAGAAATTCCGGAGGATGCAAAAACTTGCCCGGAATGCGGTGCGGAATTTGAGCCAATAACGGCAGTACAAGAGATCGAAAATGATTCGATTGCGCCTATTGAGGAAATACCTGCCGTACAGAAAAAGAAAAAACCGGGATTGCCGGTATGGGCAATCGTTTGTATTGCTGTTCTTACTACGGCGGTTGTAACGTTAGGTGTTCTTTGGGGGATAACAGAGCTTCAAAAGGCAACAGAGGAAAACCCTTTTACCATTTATACTGCCACGGATAAAGAGGTTGTTGCGGCGCGGGACCGCGTGGTTGCTACCGTGGGGGATAAACAGCTGACGATTGCTCAGCTACAGGTGTACTATTGGATTACCGTTTATTCCTTCATGGATGAAAACAGTTACTACCTCTCCTTTCTTGGTTTTGATTATACCAAGGATTTAGCTACCCAAGAATGTTATTTTGAAAAAGGTATTTCCTGGCAGGAGTATCTTTTGAAAACAACATTGTCAACTTGGCACCAATATATGATGCTGAATATAGAGGCAGAGGAACAGGATTTTAAGCTTAACGAGGATGAACAGAAGTATCTGGATAATTTCAGAAAAACAATGGATGAGCAGGTTAAACAATATGGCTATGCGGATGCTGAGGAAATGATCCAGAAGGAACTGGGCGTTGGCGCTACCTTTGATGCCTACGAAGCATACAACAAAGAGACCTTTGTGGGGATGGGTTATTACAATCAGTTTGCAGAAAGCCTGAAAATTACGGAGGAGGATATTGTCAAGTATTACGAAGACAATCAGACCACATTCGACGAAAATAAGATTAAAAAGGATGACACAGACTTTGCTTGGGTAGGTGTACGGCACATTCTTCTTATACCGGAGGCCACAAAGGACGAAAACGGCAAGGCTGTGTATACTGAAGCGGCTTGGGAAGCCTGCCGTAAGGAAGCACAGGCACTTCTGGATAGCTTCCTTTCCGGAAAAGAGGTAACGGAAGAGGTATTTGCGGAGCTGGCAAAGGAGCATACCGAAGATCCCGGCTCTAAGGACAACGGCGGCCTTTACGAGCAGTTCTTCCGGAACGAAATGGTGAAGGAATTTGAGGACTGGAGCTTTGACGCTACACGCAAGTACGGCGATACCGGCCTTGTAAAGACATCCTATGGCTATCATATTATGTATTTTATCGAAGGCGAAGCCCAGTGGCATTACTATGCCGATGCCCAGCTTCGTTCGGATGCCTGTCAGAAGTTATTAGACGATCTAAAGGCAAAATATCCTCTGGACGCAGATTACAATAAGATTCTGTTAGGCCATGTGGCATTGGGTTGAGAAAAAACCGTAAAGCGTTTAAGCGGGGCTTACTAAGACAGTACTGTCTTAGTAAGCCCCGCCTTTGCTTTGCGGGCTTTTTACATAAATAGGTAAAAGGCAAGGGTAAGGAGCGCTGTGCCTTTTTCTTCTTCGCTGTCCCCCGCCATTAAAAGAAGCAACAGGATAATCAGCAAATCCCCTGTATCGAAATTTTGGGGCAAAAGGTGCCGCAAAAAGCTGGTGATTCCGCTCTGATATGGCGCAGAACAAAGGGTGGGAGGCGCCGGTGGAGGACATGGTGGCGTTTCCGGCGGCGGACAAGGGGGTATTTCCGGCTGGGGCGGATAATAGGACTGCGGCATCTGAGGACGGGGTGGCGGCTGCGGTGGCGGGGAGCGGTCGGGCATTTTATCCCGGCGGTATGAACCGTCGGATTGGGGGGTATAACGGTTATACATCTCAATCACCTGCCTTGCCCGAGATTGCCTAAGAGTCCTGTGGCCATCCGAGCCATTTTTGCTGCCTGCATCGCTTTTTCCAGCTTGGTAATCCGGTGGGCATTTATGTAAGGGCTTAAAGCGCTTAAAAGATGCTGCTGGTTTTTGTCCACACCGCCCTGGGTCATAAGCCCGGAGAGCTTTTGCAGCATTGCCGGGTCAATGGAAGGCAGTGCCGGCGCTGGCGGTGTCGGGGCAGGCGGCGCTTCCTGGGGCGGCGTGAAATTTTGCGCCATCGCCATAATTTGCTGCATCATCTGGGGGTTTGACAGCACAGCGTTTAGCTGTTCTTCCAGTCCTGCCATATTATTTCTCCAATTCCTTCAGCAGTGCCTGCGCCTGCGGAGAGGCCATCAAATCCCGAAGCTGCTGGGCTGCGTTTTCATAGTTGCCTTGCTGGGCTTGCCGGATTGCGTTGTCCAGAACTTGCTGGTCTGCTTGCTGTAAAAGTGCCGCAAGCTGCTTTCCTGCCGGAGAATTGGCGAGGCGCATAGCTTCCTTCATAGAAAAATCCTGAGATTTTTTCTCCATTTTATTGCCTCCTGTCAAAATGCCTGCTATAATAGTCCTTATGGTATTACTATATGCAAAGCAGAAGGAGTTGGTGCAGGGTGCGAATTTTGGTGTTTTCCGATTCCCACGCCGGCCTTAGCTTTATGCGTCGGTGTGTGGAAAAAATGAAACCTGATACCATTATCCACTTAGGGGATTATTTTGATGACGCGCGGACTCTCTCTGAGGTGTATCCCTATATTCCAATCCACGCCGTTCCCGGAAATTGCGACAAATACCGGCTGCTGCAGCCTGTGCCGGAAGTGTTTTGCTATGATATATGCGGGGTAAAGCTCTTTATGACCCACGGACACCGGCATAACGCGAAAATTACAACGGGATTGCTGATTGCAGATGCCGTGAGAAACGATGCAGCAGCAGTTTTGTACGGACATACCCATATTGCCGATTGCCGGCAGCTCCCGGATGGAATGTGGGTGCTCAATCCCGGCGCTTGCGGCTCTTTTGGCGGCAGCGCAGGCATTATTGAAACGGAGCAGGGGGAAATTCGGACCTGTTATTTGATAAACGCTATGAATTTGGAGGAAACAGTATGATTCTGACAGTAGATATCGGCAATTCCAATATTGTCATCGGCGGCGTTCGGGAGGATGCGGTTTTGTTTGAGGCAAGACTGCGTACAGATGCGACCAAAACCTCCGATGAATACTGCCTGGATTTGAAAAGCCTGATGGATGTTTATCAAGTGGATGTGGCAGAAGTAGAGGGGGCAATTATTGCATCTGTGGTGCCTCAGGTTCTGAACTCGCTCCAAACCGCCATCAAAAAACTGACGGGAAAAACCGCCTTTGTAGTAGGCCCCGGGCTGAAAACGGGCTTAAATATCCTTTTGGAAAACCCCGGACAGACCGGTGCAGACTTGGTGGTAGGCGCAGTGGCGGCTTTGCGGGAGCATAAGCCGCCAATGACCATTATTGATATGGGTACAGCCACAACCATCTCTGTAATTGATAAAAACGGCGCTTATATCGGCGGCGCAATCATCCCGGGTGTAAAAATTTCTATGGATGCCCTGACAGACCGGACGGCGCTGCTCCCCGGTCTGCAGCTGGATCAGCCGAAGAAGGCCATTGGCCGCAATACGGTGGACGCTATGCGCTCCGGCATTATGATGGGCGCAGCCTGTATGCTGGACGGAATGATCGAACGGATGGAAGAGGAGCTGGGCTATCAAACGACGGTGATTGCTACCGGCGGTATTGCCAAATTCATTGTTCCCCTTTGCCAACGGGAGATGATCTACGACAAGGATCTGCTGGTTAAAGGCCTTGTAACCCTGTACAAGGAAAACATTAAAAGAAAAGGGTAAGAAAGACGGCGCAGGCAGAAACACCGGCGCAAATGGCAATAATCAGCAGATGATCAATTAGCTTGTGCAAAACCTCGCGGCGGGTGGCTGCGTTGGGGCGGGCAACAACGGCCCGGTCCAGATAACGGCAAATAGCGGCAGTAAACATAGAAAATACCTCCTTGGTTTTGTTTGCATCTGTAATATATAAACAAAAAGGTACAATAAAACGGACGGTTACACTACTTGCATAGAGAAAAGAAATGTGCTATGATACAGGCACATTGAAAGGGCGGCGAGCTTATGAAAAAGATAAAAAACCCGATTCCGGAAGAGTATTTGGATATTCTGAAGAAGATATGGTCCTATGTAAAGATAGGTGGTCAGTGGATCTATAAGCTTCGCAGTGTGGTTTTGGCGATTCCTGTGGTAATTGCGGCAATTTCCCTGGCAATAGACAATGCTGCCCGCCTGCCAGTGTTTGTAGGCATCAATTTGCAGGCAAACGGTGAGTACGCAATGATGATCGAGCGAAATGTGGCGGTTATGGTGCCGCTGCTGATTACCGTTGGGAGCCTACTGATGATGTTCCTTTCCCGAAAGGTGCTGTATCCCTGGCTTGTAAGCGTATTTTCTTTAGTGATTCCGGTATTGCTTTGGATTACCAATATTTTCCCCGGATAAGATTTGTATCGCAGGTGAAAGGCGGGGCTTTATAAGACAGTATGCCTTATGATACCCCGCCCGATACCTGCGGCGTTTTTACCCTTGACAAACCTGTACTGCCGTGCTAAAATAGCGGAGCAACTGCATATCTTTTATTCGGAGTGATACCCAAGAGGCCGAAGGGGCTCCCCTGCTAAGGGAGTAGGCGGTCTTAAAGCCGCGCGAGGGTTCAAATCCCTCTCACTCCGCCAAATAGCCGATTTTGCCAAGTTTTTGGTGGAATTGGCTATTTTTTATGCGAAATTGTTTCTTTTTTCTCTATTCCTTAGTTGGCGAAAAATCGTGCAAATACGGCGAAATATTACGCAATCTTTTTCTATTGCGTATTCTATTGCGTATGGAACTAATTATGAGGAGGAGAATTTTATGGAAGCGTTTCACGAAAAAGATGTACAAAAAAGAGTGTCCAGCACACTGCGAAAACTGGGATTTCCGGTATATCGGAATGGGTTTCGATGTCTACGATATGCAATCCCCAGATTTTCCCAAGATCCAAACCAAAGCATAACAAAGGAACTGTATCCCTATGTTGCAGAACGGCTCCAGTTTACAGGGTGGATGGCTGTGGAGAAAGCGGTACGCGAAGCAATCTCTGCGGCGTGGAAAAATCGAGACCCGAAGAAATGGGAAGAGCTGTTCCCGGGATGCGAAAAAGCTCCGTCAAACAAACAGCTTATTGCTACGCTTGCAGAATTGCTATGCGAACGAATTGAATCGTAAAAATTAGGGGGAGGCGTATTGCCTCCCCATTTTTATTTTGGTTTTGATAACTTGTTTATAGCCTCAAGCATTGGTTCTATCGACACGTGGATATATTGCTCGGTGGTAGAAAATCTGCTGTGTCGCATAATCTTCTGCAAAACGCTTGCCGGTATGTTTTCTGTGGCTAAGGTGCTTGCAGTGGTATGCCTGCAGCTATAGGGCGGCAGGCGTTTACAGCCAGCTCTTTCAAGAGCCTCGTAGTACTTGTCGTAGAAAGCGTCCCTGCCGATTTGGATTAACTTATCTCCCGGGGTGTGCTCGCACAGGTCCGCCAGTACAGGCAGGATGATATCTGCCAGAACGATGGGCGTCTGCTTGCGCTCCTTGGTCTTTTTGCCGGCACCCCATATCTGCTTGCCGTCCCAATCAATTTGGCTCTTGCGGGCGTCCAGCAACTCACCGGGCATCATTCCCGTGTGGATCATAAGAAGTATGTAACCTGTCCACCAGTTTCCAGCTAAATAATCATCCCAAAGCTTGGAAATGTCGTCCGGACTGAAAGCTTCCCGTTCTTTTGCATTTAACGGTGGCAGCTCGATGTATTCGGCAAGGTTGAGCGGGACAAACTGATCCGGCAATGCCAACTGGTATAGTTTGGATAGAAGATCTTTAATGTCCCTGGCGGGATAAAATGTTTTTGCGTGGCGATCCACAATGCCCTGAAGGTCTGATACGGTCAGGAGATCAATGCGGACAAATGCTTCTTTCTCAATTTTGCGCCAGACAATGGCATATTTCTCCTTCCGGGAAGCAGAGAGCTTATCATACTGCCGGGAATCGGCGTACCGTTCCCAAAGCTCATATAATGTGGGCGCTTTGCGTGGCCGCTCATTTTTGAGGGTAGGGATGTACTCAATGGCTTCTTTTTTTGTCTTAAAGCCTCTTTTGGTAACCCGGATCGGTACGGCCCTGCCATCTACGACTTTGTAACCGAGGACGACGGCAGCTTCCCACGTCCGACCTCTCTTGTAAACAGAGCCGGTACCATTGCCCCGGCGGGTGCCATTGCGGGTGATAGACTGCTTTCTTCCGCAAAACGGGCAAAAAATTGCGCCTTCCGGCAGCTCTGCGGCACATTTTATACAATTAGACATAATACCCTCCTTGATTTTTTGGGAGGGGTATGTTACCATATTATGGCAGAATACCCCTATACTTTGACTGGTGTAACGGGATTTGCGTTGTCCCATAGCGTTGGCGCGCTGGGGACGCTTACCGCTTCGGTGTTGGCGCACCGGGGCGGTTTTTTATATTTCTTTACCCTTTTCGGCGGCAAGCAGTTTAAGGGTTTGATAGTTTTTTGTGTTTTGGGTTCTCATGCGCCGGAAACTGGTGATATTTTTAGGTGCTTTAGCGGGGAAATTGTTTTGCAGCCATATTAAGGTGTGATCGTCAAGGTGTTTTTGATATTCGATTTCAATTATATGATCTTCGTAGTGCTGTTGTTGTTCTTTCCGCTTGGCTTCTCTTTGCCGTACTTCTTCAACGGCTTTTTTGCAGTCTTTGGTTCGATCATCTGCAAAAGGTCTATTACTAAAGGAAACGATATTGCGCTTATAAAAGATATTTTTTATGGGGTGATGAGCCAATGTTATTTTCATACTATTACTTGACATATTGTCAATGTATGCGAAAAAACGATGTGTACAACCAGGATGAACGCAACCATATTTTGAGATTTCATAAGGGAGGGGAGGATACTTCTTGCTTTTACCAGAAATGGAATAAACCCTTCCTTGATATTTGGCACATTCGGAGCAGGCAAATTCTTCCGTGGTCATTATTAAATAATCAGTACCAAGCGTGTGGGCATTTCTTATTTCTTTGTGCAGGGCGTTTATGGATTCATCACATTCTGCCTTGCCGTAATAGGCATCAATTTCTTTTTTGGTGTTTTTGGCATCTTCGAGGCGTCCAGATCGTGCGAGCAGACGAACAAGATAGTATGCTTCTGTTCGCCTGTGTGTTGGGTACTTCAATCGCATAAGATCATTCGATTTTTGCTGACACGCTATTGCCAAATCGTACTTTTGTTCACTGGCATATTGTTGTGCTTTACTATGAAGATAATAATATACCTCTCCAGTAGGGCCTGACATAATAGAATTTGCGGGGACAGGGGCTCTTGGCAGGTCGGCTCTGACAGGAATTGAGTTGATTTGCTCTATAGTATCTGTGCTGTAATTTCTACTTAGCCAAGCTATTTCAAAGTTTCGGAACTGCCTATAAAGTTCTGGCGGAATGTCAGAGCCAGATGCGTTTAGAGCTGAGATTCTGGATAGTAAAATTCTTTCCGCATAAGTCAGATTATCAATGTTGTTACATTTTTCCATGATGGTGCCTCCCGGAGCATTTATCTTAATGTGCTTGTAAAGGCAACGGCTTTGCCCAGAATACGAATATTGTTCATTTCTTCGCCCCAATAGACCATAGGGCGGTACTGGGGGTTTTCCGGCTCCAGGGAGATATGATCTTCAAAGAGCTGCACGCGCTTTAGGGTGGCTTCGCCGTCGATCAGGACGGCGGCAATCTCTCCGCTGTCCACGGTATCTTGCTGGCGGATGTAAACAATATCGCCATCGAAGATCCGGGCATTGATCATACTGTCGCCCTTGCAGGTTAGGGCAAAGTCGGCGTTTATATATTTAGGCATATCCACATATTCCTCTATGTGCTCCTCCGCCAGGATGGGCGCACCGCAGGCGATCAATCCAAGCAGCGGGATTTGCCGCGTTTCCGGTAGTGGGATAATCCCAAGGTTATCTACAAAAAAATCAACAGGCATATCGTCAATGGTGTTGAGCAACTCCATAGTTGTGAGCCTCATTCCTTCCGCCAGCTTTTTCAACTGTGGAAGGGTCGGCGTAACAGGCTTTCCTGTGTTTGGGTTAATTCCTTTTTCCAATATGGAGATATACCCGTTTGAGAGACCGCACAGATCGGCAAATTGACGTTGAGACAATGCGTGTGCCTCTCTGTATTCACGAATAAGAACACCTAATTCCAAAACCTCGTCCTCCTTGTTTTGTTTAATGTATTGTACAAAATAGGGAGGCTTTTGTCAAGCAAAATGTGAAATTTATTAAACATAAGCAAAAAAAGATATTGACAAGCTGTTTAATTCGTTATACAATGAGTGTGCAATCGGTTTAACATTTACCATAAGCAAAACAAAATCAAAACGGGAGGAGGTTAAGGTTTTGGGTTACAGAATTAAGGAAGCGCGAGAAGAAAAAAAGATGACACAGGAAGAACTCGCCGAAAAAAGCGGTGTAAGCCGCGGAACAATTTCAGCCCTTGAAAGCGGAGTTGAACGCACGACCACCACAAAGACGTTACTAAAAATAGCGTCGGCGCTGGATCTAACAGTAGACCAGCTTTTTTTGTCCCCTTAATGTTAAATTGATTAAACGGACCTTCGGGGTAATTTTAGCAGAAGGGAGAGCAAATGACAAGAGAAAGGAGAACATTATGCTAACCATTGAAGAATTATGCGCATCTGAAAAGGCGTTTTTTACGCCCGGGGATGTAAGCGGGGTTTTGGGGTCTAATCCCCAAACCATCCGGGTAACGGCACGCCAGCGACCCGATTTGATAGGGTATGAATTTACCTTCGTTGGTAACCGAATGAAGATCCCTAAGCTGCCTTTTTTAAGGTTCCTTGGGGTGATCGTTTAGGAGGTGGGGTGATGTCATTAGAAGACCTTTTGGTAATCACAATTGGCATCTTTTTGGTTATCGCCTATCTGGTAATGAAGTGGTGTGAGAGGAATACATACGTATTGGGCGTTGGCTGGGCGATTAAACGCAAAGTATACCTATGGCACCAAAACAAAAAGAAAAGCCGCCTCCGGTGTGCGAGACCGGAAGACGGCAAGTGCAAATCTATGCAGTGCTATCGTAGCACAGAAATGGAGAAAAATCAATGACTGAGATTAAATTAATTAGCCTATGTTTGGAAAATTTCAAATGCCATCGGCATCTGCGGCTGGACTTTAACGGAAGAAATACAGAAATTTCAGGAGATAACGCAAGCGGAAAGACATCTGTATTTGATGCCTTTATGTGGGTGCTATTTTCTAAGAGCTCTACCGGTATCGGAGATAAAAATTTTGAGGTAAAACCGCTTGACAAGGACGGCAATGTAATTGACCACGATGCTTTGACTTCGGTAGAAGTGGTACTGGAGATAAACGGCGAAAAACTGACACTACTTCGTACATACCGTGAGAAGTGGGAGACCCGCAGAGGATCGAGCGAGACAGTATTCACAGGGAATACCAGTGAATATTACATTGACGGAGTTCCGGTAAAGCACAACGCTTTCCAGGATAAAGTCAATGAGCTGGTGAGTGAAGATACCTTCCGTATGCTGACAAACACCACACATTTTGCCTGGGATATTCCTTGGCAGGAGCGCCGGGCGGTGCTGTTTAAGGTTGCCGGTGTGATGGATGATGCACAGATCCTGGCGACCTGCGAGGGCTTTGCTCCATTGGTAGAGAGTATGGGCAAGCTCAGTTTGGAGGATTACAAGAAGAAGCTACTGACGGAAAAGAAGAAGTTTGTGGGCGCTAAAACAGAGATTCCTGCCCGGATCAGCGAATGTCAGAAGACCATCAAGGACATCCAGGACCTTGACTTTGCCGGTGCTCAGGCGGAAGTGGAAGTTCTGAATGCCAAGAAGGAAGCTATTTCTGCGCAGATCGTGGCACTTGAACATAGCAGTGAGGCTGATAAAAAGGCTTTGGAGATCCGGGAAGCGGAACTGGAGCTTTCTACACTGGAAAGCGAAAACCGGGCATACAGGACAAGCCAGAGCAGCGGCCTCTTAAATGTCCAGAATCTAAAAATGGATCTGAGCGACCTGCGGAAGCGGCTGGACAGAAAGCAGCACGAGCTTGCCAACGAGCAAGCATACATTGATGGTCTTAATAAGAGCATTACCCAGTACCGGGATCGATGGATCAGCGTCAACGGCGAGACCTTCATCGGCGGCAACTGCCCCACCTGCGGTCAAAATCTTCCGTCCGTACAGCTTCAAACAGCTAAAGCCCAATTTGAGAATGACAAGCAGAAGCGGCTTGCTGACATTCTACAGACCGCCAATTCCTACAAGGAATCCAAAGCCCAGGCAGAGGAACGGCTTGCCGGGCATCAGGAGGAAATTGGGCAGCTTGAAGCAGGTATCCGGCAGAAGGAGCAGGATATCGCAGCTGCGGAGGCTTCTTTGGTAGAAATTGTGGATATGGCAGACTATGCCCAGCGCAAGAGCGACATTCAGGCTCGCATTGATAAGTTAAACGATGAACTTTATGAAATTAATCATAGTGTTTCTGGCCTGAAAATGCGGTTGCGGCAGGAAATGTCCGAGATTAACGGGCAGATCGGTGTGAAGATGGGCATTATCAGTACGCAGAATATGCTGGAATACTCCCGGAAGCGGATTGAGGAGCTGCGTGAGGATGCCAAAAATAGTGCGGAATGCCTGGAAGCCATTGAGAAAATGTTGTTCCTGATGGACGAATACAGCCGCTATAAGACCCGATTTGTGGAGGACAGTATCAACGGCCTGTTCCGTATTGCCCGGTTCCGTCTGTTCCGTGAGCAGGCCAACGGTGGTGTTGAGGATCGGTGTGATGTTGCATATGACGGCGTTGTATATGAAAACTTAAACAACGGTATGAAGATTAACCTGGGCATCGACATTATCAACACCCTGTCGCAAGCCTACGGTGTGAGAGTGCCGCTGTTTGTGGATAATGCGGAGAGCGTTACTCAGTTGGAGAAATGCGGAAGTCAGATCATCCGGCTGGTAGTGTGTGAAAAGGACAAGGGGCTGAGAGTGAGCTATGAAAATTCGTAACAATGTAAAGCCTACTTTGCCACCGATCCCCGGCGGCACCTATTTGGCAATTTGTGTATATTCCATCGGTATTGGCGAGCAGTTATGTGAATATGAAGGGAAATCCAAGAATTACTACAACCAGGTAATGCTCGGTTTTGAAATCTGCGGGCAGACCATCGAGATCGACGGGAAGCAGGAACCGCGTGTCCTCGGCAAGACCTTTAATGCTACGAAGGGTAAAAAATCCGGTCTGCGTAAGTTTATCGGCGCGTGGGAAGCTAAGGAATTGACGGATGATGAATATTTGGACAAGGACACCAATGAGTATGTTGGAAAGGCTGCTCTTTTG
>SVKZ01000041.1 GCA_015068165.1 Oscillospiraceae bacterium
CAAAGAGGGTGGTACCAACAACAAGAATGGCATCCGTAGCTATATTCTGTATAGCAAGTTGCCGATCTTTGACTATCTCATCAATCGTGATGTTTCCAGCCATTTTGAATTTGACTTCCTTGCTAAGTCTATGCCTGTGCTGGATGAAAAGGCCTTTATTACATCCGGTGCTTATTCCAACTCCGGCTTCACCTTCTCTTATGGTGACCGGGTGGTAGAGGGCATCAATGCGTGGACCAATGTATGTGGCATTATCAACACCAAAGATGGTCTGGCATTTGTGGTGCAGGGCAAGCCTGAATACTATCCCTTGGGCAAAACCTTGGGTCAGCAGTTCTCCGTAGGTGTGACCTATAACAAGGATGACAGCATCGATCTGTATATTGATGGCGTCCTGTTCAAGACCTTCACCGAGGCATTTAAGTATACAGGTGGTTCGGCAAACGCAAGTATTTGCATCAATATGCGCCGCAGTACAGGTGCTCCCACCTGCGATGCAGACAGCTTCGATGTCTACATGACCAACCTGGCTTTTGGTAAGTCTTACAGCAATGAAGACCTCTTGTATCCGATAGACTTTGAGGACATTGCAGGTACGAACGCGAGCGCCGGCAATATTACTGCCGATCTGGCAGAACTGCCCACTTCCATTACCAACGGCCAGTTGGACAACGTTTATACCATTACTTGGACCAGCTCCGACGAGAGCGTGATTTCCAACACCGGTAAGGTGACTCGTCCTGAAGTGGGCGCTGCCATCGTTACCTTGACCGCAACGCTGGATAACGGCCAGGTCAGAAGCTACGAGCTGACCGTTCCCGGCTTGAACAAGAACAATGACGGCGTTCTGTATGTCTCCGGCGACACCAATCCTGCTGTTGGTAAGGGACAGGCTTACACCGAGTTGCTGTTCACCTTTGATACCAACAACAACAGTATCATTTGCGATCGCAACAGCAAGTCTAAGTTCAATCTTGTCACCTTGGTTGATGGCGATGACAAGGCCCGCCTGAATGCGGAATCCTTGACGCTGTGGATCAGCGATGACAATGAGACCTATACCCAAATCAAGGACTTCAAGCTGCTCCACATGGGCAGAGAGTGGTACCTGTATGGTTTCGAGGCAGAAGCCCGTTATGTAAAGGTCCACTATACCCACTTCGACGGTGAGGATGCAAACTTCATCGGCGCTTTTGGCCAAATGATCAAGGTGGCATATGATACCACTTTGGTAAAGGCTGACACTGCAGTTCAAATGTCCGTCACCAATAATACCAAGGTCAGCTACGATATGCCGTTGACGATCGCGGGTATTACCGGTGATTTGAACACCGTCCGTATCTTCTCTGAAAACGGAGAACTCCTGTATCACTATGTCGACGGTCAGAATGTCATCGTTCGTGTGCCTGAACTGGCAGTTGGCGCAACCGCTCAGCTGTATGTCCAGCATGCGTCCAACGGTGCGCTGAACCTGGCCAGCAAGGAAAATGTCTACGAGGTGACCTACGGTAACAGAGAATCTTTCGTTGCCGAGGATCCCCATACTTGGATTCTGACCATTCCTGCCGGACAGAAATTCCCCGACGGCTCTACGCTGGAGAAGGAAACGATTTACAAGATGGGCGGCGACAGCATCAAGGTTTCCTCCGATGGCGGTTTGACTTGGACTAAATATATGGTCCTGAACAACGCGCCTGCCGGAAAGACCCCTGTAGATAAGCACGGTGGTGCCGGTGAGTGGATCTTTGACCGCCATACCGGCCGGATCATGTTCCAAACCTACTGGAAGTACAAGACCTACAATCCCACCAATATGAATGATTCCCACATGGAGTCCTTCATACTGGCTTCCGATGACGGCGGTAAGACCTGGTATCTGTTGTATACACTGCCCTGTGCTTGCATGCCTGAGTATGCCGAGGCCGATGTTCCCCGCTACGCATTGTCCTACACCGCCGGCATTGAAGTGTCTACCTATGACGGTGCTGAAGGCGATGGCATCGACTTTGTATTCCCGCTGGGTAGTCAGCTGGACAGCACCGGCGCATTTGCTACCCGTGTCGCTTATACCCGTGATGCAGGTAATACATGGCAGTACAGCGCAAGCAAGATTTCCTATCCCACAGCCGGTGGTTCCGAGGCCGGCTGCTCTGAGGCCTACATCATCGAACGCACAGATGGAGTTTTGGTGCTGTATGTCCGTACACAGGATCCGGATGTGGATAATTTCGGCGTGTCCTATTCTCTCGACAAGGGCGTGACATGGACAGAACTGCCTTACATGTCTGACATTTACACCGTCAATACCCAGCCTGTGCTCAAGTGGACGCAGATTAACGGTCAAAATGTACCGCTGTTTAACTGGGGCGGCAATAATGTCAGTGGCGGTAGAAGCTCGATCCGCAACCCCCTGAACTTTGCACTGTCCACCAATGACGGCGAAACCTTCCGCAACATTCAGAACATCTTTGCTGAGACTTACTTGGAAGACTATAGTGCTTTGGCTTACGGCTATATTACCAACCCGTCCTTTGATAAGTTTAACGGCACTGACATGATCCTTGCTTTCCGCAGAAACTTGACGAAGGATAGAATCATGCTTATGATTCAGGACTTTGACAAGTGGTTTACCCGTACCAAGGGCGCTTACGACAACTTTGAGCATGGTACCGTGCAGTATGAAGGCTGGAATAGCCCCACGAATGGCGTGGAGCTGTCTATGGTCAACGCAAGGGGCAAGTATTCCATGAAACTTCTGCCCAATGCCAGCGTGACCCGCTCCATTCCTTATCTGCAGAATGGTTCCATCTCCCTGGATTTGTTTGTGGCGGAGGACAGTAACTTCACTCTGGAACTGCAGAGTGCATACAGCAGAATCTACGGCGATGTGGCAATGCCCATCGGCCTGCGTGTAGAAAATGGTGAGCTGTACCTGAATAACGAGACTACCCCCGTTGCAACCCTCGCTATTGGTTGGAACACACTGACCTTTGGTCTTGAACTGACAGAAGACAAGGCTAACCTGTCTGTAAATGGCGGTGAAGCCATCAACATCCCTGTCATTTCTGAGGCTGGTGACTATATTTGCTACATTACCTTCGGTACTGTAAGCAGTGTCTACGTGGATGAGCTGTTGGTCGTTTCTGAGCTGGATGTTGTTTTGACCAGCGACGAAGAGGATAAAGCTGCTGCCAATGCAGTCATCGAGCAGATCAAGGCGATCGAAACTGCACCTAACAACGAAAAGCGGGATATGATCCTGGCTGCCAGAGCGGCATTTGATGCACTGACTCAGGTCCAAAAGGATTTGGTAGACAGACGGGTTGTTGGCGATGCCAATACTCTGGTGAACTACTATGATGAGCTGATGGCTACTCCTATTCCTGGAGTTGCACAAATTGGCGACGTGCAGTATGCCACCTTGGAAGAAGCTATTGCAGCGGCACAGGAAGGCGACACCATTGTTCTGCTGACCGATGTGACTCTGGAAAATGGCATTACTCTGAACAATGTTATTTTGGATGGTAATAACCATACTCTGACTGTAACCAATGCGGGCGGAATGGCGCAGGATGAAGAAAAGGCTGCGATTTTCAGCACAAATGGTCTGACAGTCAAGAACTTGACAATCAAGGGCGGCGCATATGGTATCTATGTCAATGCGTATAACGGTTCGAATACCGTTGATGTCCTGACGAGCGATGTTGTTCTTGAAAATGTCACAATCTTGGAGAGCTGCAGAGCGTTCAATGTAACCAATAACTATAAGAATGAAAACAACGTTATTACGGTTACGAATAGCACCTTTGCCGGTAAGATTAGCCACGCTGGCAATATGACTGCAACCTTTACGGGCTGTACATTCAGTACCAACGAAAGCGTAAAGGGCAATAAGCTGGAACCTCACGGTGCCTTGGTGCTTAATACTTGTACCTTTAATAGCGGCTACGAATTGGTAGTTACCGATCTTGAGGGTATCGGCTTGACGGCTGGCATCAGAAAGGATAGGGCAACAACTGTTGAAGCACCCGAAGGATACAGGTGGAATGTTGTAGGCAAGTTGGTTGCAGTAGAGGAACAGGAAATGAACCCGGCAGACAAGGATGAAACTGATACCGGAGTGAATGACGCTGGTGATAATGACCAGAACAAGATCTTTGGCTTCTTTGAGAACATCCTCGCTTGGTTTGTAAATCTGTTACGTACCATTTTCTCCTTCTTTTTCAAATAAGGATATAAGATAGAAGGCAAAGTGCTAACCGTACAATTTCTGTTGTTTCTCTGATTGCAGTCCTTGCAACGGCAGCATGTACCTTCTTAAAGAAAGAGTACGATTTTATGTCCACAGTTGAGAAAGAGCAAAAGCAAAAATAGTTTTTGGGGCACCGGGGCTTCGGCTCTGGTGCCCTTGATTAACAAGCAGAAATTACGAGGCATCTTTTATGATGCCTCGTAATTTCTTCCTTTTGTATCCTTTTCCTATTTCAATGTTGTTTTGCGTAAGGGGCATAATATCTTCTAAAAAATTAGGAAATGTTTTTTCAATTTTCTATTGATATAGCAGAAAAGTTGATGTATAATAAAATCATCATGTGGTTCCTCGATTTGAATTTATCTTGATCGTCGTTGTTTTGCACAGGTAAGCAATTGGATAAATGCAAACGATAAGAAAAGCTTATGTATGAAGCTTTGCAAAATTAGAAAGCTGAGCATTACAGTGTGAAGGCGTACGGAGTGTAACATTCGAGAATCCCAAGATTGGAAAAGGAGAGTAAAACATGAAATCAGTTCTTTGCTATGGGGACTCCAATACATGGGGATGTGTTCCCGGCGTTTTAAGCAGACATCCTGCGCATGTTCGCTGGACAGGCGTGATGGCTGATGCCCTGGGTGAGGAGTATCACATTATTGAAGATGGCATCAACGGCAGAACTACTGTGTGGGATGACCCGGCTAACCAGTGCCGCAATGGTCTGGCGTGTTTGGGGTATTCTCTTTATCGGGCAAAACCGTTGGATCTTGTGGTCCTGATGTTGGGCACAAACGATATGCATTATACCGACGCACAAGGTTACTCTGAGGGCCTTCGCATGCTGGCAAAGCGCATTCTGGAAGCCAATGAGAAGTTTCCTGGTACATCTAAGGTGTTTTTGGAGCAACCAAAATTGTTGCTTGTTTCCCCTATTTCGGCAATAAAGGATAGATTTGCACCTTATACGCAGAAGGTAGCGGAGGAACTTGGAGTTCCGTGGCTGAATGCGGCGGATTTCGCGGAACCCTCACCGGCTGATGGCTGTCATATGGATGAGAAGAATCACAAGGCCTTGGGCCTTGCTATAGCGCAGAAAGTAAAAGAAATATTAGAATAATGGAGGAGTTATTATGAAAGCAGGCTATATTCCCGCAGTTGGAACACCTTTGGATGCCAATGGTAATTTGTGCGTGGAGAGTTACAAAAAGCAGATAGAAGATCAGATTGCCGCTGGTGCAGTAGCAATTTTGAGCATGGGTTCTATGGGTATTCAGCCCTATATGAGAAATAGTGTTTGTCCTCAGGTTGCCAAGGCCGCGGTAGAGGCAGTTGCCGGCCGGGTGCCAGTGTTTGTGGGTGCTATGGACTGCTCCATTGCCCGTGCTAAGGAGCGCATGGCAGCAATGGAGGACTTGGATATTGCTGCTTTTGTTCTGACAACGCCCTATTACTATAAATGTACACGGCAGCAGATTATTAATTATTATCAGGCCGTCTGTGCTGCTACCAAGCATCCGGTTTTGATGTATGATCTGGTTGGGGTAACGCAGTCCAAGATTACATATGATATTGTTAAGGAACTGCTTAGAACTGTACCGAACCTGGCCGGTATCAAATCTGCAGACCTCAATATGTTCCGCAAGCTGAAGCTGGATCCGGAAGTGCCTGAGGACTTTTTGATGGTTTATTCTGGTCTGGATAACTTTGATATTGCCTATAAATGGGGCATTGATAAGTGCCTGGATGGTATGCCTGCCTGCACGCCGGTCAACAGCGGAAAGCTGTTTGCTGCTATGGAGAACAACGACTACGATAAGGCAGCAGAATATCTGAACAATATTATTGACCTGCGTGACTTCTTTGTGGCAAGAGACTTGTGGCCTTCCTTCAGCACGGCAATGAACATGCTGGGTTATGAAGGAAATTTTGCGCCTGATTATATTTCTTCCATTCAAGAGAAGTATATTCCTGAGATTCGGGAAGAACTGATACGCATTGGCGAGCTGTGAGAATAAAAATTAATTCTATTGTAGTAAAAAATAAGAAGTAGTTATTCTCAGCGAATATAGAATAATCCTCACTTTCGGTTATATGCATATGGAGAAAGTACCTGTGCTTATCTCGAGAGTATTCGTAACTGGGTGTGTCGCTTGTTGCGAAGACTGGTGTGGATACGGATTTGCATTATGTAGTGTGTCGTCAGTACCTGACCAAAGATCGGTTGGGTGAGGGGAACACATAAGTGTCATTGGCTTTGCCTTTTGCTGTTTTAGAACGTCTACCGCCTGCTCTGAAAGAGAGATGGTGCGGTAGGCGTTCTTTGTTTTCTGCGGCGCTTCCGTTATGATGCCATTCACCCTTGCTACTTGCCGCTTGACGCGGATGACCTGATTGACCATTTGAGCCCCGGCAGTTTCCCTCGGCGCAGGCCCGTAGATAGCTCGATATAGTACATCTCATACACGCCGGTGTTCCTCGCTTCGCCCAGGAAGGGCTGCAGTTGCTCGGCAGGGACAGTCTGCATCTTCTTGCGTTCCACCCGCCCGTTGGATAGAAGCTTACGGTAGAACTTTTGCAGTTCCATTGTAGTCAGCTCCTCGATGGGCAGATTTCCAATATTCGGGGCGGTGTGGTTATCGATGTACCCGCGATAGGATTGGTGGGAGAACGGTCGCACCTTCACGGTTTCTACATTCTCAAACCACATATCCAACCATTGACCTACCGTGTACTTGCCGGCCTTAGAGAAGTCTAACCGTTCCGCTGCGGCAATCGCTTGACGCAGTTTTTCTTTGGCGATAGGAGAGGGGCTTGTGTGGCAGAAACTAACCTTGATCCAGCCAAACTGATTTAAGCCATACGGAGTTAGCAGGCAGTGGACAAGGTAGTTTCAAATGGATTTTCGATCTTCGGGTTTTCAGTCAAAGTGGATACAAAAGGCTTGAAAAGCACCAAATAGGAAGCACTTTTCCCTTTGAGAGTAACTTATAACCCGGAGGTGAGCGAGTGGCCGCGGTCTATATTTTCGAGGCGGCTTTGACCGCCGCCGAAAATATAGGGCACCGCAACAGGGCGTAGGTTCAAGTGCTGCCGACCCAACCACAAAAGAAAGCAGGGCAAAACGCCCTGCTTTTCTGTGCGACAAATTGGTATTTATTTGTCTTTCACAAAACATCCAATTACCGCAACAACACCTATAAGTGCACAGACCACCGCAATCGGAGTTGCAGTTGGTTGTATTGCTATGCCTAATAATCCTAAGCAAACGCCTACAAGTGCTATCTTTAAGCCTTTCGTACGGATACCCCTTTGTCAAATTCTGATTATTCAAACAAATTATAGCACGGACAAAAGCATTTTTCAATTACCCGAGATTCCCACCGAGGAGATGAAAAAAGCAGAGGGGCGGCCGCCCTTGCATTTTGCGTGCAAGTGTAGTAATATTTTTATAAAAAAGAAGGGGAGCTGATGTCGGTGGAAAATAAGAAAACCTTAGAGGAAGTAAGAAAAATATTTGAAGATGATCGGTTTGCCACGGAAAACGGCGCGGTGATAGAAGAAATCGGCGACCACCGTGCGGTTTGCAGTCTGATTATTACCCCGTCCCACCGCAATGCTATGGGGGCGGTTATGGGCGGAACATACTTTATGCTGGCGGATTTTGCCTTTGCGGTTGCGGCCAACTGGGAAAAAATGGGGTGCGTATCTCTGCATTCTGACATTTCCTTTTTAGGTGCGGCCAAGGGTCAAAAGCTGATGGCAAAAGCGGTTTGCGTAAAAGACGGCAAGAAAACAGCCTGCTATCGGATAGATGTAACGGATGACTTGGGAAATTTAACAGCCACGGTAACCACAACGGGGTATCACGCAGGATAACAAAAGCGGTTCTTATTCTTATCCATTGTTATACAGCCCTGTCGGAATTTCCATTTATTATTTTCGTCCCGGCAAATGGCCATCACCTCGCATTGTGGGCAATATGCCGGCACATACCGATAGATTGACCGTTGCCGTTTATCAGCAAAGATGTATTTGACCAAATCCACCAACAAATGGACAAGTGCAAACCGGCAGTCATACCTTTGCATATACTCACCCCAATAAAAAAGCACACCCCGAAGGGTGTGCCAAAAAAAGTGCTTGCCCTCGCCTGCTGCGACACAAACCATCCACTATTTGCATAGGGAAATGAGGGAAACACCTTTTTACAAAGGTATGTTTCCCTAGCAAACAGTACATATTCGGTTTGTGTCGCATAATCATTCTATCACGGCAACTTTCAAGAGTAAAGAGAAAAGGTATGCGCAAATTTACGCATGCTTTTTTGCCCACCGTCGCACAACTCTGTCGGCGCATACCGCCAATAGACCACCATCAAGGCGTTCGCCGTACGACCTAACGGGGCAGATATGCACCCGAAAGAATTGTGTTGACAAATCTCTCTTTTTTTCGCATAATAAGTTGGACTTTTCGGGAAGGAAGGCGAAAACTACGGACAAAGTGCATTTATCTCATCATATGATTGGCTATATCAAGAAAAACTTGGTAATGGTGATTGCTATGACAGCGGCGGCGATCACTTGCTTTGTTGTGCCGCCGGACAGCGCGTATCTTGGCTATTTCGATGTAAAGACGCTTACCTGCCTGTTCTGTGTGCTGGCGGTGGTTTGTGCTCTGAAGAACATTCATTTTTTCTATATGCTGGCGAAAAAGGTCGTTCAGGTGTTCCGAAACGCACGGATGGCGATTTTGGCGCTGGTTTATATCACTTTTTTAGGCTCTATGCTCATTGCCAACGATATGGCACTATTAACATTTTTGCCCTTGAGCCTTTTCGTGCTGTCTACCACAGGAAAAGGCAAGTATATGGCCTTTACCTTTATTATGCAGAACATAGCCGCAAACCTGGGCGGTATGCTGACCCCCTTTGGCAATCCGCAAAACCTATACCTTTACACCAAGTTCGGAATCCCAACCGCAGAATTTATGACCATTATGGCGCCGCCTTTTGTGTTGGCGGTGGCGTTAATCACAGTGTGCTGTATCGTTTTTGTCAAGCCGGAAGCGCTTTCCCTGCAAGACGAGAAAATGGTGATACCCAAGGGCAAAACTGCGGTATATCTTTTGCTGTTTGCCCTTGCCATCGCCATTGTATTTCGAGGCATTCCCTATTGGATTGGGCTGATTGTGATTCCGGCAGTACTGCTCTTTATGGACAGGAAAGCCCTTAAAATGGTGGACTATCCGCTGTTGCTTACCTTTGTGTTTTTCTTTATTTTCTCCGGGAATATGGCAAGAATTGATGTGGTGCGGGAACTGTTTTCCGCTCTTTTGGAGAAAAACACCCTGCTGTTTAGTATAGCCTCTTGCCAGGTCATCAGCAATGTACCCTCGGCGATTTTGTTATCGCAGTTTACTACGAATTACCGGGAGCTTTTGTTGGGCGTGAATATTGGCGGCGTAGGCACATTGATTGCGTCGCTGGCAAGCTTGATTACTTTCCGAGAATATACAAAGCGGAATAAGGGCAAAACGGTGCATTATATGCTGCTGTTTTCTGCATTCAATTTTGCATTTCTCGTCATTTTAGCGGCATTTGTGTGGTTATTATAAATGGAGTACTGAAAATCCTTAAAAAACAAGAACCGGATCTCGAAATTGGCGCCACAAGCCCCAAAATCCCCATAAAGTAAGCGAACTGCGCCCCATTTGTTAGACAAGTATTATATCCTACTTCTCTAACAAACGGGGTGCAATTCAGATCGGGAGTTATGTTTATATTCTTTATCTCCATAGGAGGCTTTTTAATCATTCCGAACCTGTTCCGGAAAAGCAGGAGCAGGGTATATTTTTAGGTAGGAAATGACAAAATAAGCATATCACGATGAAGGGAGTGATGTGCTTGTTTAAGCATGAAAAGCAATTATTTCATCCGGTGGCAATCGAACGCCCTAACCCTCAGTATGCGGCTCTGCTGCAGGAGCAATTGGGCGGTGGCAATGGGGAACTGAAAGCGGCTATGCAGTATATGTCCCAAAGTTTCCGCATTAAAGATCCAAAAATTAAGGATTTGTTTCTGGATATTGCGGCAGAAGAATTAGGGCATATGGAAATGGTTGCGCAGACCATTAATCTGCTTAATGGCCACGACGTTGGTGCAGACCAAGTCAATGCCGGAGAGATTCAGAGCCACGTAATTTTAGGCTTGAATCCGGGACTAATCAATGCTTCCGGCTATTCTTGGACGGGGGACTATGTAACGGTAACCGGCGATTTGTGCGCCGACCTTTTGAGCAATATTGCATCGGAGCAGCGGGCGAAGGTGGTCTATGAGTACCTGTACCGCCAAATCCACGACAAAAAAGTGCGGGAGACCATTGATTTTCTGTTGAACCGGGAGGAAGCCCATAATCAGATGTTCCGGGATGCCTTTAATGAGGTGCAGAATTCCGGCTCGAATCAGGATTTTGGTACAACAAAGGCGGCAAGAATGTACTTTTCTATGTCTGACCCCGGTCCCAATGCCTTTGCCGGTAATCCTGTAAACCCACCCCGTTTTTCTTCTTAACAGACACGCCGATCAGAAGAATGCGCCCCGTCTTACCCGGGGCGCTTGTTTTTTTATTTGCAATATTGTATATTAAAAGCAGAAAGGTAGGCGCATAGAAATGGAAAAGAAAGCCCAAGCTGCCCGAAAAGGTGTCTCTCCGGAAGTAAATACCGGATATGCGAAAAAGCTTGCCCGAATGATTGCTTGCAAAACCGTATGGACCCACGATGGGGAAAATGTTGCGGAATTTCAGAAATTTTATGGGGTCATTGACGAGTTGTTTCCCAACCTTGCCGCAAGAGCGAAGAAGCTGACCTTTGGCGGTGGTTGCTTTGTGTATGTGATTGAAGGCAAAAATGCCAAAGAGAACATTATGCTAATGTCTCACCACGATGTGGTAGATGGAGATGAAACTTGGCAGACAGACCCCTTTACGCCTACGGAGAAGGACGGCTACCTCTACGGCAGAGGCACGATCGACACCAAAACACCCCTTTTTGCCGAGCTCCAGGCTGCAGAAGAACTGCTGGCAGAAGGCTATGCTTTTGAAGGGATCAGCTTGTACATAGGCTCTTCCAATAACGAAGAGGTCTGCGGCGACGGAATGGTGCTGGCGGCGGACTATTTCCGCAAAAACGGCATCCGCTTTTACGCCGTTGTGGACGAGGGTGGTGCGATTACGGAGGGGCAAATCCCCGGTGTGTCCTGTAAAAGCGCGGTGGTGGCGGTCCACGAAAAGAGCAGACACCTGTTCCGTTGCAAAGCGAAAATCGAGACAAAGGGACACGGCGGCTTCGGCGGCCAAACAGACAGCGCCATTGCGCGCTTAAGCCGTTTTATCACGGAGGTCAGCGAGAAAAAGGATAAAATCTACAAAGGGAAATTCTATTCCGAGGTAAGAGCCACCTTTGAACGGCATGTGCCCTATATGGCCTTCCCGATGAATTTTCTTTTTGGCAATGTGGGACTGTTTGCACCGCTGATTAAGAAGATTATGATGGGGATTCCTGCCGCCAGTGCTATGCTCTCCACGGGACTTTCCTTTACTACGGTCAACGCAGGAGACCTTCGCGACCCCCAAATCCGGGCAAAAACTGCGGAAACAACTATGTTTTTGCGCTGTATCCGGGAAGAGGACTTGTATGCAGGTCTCGAAAAAATTAAGAAAATCGGCGCAAAATATGGCGTTACCGTTGAGGAAATGGAACGGGATTACTGCGTTCCTACCGATTTTGAGGGCGAGGCTTATAAAACCGTGGAAGCGCTGCTTCACGAAAATTTTCCCGATGTGGCGGTTGCGCCGTTTTTGCTGACCGCCGGAACAGATGCAAGACGGTTTTCTGACATTGCCGACAATATCCTGCGGTTTGCGCCCATCGACCTGAATAAAAAGCAATTTGCCACAATTCATAACGCAGATGAGCATATTGGCATAGAGAATATTGGGCAATGCGTGGTCTTTTATAAAGACCTGATTCAAAAGCTGTGAGGGAAAAAGCAATGAAAGTGTTGGTAA
>SVKZ01000042.1 GCA_015068165.1 Oscillospiraceae bacterium
GGAAGAAACTTTGGGAAGGCAGGATACACCGTCAATATTAGAAAGACCGGCAGAAATCATATTGGGAATGTGCAGCTCGGGAGAGGAAGCGCAGGATAAGAGGGTGTTGACACCCTTATCGCCAAAGCTTTCGGAATCGGGCATTGCGCCGATGCCGAAGGAATCAAGCACAATTAAAAATACGCGTTTCATAGGGTTTACCTCGTTAAAGGATTTATTTGTTCTCCATTGCGACGGCTACATCCAGGGCAATTTTCATCATTGTAGTGAAGGCAGTCTGGCGCTCGTCGGCAGTGGTCTCTACGCCCTTAAGGATGTGATCGGAAATGGTGCAGATGCACAGACCCCGCTTGCCGTAACGGGCAGCGTTCATATACAGGGCGGCAGCTTCCATTTCCAGCGCCATAACGCCCATTTTTTTCTGATTGTAGAGGGTATCCAAACCGGCGGGGACTTCTGCGTGGTCGCCGTAGAACACATCGGAGGAGTTGACATTGCCTACGTGGTAGGTAGCACCGTTGGCTTCCGCTGCTTTAACAGCTTCGCTGAGGAGTGTATAGTCAGCGATGGGGGAAAAAGTGCCGGGGAAATGGAACTGGTGGGCAAAGTTACTGTCGGTGCAGGCGCCCTGAGCGATTACCACATCATAGAGGTTGATATGATCCTGAATAGAACCGGCAGATCCAACACGGATAATGTTTTCCACACCGAAGAAATTAAACAGCTCATGGGAGTAAATACCGATGGCGGGCATACCCATACCGGAGGCCATTACGGAGACCTTTACGCCCTTGTAGTAGCCGGTATAGCCGTGAACGCCACGGACGTTGTTGACCAAAACGGGGTTTTCCAAAAAATTCTCCGCAATGAACTTACTACGCAGGGGATCGCCGGGCATCAGAACGGTCTTGCCGAAGCCAATCTCGTTCTGGACATTGATATGGGGAGTAGAGGGAAAATTAGACATAGTTATTCTCCTTATAATTTTGTAGGCGATTTATTAACCCTCCCCTTTGGGGAGGGGGGACCGTGGTGCTCCGCGCAGCGAATCAAGAGTTCAATGATTGCCGGTGGCAATCATACCTTGACTAACTGTAGCGGTGGGTGAGGTTTATACCTCATCCGTCAGCCTGTTCGGCTGACACCTTCCCCAAAGGGGAAGGTCTTATTTAATAGCTTCCATCGTTAGCGAGACCTTTGGCGATCTTTACGATCCGGGATGTGCCCAGACGGTCTGCGCCCAGACGGATAAATTCTTCCGCATCTTCCAAAGAAGAAATGCCGCCGGCGGCCTTGATTTTTACATGGGGAGCGACGTGCTTGGCGAAAAGCTCCACATCGTGGAAGGTCGCACCGGCTTTAGAAAAACCGGTGGAGGTTTTGATATAGTCTGCACCGGAGTCGGAAACGCACTTGCAAAGGGCGATTTTTTCCTCGTCGGTAAGCAGGCAGGTCTCGATAATGACTTTCAGAAGCTTGCCGTCGCAGGCTTCCTTGATGGCGGCGATTTCCTGGGTGATTTCTTCCCATTTGCCGTCTTTGGCCCAGCCAATATTAATGACCATATCAATTTCGTCCGCACCGTTTGCTACGGCATCGGCGGCCATAAAGCACTTGGCGGCGGTGGTAGCGTAACCGTTGGGGAAACCAATGACGGTGCAGATGGCTAAGTTTTCGCCAACATAGTCTTTGGCGGCCTTTACATAGGCGGCGGGAATACAGACAGAGGCGGTGTGATACTTCATACCGTCATCGCAAATGGCTTTGATCTCCGCCCAGGTGGCGGTTTGACCCAGCAGGGTGTGATCGCATTTTTTCAAGATCTCAGAAAGTTCCATAAGAAAAATTCCTTTCAGTTTTTTCTTAATTATAGCAGAACGGAGAAAAATACGCAACCGGGAGAGAGGACAGGAAACAGTTTCCCCTTGCTTTTTTCTGCAAATTTACTATAATAGTGTCAGAAAGAATCGAAAAAGGGGTGAAAATATGGGCGGAAATCCTTCTTCCTACAAAGGCTGTCTTTTAGGCCTTGCGGTAGGCGATGCAATGGGCTACACCGTAAACGATAAAACCTGGGCGGAAATACAGGAAGATTACGGACCCAACGGCCTTTTGGGGTATGATTTGGTAAACGGCTGTGCAGAGGTTACGGCCTATACCCACCTTGCGGCTTATATTTGTAACGGACTTTTGGTGGGTATCACCCGAGGAAGAACGGAGTCTGCTTCCGAGTACCTTCGGTTAGGTCTGCGGGAATGGATGAGAAGTCAATGGTTTCACCGGGACCCGGAGCAATCCCAATGCTGGGTTGCCCAAAAAGCCAATATGCGCCGGGGTGTTTGCCGAGATATTCGTATGCTGGACAATTTGCGGCAGGACATAATCGGCTCTTTAGCACAGCCCTGCAAACCGAATTTGACTCCCAGCACCCTTACCTCTGCAGTGGCGGCAGGTATGTTCTTTGATGAGCGTTGGATGACGCCCAAAGGTGTAGGCAGGCTTGGTGCGGAAGCGGTGGCGATGACCCACGGAAGCCCGGAGGCTTTTCTCTCCGGTGCGTTGATTGCTTATATGACAGCCGGGATTTTGCAGGACAAGGAAACGACCCTTAAAGATCAGTTTTTGTATGCGGTTTCTGCGGTGGTGGAGCAGTTCCAAAATGACTACCCCAATGTAACCTACCTTGCGGACAATGTATGCCGCGCCATCTCTATGGCACGGGAGGGCATTGACCCCCGGGAGGGTATGGAGGTTTTGCGCTGTCATACAGCGCCGGAATGTGTTGCCGGTGCAGTTTTTGCCTGTTTAAGCAGTCCTGAGGATTTTGACACGGCAATTATTACCGCGGTCAATCATTCGGGACAAAGTGCGGCCGTTGGTGCGCTGACCGGTGCGCTACTCGGCGCAAAGCTGGGAGAAGAAGCTCTGCCGGAGTTTTATTTGGAGAGCTTAAACCAAAGAGAGACCTTGCAGACCCTTGCTGAGGATATGGCAAAGGGCAGTGTGGTCCGGGGACTGTTTGACGACGATTGGGATCAAAAATATACACACGGCAAGCCAATTTGAGGAATAATGGGAGTTTTTTGCGAAAAAAACGAAAATATTTCCCTTTTTTCTCCAAAAAAGTCCTTGCAATATCTATCTTGCGGTGTTATAATGCCAGTGTAAGAGTTGACGATTTGGGAGAGAGGGGTTTGCCCCTCTCTCTTTGTTAATGAAAGAGGGGATTTTTTGAAGATCACAGAACTTGTGGCAAGCTTTGCAGAGCCTATCGTCCGGGAAAAGGGCTGTAGCCTTTGGGATGTGGAGTATGTCCGGGAAGGCTCGGAACGGTTTCTGCGCCTGTATATCGACAAAGATGGCGGCGTGGATATTACCGATTGTGAAAATGTTCACCGTGCAGTTGATCCGGTGCTGGATGAAAAAGACCCTATTCAGGAAAGCTATCATTTTGAAGTCTGCTCCGCAGGCTTGGAGCGGGTGCTGAAGCGACCCGGGGATTTTGAGCGGTTTATGGGAAATCCTGTTCTTGTAAAGCTTTACCGTCCCAGAAACGGACTGAAGGAAATTCCTGCCGTACTGCGTGGCTACGAGGACGGAAAGGTTACGGTAGAGGCCGGTAAGGAAACAATCACCTTTGAAAAATCGGAGATTGCATTGGTACGTCTCCGTGTGGAATTCTAAAATAATAAACAATGCGCCGCAAACATATTTGCGAGGCGAAGGAGGATAATAATGGCAAGAAATACAAAAGCCAAGAAGCAGGCCGCTCCTAAGGCAGAAATCGGTGCTGAGATTTTCGCGTCCCTGCGGGATCTGGAGAAAATCAAGGGCATTCCGGTAGATTATATGGTAGACCGTCTGAAGCAGGCGCTGACCAACGCATACCGGAAAGACAGCGAAGAAAACCGGGATATTCCCACAGAAAATATCCGGGTGGAGCTGAATGAACAGGGCCTGTCTATGGAATTGCTCAAGACCGCGGTGGAAGAGGTAGAAGATACCAATACCCAAATTCATATTGATGCGGCAAGAAACGCAAATCCCGGTGCTCAGGTGGGCGATGTGATCGCAATGCCCATTGACATTCAGCGCTTTAGCCGGATCGCTGCCCAGACTGCCAAGCAGGTCGTTATCCAGGGCATCCGTGAGGCCGAGCGCGGCACGATTTATGAAAGCTATTCCTCCAAGTCTCAGGAGCTGCTGACGGGCACTGTCCTGCGGTTGGATCCCTCCGGTGATGTATTCATTCGGGTGGGTAACGGCAATGAGCAGTCCGATGCGGTGCTGCGCGCCAGCGAGCAGATCCCCGGGGAGACTTATAAGGAAGGTCAGCTTGTCCGTGTTTATGTACTGGAGGTCCGCCAGGCTGCCCGTGGTCCGATGATCCAGGTTTCCCGGACCCATCCCAATGTGGTGCGCCGGCTGTTTGAGCTGGAGACGCCCGAAATTGCGGACGGCCAGGTAGAAATTCGCAACATCGCCCGTGAGGCTGGCTCTCGCAGCAAGATTGCTGTCCGTGCTACTCTGGAGGGCGTGGATCCCGTAGGCGCTTGCGTTGGCCCCAGAGGCGGCCGTGTCGGCGCAGTTGTGGAAGAGCTGTGCGGCGAGAAGATTGACATTATCGTATGGAACGAAGATCCCTGCGAATATGTCCGTGCAGCCCTCAGCCCTGCGGATGTGCTCAGCGTTACCCTGATCCCCGGTCAGAAGGCCTGCCGCGTTATTGTGCCCGATGATCAGCTCAGCCTTGCCATCGGTAAGGAGGGTCAGAATGCCCGTCTGGCGGCCCGCTTGACCAGCTATAAGATTGATATTAAGCCTGCATCTCAGGCAGAAGAGTAAAGACAGAACAAACGAAAGAAGGCGGTGATCCGATGCAGAAGAAAATTCCCCAGCGGCAGTGTATGGGCTGCCGGGAACGGAAAGCAAAAAAAGAAATGATCCGTGTAGTCCGGGGAACGGATGGCACGGTCAGCCTGGATTTCAGCGGCAAAATGAACGGTAGGGGAGCGTATATCTGCCCAAACCCGGAATGCCTGAAAAAGGCCCAGAAAGCCAAGAGCCTGGAACGGGCGCTGGAAGTACCTATCCCTGAGGATGTGTATGCCCGCCTGCAAAAGGAGATGGAGGGCGGCCGTGGATAAAGCTTTGCATTACCTTGCCCTTGGAAAGAAAGCCCGTCTTGTGGAGCTGGGAGAAGAGCCTGTGGGTGCTGCGGCCCGGGCAAATCACGCCCGACTGATTGTGGTGGCATCGGATGCCTCCGACCACACCTGGCGCAGAGCGAAAAGCTTTGTTGCTCAGACCGAACAATGTTGTATCCGCACACCCTTTACAAAGGATGCGTTAGGCTTGGCAGTTGGTAGAACAGAACTGGCATTGGCGGCCTTTACGGATGCGGCAATGGCGCTGGCATTTTTGAAAGCGCTGCCTGACTCCGGCGCATACAGCGCAGAAATGGAAAGTTTGGATAAACGGAGCAAGCGGATTCAGAAACGAAAGGTGGAGGCGAAAGCCGCCCAGCGGAACAAGCAATTTGGTAAGAACCGTTCCCCAAAGAAGTGATTATGGAGGTGCGTATCGTATATGAGTTTAGCGAAGTATCGATTGAAGGATGTGGCAACCGATTTTGACCTGCCTGTAAAGGAGGTTACGGAGATTGTTGCCAAGTTTTATGAAAAGCCTAAGTCCAACACCCGGATTATGACGGAAGAAGAGCTGAATGTGGTGTTTGACTATATTACAAAGACTCACCAGATTGAGTCTTTGGAGCAGGTATTTGCGGTGCAGCCCAAGAAGGAAGAAAAGCCTGGGGAGAAAGCACCGGAAAAGATGCCGGAGAAGCCTGTGCAGCAAAATGCCGCTCCTGCCAAGAAAGCGGAAGCGCATAAGGCGGCGGAAAAGCCTGCCGCGCCCCAACAGCAAAAGTCCCAGAAGCCTGCTGAGCCGGAAAGACGCCGGGAACGCCGGGTGGTGGATACCTCTGCGGTACAGGTTAACAGCAACCGCTTTGCGGATGTTGACAACTTGGTTTCCGAGCGTGTGCAGAATTTCCAGGGCGGTAAGCAGAAATTTGGCAAAAAGGGTCAGCAGCAGAACAAAAAGGACAATAAGTTTAAGGGCAATAAGTCCAAAAACGAGGAGCAGGAGAAGCTCCGCCGTCTGCAGATGGAGGTTGCCCGGAAAGCGCCCGTTACCGTTAAGATTCCTGACGAAATTACCGTTGGCGAGCTGGCTTCCCGGATGAAAAAGACTGCCGGTGAGGTTATTAAGTGCCTGATGAAGAACGGCGTTATGGCCGGCATCAACCAGACCATCGACTTTGATACTGCAGAATATGTAGCGGTAGAGATGGGCTGTAAGGTAGAAAAAGAAATTACCGTTACCATTGAGGAGCGGATTATCGACGATCATGTAGACTCTGCGGAAGAGCTGGAGACCCGCGCGCCTGTTGTGGTGGTTATGGGCCACGTCGACCACGGCAAGACCTCTACTTTGGATGCCATCCGTCAGACCTCCGTTACTGCCGGTGAGGCCGGTGGCATTACCCAGCATATTGGTGCGTATACCGTGGATGTGAACGGACAGATGATCACTTTCCTGGACACCCCCGGCCACGCCGCCTTTACTTCTATGCGTGCCCGTGGCGCCAAGAGTACCGATATTGCCATCCTGGTTGTGGCGGCAGACGACGGCATTATGCCCCAGACTGTGGAGTCCATTAACCATGCAAAGGCCGCGGATGTGCCGATTATTGTTGCTATCAACAAGATGGATAAGCCCACCGCAAACCCGGATAAGATCAAAGAACAGCTGACTAAGTACGACCTGATTCCCGAAGAGTGGGGCGGCGATACGGTGATCGTGCCGATTTCCGCAAAGACCGGTATGGGTCTGGAGGAGCTGCTGGAAATGGTTCTCCTGACCGCCGAGGTGCAGGAGCTGAAGGCCAACCCCAACCGCCGTGCCAAGGGTACGGTTATCGAATCCCGTCTGGATAAGACCCGTGGCCCGATTGCTACTTTGCTGGTTCAGAACGGTACACTTAATCAGGGTGATATCATCATTGCCGGTACGGCTGTTGGCCGTGTCCGTGTGATGACCAACGATAAGGGTCGCACCGTAAAGACCGCCGGTCCTTCCGTTCCTGTAGAGATCACCGGTCTTGCCGATGTTCCCGCTCCCGGTGATGAGTTTAATGCGGTTACCGATGAGCGTATGGCCCGTGAGCTGGTGGAACAGCGCCGCCAGGCGGCCAAGGATGCCGCTGCCAATGCTATGCAGAAGGTAACGCTGGATAACCTCTTTGCCAAGATGCAGGAGGGTGAGATGAAGGAGCTGCCCTTGGTGGTTAAGGCTGACGTGCAGGGCTCTGCAGAAGCGGTTAAGGCTTCTCTGGAGAAGATCTCCAACGAGGAAGTTCGGGTTAAGGTCATTCACGCCGGTGTTGGCGCTATCAATGAAAGCGATATTCTGCTTGCTTCTACTGCCGGTGCAATCATTGTTGGCTTTAACGTCCGTCCCGATGCGGCTGCCCAGGCAAGCGGTCAGCGTTCCAATGTGGATATGCGCTTCTACCGCGTTATTTACGATGCCATCGACGAGATCGAGGCAGCTATGAAGGGTATGCTGGCACCCCAGTTTGAGGAAGCCATTATCGGCCACGCAGAAGTGCGTATGACCTATAAGGTTTCTGCGGTTGGTACCATCGCCGGTTGTATGGTCAAGGACGGTAAGGTTACCAAGGATGCCCAGGTTCGTGTACTCAGAGATAACATCGTCATCCATCAGGGTGAGGTAGGCTCTTTGCAACGCTTTAAGGATGCGGCTAAGGAAGTTACTGCCGGTTATGAGTGCGGTATGAGCATCCACAAATTTAACGACATCAAAGAGGGAGACATCTTTGAGTGCTTCGTAATGCAGGAAATTAAACGCTGATTTTCAAAGCCCTGTAGGGACCGACCTTCCGGGCGGTCCCCCTTGTAGGGTGTGCGGACCGTCGGGGACGCCGGTCCCTACAAAATTTGCTATAAGGAGACTGATTATATGGCATCCAACCGAATTGGAAGAATCAATGAGGAAATCCAGAAAGAGCTGTCGAACCTCATTCGTAATTTGAAAGACCCCCGTGTACAGGATACGATGATCTCCGTTACCCGTGTGGAGGCAACCCCGGATTTGCGGTGGGCAAAGGTATATGTGAGCTTTTTGCAGGAGGATAAAGCAGAGGACGTCCTGAAGGGCCTTAAATCTGCCTCCGGTTATTTGCGCCGGGAGTTGGGAAGCACCCTGAACTTGCGTTACACCCCGGAGCTGCAGTGGGAAAAGGATGATTCCATCACCTATGGCGCCAAAATGCTGAATTTGATTAACTCCCTGGGGGTAAAACAGGATGATGACACTGACGAGGGCTGAGTGCGCCCGTATTTTGAAAGAAAACGATGATTTTACCATCCTGACCCACGGCGGCCCGGATGGGGATACCTTAGGCTCTGCCGCGGCGCTGTGCCGAGGCTTGCGGCAGATCGGGAAAAAAGCGTGGGTGTTGGAAAATCCCCAAATTACGGAGAGATTTCAGCACCTTTTAGAGGGACTGACAAAGCCGGAAGCGGAAAACAGGGATGTGCTGATCGCCGTGGATGTGGCAGGTGCCCGGATGATCCCGGAGGAAATGCGCCATTTGGCGGAAAAGGTGGATCTGCGGATCGACCATCACGGCTCAGGCACGCCCTTTGCGGAAGCGGAGCTTGTGGATAGCTCTGCCGCGGCCTGCAGTGAGATTATTTACGATTTGCTGTCCCTTCTGAATGTAAATTTGGATACCCCTATCGCCAATGCTCTTTATACGGCGGTAGCAACGGATACCGGCTGCTTCCGCTATGCCAATGCTACCGGCAACAGCTTTGCACTGGCTTCCGAGTGCGCCTATGTAAGCCCGGATATTTTTAAGATCAATCAGCGGCTTTTTGACACGGTTACTTTAGGCCGTTTACGGCTGCAAAGTTGGGTCGTGGAAAATATGCAGCTTCTTCAGAACGGCCGGATTGCGGTTTGCGCTATCCCGGCAGATATTCAGGAAAGATTGGGTCTTGCTGACGAGGATATGGGCAATCTTTCCGGCTTTTTGCGTTCTATTGAGGGCGTAAAAATGTCTGCAACAGTGCGGCAGGATAATGAGGGGCATACCGGCTTTTCTGTACGGGCTGTGCCGGGTTATGATGCGGCGGCGGTCTGCGAAAAGTTAGGCGGCGGCGGTCATAAGGGCGCTGCCGGTGCCGGTATGATGGATGTAACCATGGAGGAGGCAATGCAGGCGCTTCTGGCGGCCTTGCCTGATCTGAGTGAGTGTTAAGATGAACGGAATTGTAATTGTAGACAAGCCGGAGGGCTGGACAAGTCAGGATGTTACGGCAAAGCTCCGGGGCGTTTTTCGGACCCGGCGCATCGGCCACGGAGGTACATTAGACCCGATGGCGACTGGTGTTCTGCCTGTTTTCGTGGGTAGAGCCACCCGGGGTGTGGAGTTTTTTGAACACGCGGAAAAGACCTATATTGCCCGCCTGCGCTTGGGTATTACCACGGACACAGAGGATATTACAGGTACAGTTTTGGAAGAACGCCCGGTGTCTGTAACAAAGGAAATGCTGGAACAAGTATTAGAGCATTTTCGTGGGGAAATTGACCAAATTCCGCCGATGTACTCTGCCATCAAGATTAACGGACAGAAGCTCTGCGACATAGCCCGCAAGGGCAGGGAAGTGGAGCGGCAGAGCCGAAAAGTTATCATTTTCCGACTGGAATGCCAGGAATTTTCCGGCACAGAGGCAACCCTTTTGGTGCATTGCTCTAAGGGTACCTATATTCGCACCCTTTGCAAGGATATTGGCGCAGCTTTGGGCTGTGGCGGCTGTATGGCGACATTGCGGCGAATTTCTGCCGGCGCATATACGGAAGCAAATGCGGTAAAACTGGATACACTGGTACAAGCGGAAAATCCGGAAAGGTATTTACAGCCGGTGGATACAATGTTTGCCGCATATCCCCAAATCACCCTTACAGAGAAGCAGGAAAAGCGTTGCCGCAACGGTAACAGCTTCACGGTTTCCTTGGAGGAAGGCACATATCGGGCATATAGCGCATCTGGGGAGTTTTTAATGCTTGCTAAGGTGGAAAACGGTATGATGACCACCGTAAAAAGCTTTTTTGAGGTTTGAGAGAGATGCAGAAAAAGACAATCTACGCCTTGGGCTTTTTTGATGGGGTGCATTTGGGGCATCAGGTGTTGCTCCGGCAGTGCCGCAGGCTTGCAGATGGGCAGGGGTGCGATGCCGGCGTGGTTACCTTTACGACCCATCCGGATAATCTTGTAACCGGAAAAATCCCCGCTCTTTTGAATACAGCGGTCGATCGGCGATTCCTGTTGCACGCTTACGGAATGGACAGAGTGAAAGAACTGCCTTTCGACAAAGAGCTGATGCAGACCCATTGGTCGGTATTTTTGGAAGACCTTGTAAAAGACGGGGCGGCCGGGTTTGTCTGCGGCAGTGATTTTCGTTTTGGCGCAGAGGGCAACGGCACGGCGAAAAAATTGGAGGCTTTCTGTGAAAAAAGAACTCTTTCCTGTGTGGTCGTGCCTCAGCAGGAGTTAGACGGTGTGCGGGTTAGCTCCACCTATATCCGGGAGCTGATCGAGCAGGGGGAAATGGAAAAAGCAACTGCTTTTTTAGGACATCCCCATATCCTTTCCGGTGAGGTAGTTCACGGTAGAGGACTGGGACATACAATCGGGATTCCTACTGCAAATTTGCAAATTCCTGAGGGCGTAATATGCCCTAAATTCGGTGTATATGCCTGCAAAACGGTTATAGAGGGCAAGGAATATTTGGCGGTAACAAATGTTGGTATGCGGCCTACCGTCAACGGCAGTCATATTACCGTTGAGACTTTGCTTTTGGATTTTGTGGGTGATTTATACGGAAAGCGGTTGTATTTGCAGTTTTATAAATTTCTCCGTCCGGAGCGAAAATTTGCATCTCTTGAGGAACTAAAAGCGGAAATTCAAAAAAATGCAGAACAAGTAAGGCTCTTTTTTCAGTAATTTTCCGTAGAAAGCTCTGAAAACAGGAAAAATATGATAAAGTCAAGGGTTATTTTTGAATTTTTGAGGGTCAAAAAGAAAGATTGTCAGTTATGACAATCTGAGGGGCTTGTTTGGTGTTTGTTCCGAGGCGGGATTTGTGAAAATTGCATAAAAGAGTATGCAGGAGCGGAGGCAGCCGGAGAGCTGTCTCTGCTCCTGTCTTATTTTATTCATAGTCAGGCAACGAGCGCCAGCTCTGCCTGGAAGAGTTCTTCTGATGTGGCGTAGCCAAATATCTCCCTGGGATAATTGTTTACCCAGTCCTGTACTTGCTTGATTTGGGCAGGGGTATAGTTTGCTAAATTACTGCCTTTGGGAATCTTGCGGCGGATCTCTCTATTCATTCTTTCGTTAGATCCTCTCTCCCAGGAAGAGTAAGGGTGGCAATAATATACATCTGTTCTCTTGCCATTAAAGATGGATTTTTCCATACCTTTGGCATCGGAAAATTCTGTGCCGTTATCTACGGTTATGCTCTTAAATATTCTCTTAAAATCCTTGCCGAATCTCTTTT
>SVKZ01000043.1 GCA_015068165.1 Oscillospiraceae bacterium
GTGCTGACAAGGCTGACAAGCGATGTGGAAAAGGTATCTGCGGGTATTTTGCACATTCTTATTAATGGCGTAGGTACTTTTGTAAAGCTTGTTTCCGCATTTTTACTGCTTTTCTATTATGACCCCGGCTTGCCCTTGTAGTACTGCTTATCGCCCCTATCGGCGTGGGGACATTTTTGCTTCTCAGCGGAAAAATGCGCGATGTCCAGGAAAATTACCAAAAGAGCGAAGCATCTTACCGGGTATTTTTGCAGGAAAACCTCAAAAATATGTAGGTTGTTAAAGCCTTTTCCGGGGAAGGGCAGAGTGAGGAAAAGCTTTTGCAGCTTTGGGATGAACGGCTTTACTGGACAGTAAAGCTGCGCAGGCTGCAGATCGTAACCCGAACCATTGTCCATGTTACTTTTACTATGGGTACAACCATTGCGTTCCTTGCCGGTGTGGTACAAATTGCGGAGGGGTCTATAACCTACGGTACGATGACCGCATTTTTGTCCTTGGTTGGGCAGGTGCAGACCCCTGTGCTGTCGTTAGGTAAGATGGCCCGGCGGTTTATCGCGGTAATGGCCTCCGTGCCCAGAATCCGGGAAGTGGAAAACCTTGAACAGGATGAAAAGGCGGAAAAGGACGCTGTGGTGGCAGGACCGGTGGTGATTCGTGGCGAAAAGCTGTCCTTTGCCTACGAGAAAGAAGAGATTTTGCGGGATTTTTCCTTTACGGTCGCCCCGGGTGAAATGGTTGCCGTAACCGGGCAGTCCGGAGCCGGCAAAACCACCCTTATTAAATTGCTTTCAGGATTCGCTGTGCCGGATGCAGGGGAGCTTGTTTTAGAAACCAAGGACGGGGAAATGCCCATTTCTGGGGCAACCCGGCAGTATTTTAGCTATGTACCTCAGGGGAACACATTGTTTCAGGGCACAATCCGGGAAAACCTGCAGATGGCAGATAGGGAAGCGGATGATAGTGTACTTTGGGTGGCGTTGGAAACAGCTTGTGCCAAAGATTTTGTGGAAAATCTGCCTCTGGGGTTAGATACACCCATCGGGGAACGGGCCTCCGGTATTTCCGAGGGGCAGGCCCAACGGATTGCCATTGCAAGGGCAATGCTTAAAAAAGCACCTGTGGCCATTTTTGATGAGGCCGCCTCCGCTCTTGATGAAGAGACGGAAGCGATAATACTCAAAAATATCATCGAAAAATCCGGCGATACTTCCTATATCATCATTGCCCACCGCCAAAAAGCACTGGAGTATTGCGCAAAACGCATAGAGATTTTATAACAAAAACACTCGACAGAAGTTTCTGTCGAGTGCGTTTTATTATTGCGGTATAATCTTTTGCATTTGACAGATACTAACAGCGGAATTTGAAAAAATTTGTAGGGCGAAAAGCCTCCCTTGTGCAAAGGGAGGTGGCACGGCAAAGCCGTGACGAGGGGTTGCCTTGTGCCGTTACATTACAATCCCCCAGTCAAAAATCAGAGATTTTTGCCAGCCCCCTTTACACAAGGGGGCCTTTATTTCCTGCGTATTTGTAAAAAAGGAGAAAGATATACTATGAAAGCAACTGGTATCGTACGAAGAGTTGACGATTTAGGTCGTATTGTCATTCCCAAGGAGATTCGGAGAACCCTTAAAATCCGCGAGGGCGATCCTTTGGAGATTTATACAGAAAAGGACGGGGGCGTGATTTTCCGCAAATATTCCCCTATGGGGGAGCTACAGGATTTTGCTTCCCAGATTTGCGAGTCTATCGGGGATAACACCGGTTATATTGCGGCGGTGGCAGACCGGGATGGGATTATTGCCCTCTCCGGCGCGCCCAAGCGGGATCTTATGGACAAGCCCAATTCCCGGGAGTTGGAAAAGCTGATGGAAAATCGCAAGACATACCGTTATACCGGCGGTGAGAATCGAATTGCGGCGGCAGAGGGTACGGACAAGTACCATCTTGGTGTCGCGACCCCAATCCTGTGCCAAGGAGATTTACTTGGCTGTGTGATGCTCCTTTTAGGGGAGGGAGATGCCCCTGTACAGGAATCTGAGCAACGACTTGTACAGACAGTTGCAGGTTTTTTGGGAAAGCAGATGGAAAGCTAAAAAGGGCGGCTCGTTTGAGCCGCCCAACATAATTATCATACCAAAGATGGATAGGCAAGTCAATGATGACTTGCAACTACAAATTAGATTCTACGAAATGCATTATTTTCGGACTCTTGCGTGAGAGGAAAGGACCAAAATCTTGTGAAATATCCCATCTTGCAAAATGGCGTATCTTCGGCTATCATAAAGACACAGAAAGGGTGATACCAATGATCTAAAAAACCCTTGAGATCCGAGTAAAGTAGGATCGGAAGACGCGCTTCTTTTCTCTCCCGAAAACATAAATTTGTTAAAATGGCAGGAAGTAATAGGAATAGGAATTGTGCGGGAGCAATTCAGAATGTAATGGAAGGTGCGTCTAATCAAAGAAAGAGAGGTTAACCAATGATTGAACCCAAGAACGCAATGAAATAACCCTCAACCGTTTTCGTAAAGAAGGAAACGCGTTGAGGGTTATTTCATTTTATGTTCGCTTTATGTGCGCTCCGTAAGGGAGCGTTTTTTGCTTTTTAAGGCCTAATAAAACGGGTTTTTACGGCGATAACGCCTTTTTCCAAAATGTCCGCTGTTTGGCTTCCCAAGGCTTCTGTTAAGAGGGTTTCTTCCGTTTGACAGCCGTGAGGGACGCTCCAAGCTCCGGCGTCCGAGCCCGGGGCAATAAGACCGCCCAAAGCGGCAAAGGCGGCGCAATTTTCCAAGGCGCTGTCTAAAATCCGGGCAACAGCATCTTCCGAAAAACGGCCCTTGCCCCGGAGATTGCCAATGGTGGAAAGGGTAGGGACCCAGACGGTGTTGTTTTCGGCCATAGCAGCAAGCGCATCTCGGTCGAGATAAGCCCCGTGCTCAATGCTGTCTACCCCGGCCTCTGCCGCAGCTTCCGCAGTACGGGCGCCGTTGCAGTGGGCCATTACAGAAAAGCCCTCCTCGTGGGCGATGTGGATAAGCTCCCGAATTTCCTCCGCAGGCAGACTCTCCTCGGTTAGCACACCGAACCGGTCAAAGTCCATAAGCCCGGAGATCATAATTTTAATAAAATCACAGCCTTGTGCGCCCAGCTTCTTTACATGGGAGGCGTATTCTTTCATATTCTCGTAGGTTTCCCCGATGAACTTACCGTAGTGGCCTGCTTTACATAAAGGAGAGAGGGGCGTGCGGTAGGTGATGCCATACCCGGGGGCAAGCTCCCGGGCTTTTTTGCCGGCATTCCAGCGGTCGCCGCCGTCCCGCAGATAAGTATAGCCTTGCTCAGCGTAAATTTTTAGTGTTTTGTGGATGAAGGCTTCATCCGGGGCGATGGCGTGGCGGGAAATGGCGGCTTTCCAGTCAATGCCATCAAGAATCATATGCATATGACAGTCGCTTCTCAAAAAAATGCCCCCTTTCTTGTACTTAGTATAGCAAAAGGTGGTAAAAATGGCAACAGAAAAAGGGAAATTGTCAAAACCGGGGGTTTACAGTTGATTTTTTAGGGAACGTCCGTTATAATGGATCGGAAAACTGTATTATGAGGAATATGCTATGGAAGAAAATAGTTTACGGACGAATAAAATGCGAACAATGCCTGTAGGAAAGCTCCTGTTTACTATGGCGCTTCCGCTGGCACTTTCTATGCTGGTCCAGGCTCTTTACAATGTGGTGGACAGCATCTATGTCTCCCGGATCTCTCCCAGTGCGGTAACTGCGCTGTCTTTGGCTTTCCCGATCCAGCATTTGATCATCGGTTTTGCCACCGGTATCGGTGTTGGTATGAACAGCCTGCTGAGTAAGTCCTTAGGTGAGAACAACCGCCTGCGGGTGAATTATGCCGCCGGTAACGGTATCTTCTTGATGCTGATCGCAACGGCTTTGTTTATGCTTTTCGGCGCTGTGGGCGCTCGTCCCTTCTTTGAAATGCAGTCGGAGGTTGCCGAGACCGTAAATGGCGGTACAGACTACTTGACTATCTGCTGTCTTTTCTCCATTGGTATTTTTGTGGAAGTGCTGGGCGAGCGTATGCTCCAGGCATCCGGACGAACCATCTACACCCTCTTTACCCAAGGTACAGGCGCGGTAATCAATATTCTTTTAGACCCGGTGTTTATTTTCGGTGTTCCGGCATTGGGGATTCCTGCCCTCGGTATGGCAGGTGCGGCTATTGCTACAGTGATTGCACAATGGATTGCGGCTATTCTGGCAGTAATCTTTAACTTGACAAAAAATCCTGATGTTGCTTTTGGTCTACAGTATATTAAGCCGGATATAAGAGTTTTGAAGAAAATGCTGGCAGTGGGTATCCCGTCCATTGTTATGATGGCCATTGGCTCGGTAATGACCTTCTCTATGAATAGTATTTTCCAAAGCTTTCAGGACTACGGTGAGACGGCTACCGGCGTTTTCGGTGTCTATTTCAAGCTCCAAAGCTTTGTCATTATGCCGGTGCTGGGTATTAACAACGCCTCTGTGTCCATTATTGCTTATAATTATGGCGCAAGACTTCCGAACCGAATTTCCAAAAATCTCAAATGCGCGCTGGGTGCGGCGCTGGTGATTATGTTCGCGGGTGTTGCCTTATTCCAGCTTGCCCCGGAACTGCTCCTGTCCCTTTTTGAGCCTACCGAGGAATTTAAGGCCATTGGCATCAGTGCATTGCGGATTGTCTCTATTGGCTTCCCGATGGCAGGTGTCAGCATCGCGCTCACTGCCAGCTTCCAGGCTTTGGGTGTAGGCATTTTTGCTACGATCAACTCCCTGTGCCGGCAGCTTGTGGTGTTGGTGCCGGTTGCGTACCTTTTGAGCTTGACCGGGGATGTCCATCTGGTATGGTGGGCTTTTGCGGTTGCAGAGCTTGTAAGTATGCTGCTGACCCTGATTTTCTTCCGCCGTGTCTACCGGCAGAAGGTAAAGACGCTTGTTCCGGACGAAAATCTGTGATATAATTAAACAAATTATAAATTACAAATGACGAATTGTGGCGTCCGCAAGCGGACGATTGAAAATGTAGGGGCGATTCACGAATCGCCCGCGGGTCGTCGTGGGCGCCGACCCCTACGATATTGAATTATCAACTATCAATTCTCAATTATAAAGGAGGGTAGCTTGTGAATATTGGAGAAGTGAAAATCGACAGCAGCCATATCCACAAGCTGCTGTCCGCCGCCAGCGGTGATGCGGCTCTTTTGTATCTTTACATAATGAGCGGCAATGCCCCGGAAAACGGGGAAAAAGAGCTTGGGCTCGGTGCTACTCGCTATCACTGCGCCGCGGCGACCCTGCGGCAGTTAGGCTTGTGGCCGGAAAAGAAAAATGTGCCCATATTTTCTGGGGAGCGCCCCCGTTACTCGGAGCAGGATGTGGTGCGGGCGATGGATAGCGACCGGGAGTTTAAGGTGCTCTACGGTGAGGTTCAGCGGCAAATGGGTCGCAGTCTCAACACCGAGGAGCTGAAAGTCCTGCTGGGTATTGTCCGGTACTTGGGAATGCCTTCGGAGGTAGTCTCTGTGCTGATCTGTTACTGTAAAGACAAGGCGCGGCAGAAGGGCTTGAAAGCGGCTTCTCTGCGCTTTATTGAAAAAGAGGCTTATGCCTGGGCGGAGCAGGGGATTGATACCATTGAGGAAGCGGCCGCCTACATCCAGCGGCAGAATTTCCGCCAAAGTCAAATCGGTCAGATTATGGAAAAGATCCAGATCCGCGGCCGAAAGCTGACAACCGCGGAAGCAAAATACGCCCAGCAGTGGGTGGATTGGGGCTTCCAAATAGATGTAATAGAAATGGCCTATGAGCGCACCTGCCTAAATACCGGCGGTATGAACTGGCCGTATATGAATAAGATCCTTGCCCGGTGGCAGGAAGCGGGGCTTCTTACCGCCGACGATATTCGCAATAAGGATAGAAAACCTGCGCCGAAAGGCGCAAGCGGAGAATTGTCTGACGAGGATTACGCGGCAATTCAAAGAATGTTACGGGAGGGATAAAAAATGGCATATAGCGCAGATGTTTTGCGGAAAGCAACAGCCCGTTTGGAAACCATGCGTTCCGATCGGCAGTCTATCCAGCAGCAACGGCTACATAGTGCCTATAAAGCCCAGCCCCGTTTGCGGGAAATTGACAAGCTTTTGAGGCTGAGTATGGCAGAGGCTGCCCGGGCAGTTTTTGCCCAAAGCGGTGATGCCCACGCAATGATGGAAAAGGTGCGTCGGGAAAATCAGGCACTGCAAAGAGAGCGGGAAGCCATTTTGCAGGAGAGTTTCCCTGAAAATTACTTAATGGAAGGTCCGGTTTGCGAGATTTGCGGCGGCGCAGGCTATATCGGCGCGGAGATGTGTCAGTGCCTAAAGAGCCTGTGTCAGGATGAGCAGAGAAAGCTGCTGACACGCCTTGCCTGCGGCACGGCTTCTTTCCGGGATTTTCGGCTGGAATATTACCCCGATACCATCGACCGTAAATACGGCGCAAGCCCCCGGGCGGTTATGGAAAAGACGTACGATTATTGCCGGAAATATGCATCTTCATTCGGTTCTGGCAGCGGCAGCCTCCTGTTTGTAGGCGGTACCGGCCTGGGCAAAACAATGCTCTCTGCCTGTATTGCTACAGAAGTAACCCAAAAGGGGTATTCCGTGATTTATGAAAGCGCAGGGCATCTCTTTTCTAAATTGGAAAAAGATCGCTTTAATCCCACCGGGGAGAGCAACCGTGAGGTTTCGGAAATTGAAAATGCAGATCTTCTGATTATTGACGATTTGGGTACGGAGCTGCCGGGCAATTTCGTTACGGCGGCGCTGTATTCCCTTGTCAATGACCGTCTGCTTGCCGGAAAACCCACCATTATTTCTACAAACCTGAATGCTGACGAGCTGCCCCAGCGATATTCTCCCCAAATCGCATCCCGGCTGCGGGGCGCATACCGTCCGTTTGCCTTTGTAGGTGAGGATATTCGGTTAAAGAAATGAAAATAGGTATTTTATTTGATTTGGACGGCACACTGCTGGACACCTTAGGGGATTTGCAGGTGGCTGTCAATTACGCCCTTTCCCGGTTCGGCTATCCCAATCGGGAAAAGTGGGAGATTCGGAACTTTTTGGGAAACGGAATGCGTAATCTCATTAAGCGCTCTCTGCCCGAGGGCGTGTCGGAAGAACGGGTAGACGAGGTGCTTTCCGTATACCAGCCCTATTACGACAGCCATAATTTGATACTTACCCGTCCATATGACGGCATTTTGTCTGCAATAGCGGCATTAAAGGGGAAATATCCCATTGGCGTGGTGTCCAACAAGCAGGATACGGCGGTAAAGCCAATGTGTGCCCGATTTTTCGGGTCGGAACTGTATGCTTTGGGAGAAATTCCCGGTACACCCCGGAAGCCTGCCCCGGATATGATCAAAAATGCGATGGCAGATTTGGGAATGGATGCTGCTGTCTATGTGGGCGACAGCGAGGTGGATTTGCGCGTTGCGGAAAACGCAGGCTTGCCGTGCTTGCTGGTAACTTGGGGCTTCCGGGATAGGGAAGTTCTGGAAAGAGCCGGCGGAAAGCACTTCTGCGATGAACCTTCCAAACTGGCAGAAACCTTAGAAGAGATAATTTCTTCCTATTATGGCGGATAATCGCTACCTTGCGTCTTGACGCGGGAGTAGATTTGTGATACTATTAGCGTTGCCGCCGGTATGGTGGAACAGGTAGACACAAGGGACTTAAAATCCCTCGGAGTAAAATCCGTACCGGTTCGATTCCGGTTACCGGCACCAAGAAAATCAGCACCCCGAATGGGGTGCTGATTTTCTTTATGCAGGAGGAATCGAACCGGAGGTGAGATTCCGGGGGGCGATGGGAGCACTGCCAGCGGATGAAAAAGCGTGTGGAGGCTTTGTGAACAGATTCAGATAAAAGTCTTTACAAAATTTTGGGATAGGTGTATAATGAGGAAAATTTTATTTGAGGTGATCCCTATGGCTTATAAAAGAATCTTAACAATTCAGGATATTTCCTGCGTGGGTCAGTGTTCCCTGACGGTGGCGCTGCCGATTCTCTCCGCCTGCGGTGTGGAGACCGCAATACTCCCCTCTGCGGTGCTCAGTACCCATACTGCCGGCTTTACCGGCTTTACCTTCCGGGATTTGGCAGACGATATGCCGTCTATCCGGGACCATTGGAAAAAGGAAAATATTCAGTTCTCTGCCATTTATACAGGTTACTTAGGCAGTATCAGCCAGGTGGACTATGTGCTTTCCATCCGGGAAGCAACTTTGGCAGATGGGGGGCTTCTCATTGTTGACCCGGCTATGGCGGATAACGGCAAGCTCTATCCCATTTTCGATATGACTTATGCAAAAGAAATGGGCAGGCTTTGCGCCGCTGCCGATTACATTCTTCCCAATATTACGGAGGCCTGCTTCCTCACAGGAATGGAATACCGGGAGCAGTATGAAGAAAGCTATATTGAAGAATTGATCGGAAAGCTTCAGGCGCTTGGTTGCAAAAATGTTGTTCTCACCGGTGTTTCCTACCGGGAGGGCTTCACAGGCGTGCTGGTGGCAGAGGGGGAGAAACGGAGCTATTACGAGCATACGAAGCTATCCAATTCCTGCCACGGTACAGGCGATATTTATGCCTCTGCCTTTGTTGGTAGTCTTGTCCGGGGAAAGACTGCACCGGAAGCGGCGAAAATTGCCGCGGATTATACCGTTTCCTGTATCCGTTACACCGCAAATTTAGAAAATCACTGGTACGGTGCGGCTTTTGAGCCGGTGTTGGGAGAACTCATTGCGGCAATTAAAAATTAAGAATTTATGCAACTGCCTCCGGATGATAGCCAAAGCTTTCCTGTGGAATGTGAGGTATTACCTATGAAATTCAAAATTGTAACTGACTCCAGCGCCAATCTGCGCAGTCTGGACACGGATGTGGAATTCCGGTCTGTACCCCTGACGATTCGTGTGGAGGACCGGGAATTTGTAGACGATGAAACCCTTGATTTAGACGAAATGTTGGAGACTCTGGCGACTACCAAGAGCAAGTCCTCTTCCTCCTGTCCCAATGTAGAGGATTATTTAACAGCTTTTGGAGATGCAGATCGGATTTTCTGCATCACTATTACCAGAAACCTCTCCGGTAGTTGCAATTCTGCCCGGCTTGCCAAGGAGGAATACGAGGCGTTACACCCAGACCGAAAGGTTTTTGTGGTGGACTCTCTTTCTGCAGGTCCGGAGCTAAAGTTGATTGCAAACCGTATTTTGGAGATGGTGAAAGCTTCTGCTGTTTATGAGGATATCTGCATGAAAATTGCAGAGTATCAGCTACATACGCGGTTGATGTTTTGCTTGGAATCTATGAAAAATCTTGCCAATAACGGCCGTGTCAGTCCCATTGTGGCGAAAATTGCCGGTGTTTTGGGCGTCCGGGCGGTAGGCAGGGCCAGCGATGAGGGTACTTTGGAGCTTTTGGACAAAGTCCGCGGAGAAAAGGGCGCTATTGCCCGAATTTTTGAACGGATGTTGGAAATGGGGTATAATGGCGGCAAGGTGCTGATTGATAACTGTCGCAATTTCCCTGCGGCGGAAAAATTGCAGGAGCTGGTGCTGGCGAAATTTCCCGAGGCACAGGTCATACACGATACCTGTATGGGGTTGTGTAGCTTCTATGCGGAAAAGGGTGGCCTGATGGTCGGTTTTGAATGTAATTGATATTAAGACCGCTGCAGAATTCTTTCTGCAGCGGTCTTGATTATTTGGTCGGCAGGGTTTATAATGAGTGGTAGGGAATATTTGCGGAAGGAAGAGAGTCCTATGATCGGCTTTGATAACGATAAATATATAAAGATACAATCTGCGCACATTCAGGACCGGATTGACACCTTTGGTGGCAAGCTTTATCTGGAATTTGGCGGAAAGCTCTACGATGATTACCACGCTGCTCGGGTACTGCCGGGTTTTCAGCCGGATAGTAAGCTGCGGATGTTGCTGCAGATCAAGGAGAAGGTAGAGCTGGTAATTACTATCAATGCCGATGATATTGAGAAGAATAAAATCCGCGGAGACTTGGGAATTACCTATGACCGGGATGTGATTCGCCTCATTGATATTTTCCATGGCTTGGGGCTGTATGTCAGCTCCGTGGTCTTGACCCGTTATAACGATCAGCTCAGTGTCCGGGCGTTCCAGGCACGGTTGGAGGCTATGGGCATTCGGGTTTACCATCATTACGAGATCGAGGGATACCCTGCAAATATTTCCCATATTGTCAGCGATGGGGGCTACGGCAAAAATGATTATATTGAGACAAGCCGGGAGTTGGTGGTAATTACTGCCCCCGGACCGGGAAGCGGAAAACTGGCAACTTGTTTAAGTCAGCTTTATCACGAACATAAACGGGGCGTGAAAGCCGGGTATGCCAAGTTTGAAACATTCCCGATATGGAACCTGCCCCTGAGCCATCCGGTAAACTTGGCCTATGAAGCGGCTACGGCGGATTTGAACGACGTAAATATGATCGATCCCTTCCATTTGGAGGCTTACGGCACAACTACTGTTAATTATAACCGGGATGTGGAGGCGTTTCCTGTACTGGTGGCCATTTTCGAGCGGATATTAGGAGAGTGCCCTTATAAGTCGCCTACGGATATGGGCGTGAATATGGCGGGATATTGTATTACGGATGATGAAGCGTGCCGAAATGCGTCCCGTCAGGAAATTATTCGCCGGTATTACGATATTATGTGCCAGCAGAAGCAGGGAAAGGCCACCGATATGGAAGTGCTGAAAATGGAGCTTCTGATGAAAAAGACCGGTGTCAGCGAATGTAACCGCCGGGTGGTAGCGCCTGCGCTGGAAAAAGCGGAGCTTACCGGCAAGCCTGCGGCGGCTATGGAGTTATTAGACGGACGGATCGTAACGGGCAAGACATCTTCTTTGCTGGGTGCGTCGGCGGCGCTGGTTTTGAATGCGTTGAAGGCGCTGGCCGGGATCACGGATGATCTGCATTTGATCGCGCCGGAGGTTATCGACCCCATTCAGCACCTGAAGGTAGATCATTTCGGCAACCGCAATCCCCGACTGCATACAGATGAGGTGCTGATCGCACTTTCGATCTGCGCCGCCAGCGATCCCCGGGCGGAGCAGGCGATGGAGCAGCTTCCCAAGCTTCGGGGCTGCCAGGTGCATTCCTCTGTGATTTTATCGCCGGTAGACGAAAAGACATTTAAGCGGCTGGGTGTAAATCTCACCTGCGAGCCAAGATATAAGGGATAAAATTAAGGGTGTCGGGAAACCGACACCCGTTTTGAATGCGGAATGCTAAATGCAGAATTATGGTGTCGGCTGCACCGACAGATTTAGAATACACCTCTGGTGAAGATTGTAGGGGCCGATGCCTACATCGACCCGGAAGACCATCGTTTGCGATAAGATGGGCGATTCAGGATCGCCACTACTTAAACAAAGGAAAAGAAAACGGAAAAGAAGGTAAAAATTTTCTACATTTGCACCAAAATTATTATAAAAATTTTGTGATTTATCC
>SVKZ01000044.1 GCA_015068165.1 Oscillospiraceae bacterium
CGGTGGTAAAGCCCTTGCGTAAATTTTTCTTGTTCATTGGGGATCTCTCCTTTATTAATTTTTGTGCAATTTTTGCATGATTTTTTGCTTCCCATATAGAAGCTTCGTCTGCATTATACCATAAGCACCCCTGCGTGTCAACCTAAAAAGCCACTAATATTTGGGAGCTAACTCCAAAATGCAATGGAAAAAGTTTGGAATTTGCTGGAATTTCTTGTGAAAAATGCCCAAAAATGTCGAAAAAAGTAGTACGAGTAAAAATTTACATTGCCCGTTTGCGGAATTATCTATTTTTACCGGACTCATTGTCATTGCGAGCGTAGCCGAGGAATCCGTTCTAAAGAAGAAACGGATTTCTCCGTTCCCCTTCGACTTCGCTCAGGGTCAGCTGAAATGACATGGGAAGGTTTTATGTAAACCTTGAAACAAAAGGAAACGGAAGAGGAATATGACATCGTCTTAGGCGGCGGTTCCTTTAATACAAGAAGTCCCTATAATCTCTACAAAGGAGATGTGCGTTATGCCGAGTTGATGAGCCTACTGCCCTTCGATAATGAAATTGCCCTATGTGCGGTCAAGGGAAGTGCTCTGAGAAATAGTTTTTTTAACAACGGAAGCTATAATCTGTATTATGAAACCTACGGACAGAATGTAAGAAACAATCTGGAGTACAATAAAACCTATTATATTATTGCAGATTCCTGGACATATGATTTTCTTAACTTAACCGTGGTAGAATATCTTTCCCCCGGCACCGATGCCCGAGATTTGTTGGCAGAGTATATCCGCAGCGGCGGCTTGGAATAATACCAAAAAGTAAAAAGCCCTGAAAACCGATGGTTTTCAAGGCTTTTTGTTTTATATAAGAGGGTTTATTTCAGACCCAATTCCTCTGCGGAGACAATTTTAATGCTGTTTGCTGCCAAGGCGGCGGTGAAGGTCTCCTCATCGGAGATTCGCAGAACCATATAGGCGCAATCGTCCCGATGGGCAAACAGAGAGTACATATACTCCACATCAATGTGGTTTTGGGCAAGGACAGTCAGAAGATCTGCAAGACCGGAGGGACGGTCAGGCACTTCTACCGCCCAAACAGGGGTCATAGACAGAACATCACCGTGCTGTAGCAAAATGTTGCTGGCTTTGGGTGCGTCATCCACGATCATACGGGCAAGACCGTAATCTGCGGTCTCTGCAATGGAGATGGCCCGGATGTCAATGTGATTTTGGGCAAGAAGCTGGGTAATCTCGGATAACTGACCTGTACGGTTTTCCAAAAATACGGAGATTTGATGAACGCTCATAAAAATACCTCCTCAGATCTTACGTTTGTCAATAACACGGACAGCCTTGCCTTCACTGCGGGCAATGGTCTTGGGTGCTACCAGCTTTACCTTTGCGGCAATGCCCAGCATCGCCTTGAGGGCTTCTACCAGCTTCTTTTCCGCGTCGGCGATCTTTGCCAGGGAATCGGAGAACATCTCCGGGTTCATTTCCACCATAACCTCGAAGGTGTCGGAGTTGTTTACCCGATCCACGATGATCTGATAGTTGGCAGGATAGCCCTGCTGGATCAGGACCGTTTCAATCTGGGACGGGAAGACATTAATGCCGCGAATAATCAGCATATCGTCGCTACGTCCCATAGGCTTGCTCATTTTGACATGGGTGCGTCCGCAGGAACACTTTTTACGGGTAAGCACACAAATATCTCTTGTGCGGTAACGAAGAAGGGGGAAGGCTTCCTTGGTAATTGCGGTAAATACCAGCTCGCCCTTACTGCCCTCGGGCAGTACCTCCCCGGTGTCCGGATCGATGATTTCGGCAATAAAGTGGTCTTCGTTAATGTGCATACCGGTCTGCTCGCTGCATTCAAAGGCAACGCCCGGGCCGGAGGTTTCGGTAAGTCCGTAAATATCGTAGGCCTTGATGCCCAGTTTGTTTTCAATATCGTGGCGCATATCCTCGCTCCAGGCTTCCGCACCGAAAATACCGGCCTTGAGTTTGATTTGCTCCCGGATGCCCTGCTCGTGGATAGATTCTGCCAAATAAGCAGCATAGGAGGGGGTGCAGCAGAGAATGGTAGAGCCAAGGTCTGTCATAAACTGTAGCTGTCGTTCGGTGTTGCCGGAGGACATAGGCAGTGTCAGACAGCCTACCTTATGAGAGCCACCGTTAAGACCTGCACCGCCGGTAAAAAGACCGAAGCCGTAGGCAATGTGGCAGATATCCTCGCTGGTTGCACCTGCGGCTACCAATGCACGGGCGCAGCAATCGTCCCAAAGGTCAATATCGTGCTGGGTGTAGAAGGCGACTACGCGCTTTCCGGTTGTACCGGAGGTGGAATGGATGCGGACACAGTCAGAAAGGGGAACACCTTTGAGCCCGTAGGGATAAGCTTTCCGCAGGTCGTCCTTGCAGAGGAAGGGGAGCTTATGCAGATCATCCACACTTTGAATATCCTCGGGGGCAACCCCCTTTTCCTCCATTTTTTGGCGGTAATAGGGCACATTTTCCCAAACATGGCGCACCTGCTTTACAAGGCGCTCGTTTTGTAAAGCCCGAAGCCGATCATAGGGCATTGTTTCGATTTCTGGCTGATAGTAATTGTTCATAACGGTATCTCCTTTATGCCTCCGCGCCGAGCTTAAATGCAATTTTGTTCATTTCCAAAAACTTCGGGGGAACGCTGGCTTCAATGGCCTGCATCCACTCTTCCTGGGGGATGTCAAAGTACTTAGACAGCCGGCCCATCAGTACTAAATTAACCGCTTTGGCAGAACCTGCTTGTTCAGCCAGGGTCAGCGCATCCAGCGCATCTAAATCAATGCCGGATTGCTTCATTTTTTCTTCCAAAGCCTCCGGATATTCGGCGGCACCGATAATCACGGGCATGGGGTTAATTTTTTGGGTGTTGGTAATGATCCTTCCACCGGGCTTTAAGTACTCTGTCCACCGGGCGGCCTCCAAAAGCTCAAAAGAGACAATGAAATCGGCCTGTCCTTTGTCAATAACGGGAGAATAAACCTTGTCGCCAAAGCGGACATAGGTTACCACGCTGCCGCCCCGCTGACTCATACCGTGAACCTCGGAAACTTTAATATCATAGCCTTTATTCAACAGTAAGCGACCCAAAAGCTTGGAGGCTAAAAGACTGCCCTGACCGCCTACACCGACGATCATCACATTTTGTGTTTTCATATTCAGACCTCCTTGGGGCTTTGCAGTGCGCCGAATTTGCAAAGCTGTTCGCATACGCCGCAGCCGACACACAATGTTTCATCTACCTTTGCCTTACCGTCAACAATACTGATAGCAGGACAGCCAATCTTCATGCAGGCCTTGCAGCCTACACACTTATCGGTATCCACAGCCAAGGGCGCGTTATGCTTAACATATTTCAGCAGTGCGCACGGACGGCGGGAAATGATGACGGAAGGCTCGTTGGCGGCCAGCTCTTCTTTAATAACGGCCTCACATTCTTTGAGATTGTAGGGGTCAATGACCCGCACCCGGCGGATGCCCACTGCGTGGCAGAGGGTTTCCAAATCAATCTTAGCGCAGGGGTCGCCCTTGAGGTTAAAGCCGGTGGTGGGGTTCTGCTGGTGGCCGGTCATACCGGTAATGGAGTTATCCACGATGATAACAGTGGCATTGGATTCATTGTATGCCATATTCACAAGGCCGGTGATGCCGGAGTGCATAAAGGTAGAATCGCCGATAACAGCAACGGTATTTCCATCCATAGCACCTTGCTGGGATTTACTGAAGCCGTGCAGTCCGGATACAGAAGCGCCCATACAGATCACGCTGTCAACAGCGGATAGAGGGGCAACTGCACCCAGTGTGTAACAGCCGATATCACCCAAAACGGTAATTTTGTTCTTTTTCAGGGTGTAGAACAGGCCTCTGTGGGGACAGCCGGCGCACATAACAGGAGGTCTGGGGGGAATGACATCCTCTAATTTTATGCCGGTCTGCCAAGGCGTTGCCAATTTAGCGGCAACGGTCAAAGGCATCAGCTCGTCAATACAGGAAAATTCGGATTTGCCAGTGCAGGTAAGTCCTAAATCCCGGCAATGGCTCTCAATAAAGCCGTCCAACTCCTCCACAACGACCAAACGGTCAACAGAAGCGGCAAACTGACGGATTTTCTCCTCCGGAAGCGGCCAAATCATACCGATCTTTAATACGGGATAGGTGTCTCCGCAGACCTCTTTTACATACTGGTAGGAGGTAGAGGAAGTAATAATACCAATAGCGTTATTTTTTCCGCTTTCCACACGGTTAATGGCAGCTTCTTCTGCGTAAGCAATCAGCGCCTTAGTACGGGCTTCTACCACGGGATGGCGCTTTTTGGCGTTGCCGGGCATCATAACATATTTGGGAATATCTTTTTTATATTCTTTGACACATTCTACCCGCTCGCCGGTCTCTACCACACTTTGGGAGTGGGAAACACGGGTACACATTTTAAGTAATACGGGGGTATCAAACTGCTCGGACAGTTCGTATGCCAGCTTGGCAAAGGCCAACGCTTCCGCAGAATCGGAGGGCTCCAGCATCGGGATCTTGGCAGCCCGGGCGTAATGGCGAGAGTCCTGCTCGTTCTGAGAGGAGTGCATACCGGCATCGTCTGCCACACCGATGACCATACCGCCGTTGACACCGGTATAGGAGATGGTGAACAGAGGGTCGGCCGCCACATTTAGGCCTACGTGCTTCATACCGCAAAAGGATCTGCGGCCTGCGAGGGAAGCGCCGAAGGCGGCTTCCATCGCTACTTTTTCATTGGGCGCCCATTCGGCATAAACTTCGGGGTATTTGGCCACCGCTTCGGTAATTTCCGTACTGGGTGTGCCGGGGTAGCTGGATACAAAACTGCATCCGGCTTCGTATAGTCCACGGGCAACGGCTTCGTTGCCCAAAATGAGCTGTTTCATTTTGTTTCCTCCTTTTGGATCGGTTCACCAATGGCATCGGTGGCAGATACCACCACTTTCTTTGTATAGCAGGAAAATACCCGGTCAATATATTCTTTTTCCGGAGGACGGGTGATCAGACTCACTACCGGTACAATCAAAAGCCCTGCCAGCATACAAAATACACCTGCGTTAATGGGGGAACGGAGCAGAGCGGGGAAAGCCTCAGGCCAGAAAATATTGGCAAGCATAACGACGGTAGAGAAAAGGAAGCTGACCCAGACGGAAATTTTGGTCGCCCGTTTCCAGTAAAGTCCGTACAAAAACGGCGCTAAAAATGCACCGGCCAGCGCGCCCCAGCTTACGCCCATCAGCTGGGCGATAAAGGTTACACTGGATTTATATTGCACAATGGCAATTACCACGGAAATGGCAATGAAGATAGCAATAAAAATCCGCATAATCAGAAGCTGTTTTTTGGGACTCAGTTCCTTGACTACAGTGCCCTTGATAAAATCCAGCGTGAGCGTGGAGCTGGATGCCAAAACAAGGGAAGAGAGGGTAGACATAGAGGCAGACAGCACCAAAACAACCACAACCGCAATCAAAAACGGAGACAGTTGAGAAAGCATCGTGGGGATGATGGAGTCATAACCGCCGGCAGATATGTCAATCTGGTCGGAGAACAGCCGTCCGAAGCCACCTAAGAAATAACAGCCGCCGGCAACCACCAAAGCAAAAACGGTGGAGATAATCATACCTTTGTTGATAGCCTTTTCACTCTTGATGGCATAGAATTTCTGTACCATCTGGGGAAGACCCCAAGTGCCAAGACTTGTCAGCAATACCACACCCAAAAGATTGATGGGATCGGGGCCAAAGAAGGAATTGAACACACCGGGGGTTTCGGAAACGGCAGGGTCGGTAATTTGTCCCAAGCCGTTAAGGGCTTCCATAAATCCGCCTTTGGAATTGAGCACGGCTGCGATTACTGCAACGATACCCACCAGCATAATAATACCTTGGATAAAATCGTTAATGGCGGTAGCCATATAGCCCCCCACAATAACATAAACGGCAGTCAGTAGTGCCATTACGATGACACATACGGAATAGTCAATGTCAAAGGCCATACCAAACAGGCGGCTAAGACCGTTATACAAAGAGGCGGTATAGGGAATTAAGAAGATGAAAATAATTACGGATGCGGTGATTTTCAGCGCTTTGCTGTTGAAACGGGATTCGAAAAATTGGGGCATTGTGGCGCTGTTTAAGTGCTGGGACATTACCCGGGTGCGGCGACCAAGCACAGCCCACGCCATTAGCGAACCGATCAGCGCGTTACCAATACCTGCCCAAGTGGCGGCGATGCCGTATTTCCATCCGAACTGACCGGCATAGCCAACAAAAACAACCGCGCTAAAATAAGATGTACCGAAAGCAAAGGCAGTCAGCCAGGGGCCGACGCTTCTGCCGCCCAATACAAAGCCGTCCACATCCGTTGCATGTTTGCGACAATATAAACCTACACCGATCATAATGCCGAAAAAGACAACAAGCATTCCAAGTTTAATAACCATATCCATAAAGGAAACCTCTTTTCTATGTAACCGGGGGGAAAGGTCAGCCTGTGATTTGCACCTCTACCAAACGACCGTGGCAGTACTTTTCACGCAGAGCCGGCTTTTCAATTTTGCCGGTGGGATTGCGGGGAACCTTGTCAAAGAAAATCTTGCGGGGGCGCTTGTACCGGGGCAGAGCGGTACAGAATTCGTCAATCTCTGCTTCGGTGCAGGTTTCGCCATCTTTCAGCTCAATGATAGCTGCGGCAATTTCGCCCAGCCGGGCATCGGGCAGACCGATAACTGCCACATCCTTAATCTTATGGAAGGAACGGAGGAAATCTTCAATCTGTACAGGATACAGGTTCTCACCGCCGGAAATAACCACATCTTTCTTCCGGTCTACCAAGTAAATAAAGCCATCCTCGTCCTCCCGGGCCATATCGCCGGTAAAGAGCCAGCCGTCCTTCAAAACCTCGGCAGTTGCATTGGGGTTTTTGTAGTAACACTGCATTACACCGTCGCCTTGAACGATCAGCTCGCCGACATCGCCCTTTTCCACTTCCTGACCCCGTTCATCTACGATTTTCGCCTGCCAGCCGTAGCCGGGTTTGCCAATGGCACCAACCTTATGAACATTTTCCATACCCAAGTGTACACAGCCGGGACCGATAGATTCGGAAAGGCCGTAGTTGGTATCATACTGATGGTGGGGGAATACCTTCATCCAGCGATGAATCAGGCTGGGAGGAACAGGTTGGGCACCGATATGCATCAGCCGCCACTGCCCTAAGCGATATTTGCTTAAATCCACTCTTTTGTCGTCAATAGCGTCCAAAAGATCCTGCGCCCACGGCACCAATAGCCATACGATGGTACAGCGCTCTTCTGTAACTGCCCGCAGAATCCACTCCGGCTTGACACCCCGGAGTAGGACTGCCTTTGAGCCGGACAGCAGAGAGCCAAACCAGTGCATTTTTGCGCCGGTATGGTACAGGGGAGGAATACAGAGAAACACATCCTCCCGGCTTTGGCAGTGGTGATTTTGTTCGGTCAGACAGGAGTGAACCAAGGCCTGATGATTATGTAAAATGGCTTTCGGGAAGCCGGTGGTGCCGGAGGAAAAATAAATCGCCGCATCGTCGGTTTCTTTTAGCGCCACGGGAGGGGCACTGGAGGAGCAGAATTGCATCAACGCAATACAGTTTTCACTGTAGACAGGGCCGTTTTTGCCCACAAAGAACAAAGTTTTAACCCCGGGAATATTCTTCTCGATGGTATCTAACCGGCTGATAAACTCCGGGCCGAATACCAAAACCTCCACGTCTGCAAGGTCGAGACAGTACTGGATTTCATCACTGCTGTAGCGGAAGTTCATAGGCACAGCAATACAGCCGGCTTTCAAAATACCAAAGTAAATCGGCAGCCATTCGATGCAGTTCATCAGCAAAATGGCAACCTTTGTGCCCTTTTTTAAGCCGCGGCTCAAAAGGAGGTTGGCAAAGCGGTTTGCCTTGCGGTCAAAATCCTTCCAGGTCATTTCCCGACGGTAGGGAACGTCCTGGCTGGCGCTTTCGATCAGGTTAAAGTCCCACCAGGTAGCGGCTTTATCCCGCTCCTCGGAGGGGTTGATTTCCACAAGGCAACTGTCTTGTCCGTAAAGTCTTGCATTTCTTTCCAAAAAGTCTGTAATTACCATAGCGATCACCTTCTGTATTATAAATGAAAAGCCCTCTGCTCCATAGAGCAGAGGACAAGAAATTCCTGTGGTACCACCTCAGTTTACCGCATATGCGGCCTCGTGGGATCGCGTGCGATCCGCAAGCTGTATCGGGCTTTCCCGTCTTCGCCTACTGCCTGTTCAGCAAAGCCGCTCCGAAAGGAATTCCGCACCCTGGCCTCACTGCCTTGCACCGACCGGCAGCTCTCTGGAGAAACGGATGGGTGTGTACTGGTTTTCATCATCGCGTTATCTGTATATTACATCACAGTTTATCACTTTTGTCTTTTCAAGTCAATGCAAAAACTAAAAAAAATGCAGTTTTTTGCATAATCACTGCATAATTTTCGTGTATTTGCGAATATAGGAAAGGTAGGGTGGATTTTGTTTGCAACCTATATACAAGGGTGCGGCAAAAAAGAGGTTATTTGTCTGAGGTAAACTTGAGTTTCAAGAATTTTCTTACACATAATATATTCGATGGAAGAGATATGCGTGATCGAACCGCTGACCTCTTGAATGCCATTCTTTCGCTTATACATATTGGCTACTTTTTCTGCATTTTTGCTTTCGTTTAGCCCGTGTATTCCGTATATTTATTCTGTTTGCTTCGTTGATTTCGTCTTTTTCGTATGTATTCTGGCGTAACTCTGGCATGGAAGTTGCAGGGTTATTGATGGTTGCACCCCTTGCAACTGTCATGATAAATCAAACCGCAAAAGGAGAAATCATTATGAAGTATATGACAGTAAAAGAAGCAGCAGAAAATTGGGCGGTATCTGGAGCAATGGTTCGCAGATATTGCAAGGAAGGCAAGATTTCCGACGCCGTCTTAACAGAAGAGGGGTGGAAAATTCCGAAAAACGCTAAAAAACCGAATTCCACGACTGTGGAAAGTAAGGCGAATATGGAGTTTTCTCCACTTGCGAAGAAGTTGATGCAGCAGAAGAAAAAGAAATCATTTCACGGATTGTATGACTATGTGATTGTGAATTTAACGTACAGTTCTAATCGCTTAGCAAGTAATCGATTGACCCGCAACCAAGTAGAAATGATTTATAAAAAAGGAAAAGTAGGGGAGATGTTTGAACCCATAAAAGTATCGGATTTAATTGAAACACTAAATCATATACGGTGCGTGAATTATGTTGTCGATAATATTCGGACACCGTTGACAGCTAAATTTGTTCGAAATCTGCACGCAATGCTGACAGCAGGAACTGTTGATGCAGAGATGAATAGAGTAGAGCCTGGAGAGTATCGTAACGCAAAATCTGCAAGGAAAGAAAGCTTTATTGCACCACAGGTGTCGATTGCGGCGTCTTTGAAAACACTTTTTGATGATTATGAACGCACATCGGAAATAACAAAGGAAGATATTCTTGACCTTCATGTAGCGTTTGTACGGATTTTTCCATTTGAGGATTACAACGGCAGGGTAGGACGATTGCTCTTGTTTAAGGAATGTTTGCGTAACTATGTGACACCTTTTATCATAGATGACAAACGCCGTGGAAGATATCTAGATGGACTCCGCCAATGGCACCAGAACAAGACAGTCCTGCTAGACGTTACACAGGAGTGCCAAAACCGTTTTGCCAGCGAAATCTATAACCAACACCTTGCGGAAATCGGCGCAAATTTTAGACCCACCGATTACAAGGAGGACTGAGCTATGGATATGAAGAAACTCTGCTCCGATGCCGACACAGTCCTGGAGCTCCTGTATAATACCTATTACGAGCACGTCTGCACCGATGATACCGACGAGATCAAACAGGCCTTTGATGACCTCTATAACGCCCTGTCCGATAAAACCCTCAAGGAAAAGGACGCTATCATCGACCTTGTCTGTAACCTCTGCCGTCTCCACCAACAATCCGGCTTTATCGCCGCCCTCAAACTCGCCCACCGCCTCTCCCAAGAACTAAATAATTAACTCCCCCAACGCAAAGGACCGCCCATACCGGGCGGTCCTGTTGTGTTGCTTGTCATATGCAAGAGTATCCTAGCATATACTAATGATGGCATATTAAGAACGGCACAAAACACTTTCTAACGAAGAGGGGATAATGGATGGACGAGCTCCTTGGAAAATTGCAATATCCATTTGTTTTTGTGGACAGCTCACATGCATTTAGGACAAGCAATACGAATATCGAAAAATTGACGCGGGGGTTAATGAAAAAAGCTCCGCAAAAGTTTTGGTCACTAATTAATGATATTGAGAATTCTGGCCGCGAAGATACGCCATATTATGAGCAGATTATCCAGTTGCAAAAGAAGGGTATAATTTCTACACTTATCACATGTGAAGCAATAAACCAAAGGATAATTGATAGTGAAACAGATGTAATTCACCTTTTTGGAGCAGTTAATAGTATGTGTTTAAGCAATAAGGAACCATGCAAAACTGGGTTGCCTGATTTGGTTTTATGGGGTGAAAATGTGTGCTATAAGACATACATTAGAGCAACAAATGCATTGCTAAATGCATCTTGTATAGTTGCCGACAAAACGATTATATCTTTACAAATAGGTCAACTGTTATTGGAGCACACGACACAGCACTGCCCAATTCATTTTTTATCAGACAGAAGAAAAGGAGGCAATCATACTGAGTATGAGTTGCCTC
>SVKZ01000045.1 GCA_015068165.1 Oscillospiraceae bacterium
CAACGATTGCCGCTCCCTGGGCAAGCAGAAGGGTGGTGTTGTAGTCCATATCCAGCACACGGCTGGCATACAAAGAGTACTTAGAGGTAACTGCATTATAGCCGATATACCAAAGGGCTACGGAAGCCAAGATCAGCAGCAAGCTGCGCTTTTCTTCCTTGTTCAGCTTTCGGTCGCTTTCATCATTCTCAGGCTCTGTCTCATCAATGCCCAAACGGTTACTCTCTTCTCGCATTTCTGCCGCCCACTTAGGCTCACGGACAGTTAGGCGGAATACAATCAGCGCACCGATCATCAGCGCTGCAATTACACCGTAGTATACAGTGTAATTCATCATAGAATTCTTAACATTACCAGTAGCAAACACAATGCCCAATACCAGCACTAAAATACCGCCTGCAGTACCCATCAGATTAATTATGGCATTTCCCTTGGAGCGGAGGGGCTTTATGGTTACATCCGGCATCAGCGCCACGGCAGGGCTGCGGAACACCGCCATCGCAATAAGTACTGCCAGCAAAAGCGCCACAAACAAAATCAGCGTTGTGGGATTTTCGGCTGTCGCGTCTGCAGCGCAGGCCTGACGGGCGGGCGCAACATAGTTGGTATAATCAGGGTTTGTTACAAGCTTTCCGTTTTCATCTTCAATCTGGCTTGTAATGACCATAAATGCGTCTTTTTCAAAGACATCGCTAAGAACAAAGGCTTCACCGTCAGGTGTCATCAATTCCCGGTCTGCCTGCTGATCATAAATTGCACCGAGGGTGGCAGGATCATCAATAGCGGCGACATCGGAAATATTTTTCAGTTGCGCACCGTCTACAAAGCTCAGGGCAACAAGGACAGCTGCCGCAATAATCGTACCGACCATAATAAAGGGCGTACGGCGGCCGGTCTTGCTTTTCACGCATTTATCCGACAGCGCACCGAAAATCGGCAGCATAAACACAGCCAGAACATTATCCAGCGCCATAATGACGCCAGACCAGGTCTGGGACATACCAAACTTATTTGTCAGGATTACAGGGATAGTTGCATCATAGGCCTGCCAGAATGCACAGATCAGGAAAAAGGCAAAGCCAACCAGAATTGTACGCTTATAATTGAGTTTCATGCGGGAACCTCCAATCAATAGTTTTGGCATAGCATAGATTCATTATAGCATTTTTTGTAAAAATGTCCAGTAATTTGTGAAAGGGCGGAAGAATTCCGCCCTTTGTTCTTATTTCAGGATTGCCTTATGGAATACCTTTTTGCCCTTACGGATCTTTACGCCTTCCTTGAGCATTTCCGCAGATACAGCAAACTGAGGTGCCGGTACTTTCTCATCATTGACAAAGACACCGCCCTGCTCTACCAGCTGGCGCGCCTGCTTGTTAGAGGGTGCAAGACCGCAGGCAACCATCAGATTCAAAATACCGATTTTGCCGTCAACAAGCTGGTCTGCGCCAATTTCCGTTGTGGGCATATCCGCATCGCCGCCGCCCATAAACAGTGCCTTGGCAGAGGCCTGTGCCTTCATAGCTTCTTCCTCGCCGTGGACAAGCTTCGTCAGCTCAAAGGCCAAAATTTCCTTTGCTTCGTTCAGTTTGGCATCCTTCCAGCTGTCCATCTCGTTGATTTGCTCCAAGGGCAGGAAGGTCAGCATACGGATGCACTTGAGAACATCCGCATCCTCCACATTGCGCCAGTACTGGTAGAAATCGTAGGGAGAGGTCTTGTTGGGGTCAAGCCAAACAGCGCCCTTGGCGGTCTTACCCATCTTCTTGCCCTCTGAGTTGAGAAGCAGGGTGATGGTCATAGCGTGAGCATCCTTACCCAGCTTTTTACGAATCAGCTCCGTGCCGCCCAGCATATTGCTCCACTGGTCGTTGCCGCCGAACTGCATATTACAGCCGTACTCCTTGAACAGGTAGTAAAAGTCGTAGGACTGCATAGGCATATAGTTAAATTCCAGGAAGGAAAGACCCTTTTCCATTCTCTGCTTGAAGCACTCCGCCCGGAGCATATTGTTCACAGAGAAGCAGCCGCCGATTTCACGGATAAATTCCACATAGTTGAGGTTTAAGAGCCAATCGGCATTGTTGACCATCCGCGCCTTATCTTCGCCAAACTCGATAAACCGCTCCATCTGCTTCTTAAAACAGGCGCAGTTATGCTCAATGGTTTCCCGGGTCATCATTGAACGCATATCGGTTCTGCCGGAGGGGTCGCCGATCATAGCCGTACCGCCGCCGATCAGGGCAATGGGCTTGTTGCCCGCCATCTGCAGACGCTTCATCAGGCACAACGCCATAAAGTGGCCCACGTGCAGAGAGTCTGCGGTAGGATCAAAGCCAATATAAAATGTGGCCTTGCCGTTATTGATCATTTCTTTGATTTCTTCTTCATTGGTAACCTGGGCGATCAGTCCTCTTGCTACCAGCTCATCATATAATTGCATTTTTCTTTCCTCCAAAATAAAAAGTCCCCTGTCCTTTCGGACAGAGGACGTAAAATACGCGGTACCACCTCTGGTTCAGCATAGCCTCACAGCTATGCCCTCACGGTGTTAAAAACACCCTGCGCTTTTTCGGGCGCACCCGTCCTCCCCTACTGCTTTTTCAAGGAGGCCACTCCGGGAGGTATTTGGGCACACATTCTGCTGTCTTGCACCAACCGGCAGCTCTCTGAAAGAAGGGGTGTGCTTACTTCATCCCATCACCGTGTTTTCTTTCTGTATGATAACGAAACAATAGCCATTTGTCAAGTGCGGAGCATTTCTTCCGCGCTCTTTAAGGTTGTTTCCGTAATATTTGCGCCGCCGATAATCCGGGCAAGCTCACGGGTGCGACCAACTTTATCCAGCGGTGTTACGGTAGTATAAGTACGCCCGTTTCGCTCCTCTTTGGCAATCAGCAAATGGGTATTTGCCAGCGCCGCCAGTTGAGGCAAATGGGTTACACACAAAACCTGCTTGTTAACCGATACGCTTCTGAGCTTTTCTGCCACCTTTTGGGCGGCGCGTCCGGAAACGCCGGTATCTACCTCATCAAAGATCAAGGTATCGATCCGATCCTTCTCTGCCTGCACATTTTTCATTGCCAGCATAATTCGGGCAAGCTCACCGCCGGAGGCGACCTTGCTCATAGGCTTCAGGGCTTCGCCTGCGTTGGCAGACATATAAAAGGCGACCCCGTCCGCGCCGCTTAGTGTCAATTCTGTTTTTGTAAACTCACAGGAAAACTGCACTTTCGGCATATCCAGTTGGGCAAGCTCTGAGCAGATGGCCTCCGCCATTGCCTTCGCCCGCGCCTGCCGGTTCTCCGTCAAGCAATCGGCCGCAGACCAAGCTTCCGTTTCCGCCTTTTGCAGTTTCCTTTTCAGCTTCTCCAAATGGTCATCGGCAAATTCAATTTCGTCAAGCTCAGCCTTTGCCTGCTCCATATAGGAAAGAATTTCCTCGCAGGTGGCGCCGTACTTTTTCCGCAGACGGTGGATAATATCCAGTCTCTCCTCTATTCTATCCAATTCCTGAGGAGAATAGCTTAAATCGTCCCGGGCAGAACGGATCTCTTCTGCCACATCCTGCACCTGATACATAAGATCCGCAAGTCTTTCCTGCACAGCGCTATACATATCCGTATAACGGGACAGGCGCGCCATTTCCCGCTGGGCTTCCTGCAAAAGAGCAACTGCGCCATCGGAGTCATCGCCGCCGTACAATGCCTGAACAGCAGTTTCAATGCCGTCGCTGAGCTTTTCACTGTTTTGCAGGAGCTTCCGCCGCTCTTCTAAAACGGTGTCCTCCCCAATTTCCAGTTCCGCCTTCTCAATTTCTGCAATTTGATAGCGCAGGGTTTCCATACGGCGCAGCTTTTCACCCTCATCCATAGAAATCCTGTCGATTTCCCGGCGCAGAGCGCAAACAGAATCGTATTTCTCTTTGTATTCTGTCCGCAGCTCTTCGTTGGCGGCAAAATCGTCTAAAAATTGCAGATGATTGTTCTCATCAAACAAAGATGCGCTGTCGTGCTGACCGTGGATGTCAATGAGCTGTCTGCCCAGCTTCCGCAAAACGGAAACGGACACCAAACTGCCATTGACACGGCAAACATTTCTTCCATCGAGATAAATTTCTCTTTGAATTACCGTTTCTTCCTCATAGGAAACACCGTTTTCTCTAAACCAAGGAAGCTCCGGCACATCGGAAAACACGGCCTGAACAGAGGCTTTTTCTGTGCCTGTGCGAATCATATCCCGGTAAGCGCGTTCACCGATAATGGCAGAAATAGCATCAATGACAATGGATTTACCCGCACCGGTCTCACCGGTAAGTACATTAAATCCTCGGTCAAAGGCAATATCTGCACACTCGATCACCGCAATATTTTCAATATGCAGCACTTGCAGCATATACTTTTCCTCCAGCTTAGCCTATCAGATTCTTGATCTCACCGCAAAATGCCGCAGCGGCATTGGTGTCCCGCATAACGATCATCACCGTATCATCACCGGCAAGAGACCCCACAATAGTGCTCAGGCTCATAGCGTCAATGGCAGAGCCTGCCGCAGAAGCAAGGCCGGGCAGTGTTCGGATAATAATGATATTCTGAGCGTAATCATAGCTTATAACACATTCCCGAAAAATCTTATTAAGCCGTGCTGTAAAAGAATTGCCAATTTCCCCGGTAGAGGTCGCATAGCGGTATGTACCCAAGTTTGACAGCTCTTTTACAATGCGCAGTTCTTTAATATCTCTGGAAATCGTAGCTTGGGTGCTGTTAAACCCCTCCGCCTGCAGAGCTTCCAGAAGCTGCTCCTGGGTCTCCACATTCCGGGTGGTAATGATTTCCATTATTTTTGCCTGTCTTTGACTTTTCACGGCAATTACCTCAGCTATTCTTAAATTTTTGGTTGATTACATCGTAGAAGCTGCGATCCTTAAGACGGACTAACTTCGTTGTCAGAGGGGATTTTTTTACAGTTGTTACATCCCCCGCATTGATGCGCAATGCTTTTCCGCCGTCCACAGACAGATAGGCGCTACGGTGGGTATTTTTCACCAGACCGACTGTAATCACACGCTTGTCAGACGCTACAATGCTACGGCTAACCATATCGTGGGCACAAATGGGAGTAATAAGTATACTGGCCGCTTCCGGCTCCACTACAGGCCCGCCTGCAGACAAGTTATAGGCTGTAGACCCGGTGGGAGTTGCCAAAATCACACCGTCTCCGTTACATTCCATCGCCTGAATGCCGTCGCAGCGTACATTCAGGTGAACAATCCGGGCTACTGCACCTTTGGTTACCACCACATCATTGAGACATATATCGTGGAAAATAATATCCCGATCCCGGTGTACGGTTACATCCAGCATCATCCGCTCATCCAAGGTATATTTTCCGTCTGCAAGGTTACGGAGCATAGACAGCTCACTGCTCTCCAGTTCTGCCATAAACCCAAGGGTTCCCATATTCACGCCTAAGATCGGCACGCCCTGACGGGTAGCAGCCTTTGCCATATGGAGGATCGTTCCGTCGCCACCAAAGCAGACCACCATAAACGCACCGGGCAGTTCACGGTCCAGTCTGTGAAAACGGATATCTCTGGGGAAATCCGCTGTCCGTTCCATTTCAAAGGGGAGACATATTTTTACATCAAATCCCGCTTCCTGCAAAATATCCCGGGCTGAACGGACAATATCAAAATTTCTGTCCCGATAAGGATTGGGGGTAAGGATTATTTTTTTCATAGGTTCACCCCTTTAGTGTGTTATGTGCCTGTGCTACAATATCCCCGGTATCAGGCTCAATCCCAGGCTTGTCATCCAAAGTCAAATGGGCAAGAAATTCGATATTTCCCTCCGGGCCTTTCACCGGTGAAAATGTCATTCCCAAAATCGTAAAACCATTTTCCCGTGTCAGTGCCACAAAATCGTCCAGCACTTCCTGATGAACCGCAGGGTCCCGGACGACGCCTTTCTTGCCTACTTTTTCCTTCCCTGCTTCAAACTGGGGCTTAATGAGGCACAAAACCTGGCCGGTAGGCTTCAAAAAAGTTTTAATTACAGGCAGTACGATCCGCAAAGAGATAAAACTCACATCTACAACAGACAGATCCAGCGGCTCCCCCAAATCCTCCTGGGTAACATAGCGCACATTGGTGCGCTCCATCACCACCACCCGGGGGTCTGAGCGGATTTTCCAGTCCAGCTGTCCGTAGCCTACATCAATGGCAAAAACCTTTTTCGCACCTTGCTGTAACAGGCAATCGGTAAAGCCGCCGGTAGATGCGCCGGAGTCACTGCACACAAAGCCTGTGGGGTCCACGCCAAAATCCCGGAGGGCTTTTTCCAGCTTTAAGCCGCCACGGCTGACATAAGGGCAGGTAGCCCCCCGAACCTCCAGCTGAACCGTTTCCTCAAAGGACATGCCCGGCTTATCCGCCTTTTGTCCGTTTACATACACAAGACCGCTCATAATGATGGCCTGCGCTTTTGCACGAGAGTCCGCATAGCCCTGTTCCGTAACCAGAACATCTAATCTCTTTTTAATTTTCAAGGCTGCAAACCTCCCTTACAAAGTCAGCGATCTGTTCCCCGGTGAGACCGCAGTGCCAGTAAAGCTTCTGCAGTGCGCCGTGGGGAATAAATTTGTCTCCTAAATCCTTATGGTACACCGGGCAACCAGGAAATGCGTCCCGGATCTCTTCGCTGAGGGTCTCCCCTACACCGCAGTGTGCCATTGTCTCCTCAAAAATGCATACCGGTACATTCCCCGAAATATAAGGAAGAATTTCCTCTACCGGCAAACGGGAAAGGGTCAAAAGCCGCAGAACGGTTACAGAAACACCTTGTGTCTCCAATATTTTCTGTGCCTGAAGCACATTTTCCAAAAACGGACCGTAGGTAATCAAAACGGCATCTTTGCCGGTTGTATGGGCTTTCAACATACCGTCGGGTTTATATTCCCAAGCTGAGTCTGTATAGCCCCGATCGCCGCCCCGGGGATAGCGAATTGCCACAGGACCGTTTTGCTCCTTGATTGCCCAAGAGAGCATCTCCCGAAGCTCCTGCCGGCTGGCAGGGCAAAGAATCCGCATACCGGGACAGTGTTGCAGATACCCCACATCAAATACGCCGTGGTGGGTTTCACCGTCTTCGCCCACGAGACCGGCCCGGTCAACGGCAAATACGGCGTGAAGCTTTTGCATACAAATATCCTGCAGAAGCATATCATAGCTCCGCTGCAGAAAAGTGGAATAGACCGCAAAAACCGGGATCATCCCCTGCTTGGCAAGTCCGCCTGCCATAGAAACGGCGTGGCCCTCCGCAATGCCTACATCAAATAGCCGTGTGGGGTACTTTTCCTTAAACGGTAAGAGGCCTGTACCGCCGGGCATTGCCGCCGTAATAGCGCAAATCCGGTCATCGTCATCTGCCAGCTTTACCAGTGCTTCTCCAAATGCATCGGAAAAGCTCGGAGTCGCTTTTTGGGCAGGCTCACCGGTTTTGGCATCGAATTTTCCGATACCGTGAAACAGCTTAGGATGCTCCTCAGCAGGTTTATACCCTCTTCCCTTTTGGGTAACCACATGGATAACAACCGGGGAACGCATTTCCTTGGCATAGCGCAAAAGTGAGATAAGGCGGGGTAAATCATGTCCATCCACCGGTCCAAAGTAGGTAAAGCCCATATTTTCAAAGACCGTTGTAGAAAGAAGCATATGCCGCACCCGTTCTTTCAGATTGTGGGTAAACCGATAAACAGCCTTACCGCCCGGAATATGGCGGATAAAGGTACGGTATTTCTCCTTAAAGCCCAGATATTGCTCCCGGGTGCGCAGTGCTGACAGATGCTTTGCCAGACCGCCTACATTATTGTCAATAGACATTTTATTATCGTTCAGAATGACGATCAACGACTCTTTGCTCACAGCCGCATCGTTCAGTCCCTCAAAAGCCAGACCGCCGGTGGCCGCACCGTCGCCGATCAGCGCTACCACACTGTAATCTTCCTTTTGCAGTGTTCTTGCCCGGGCCATTCCTAAAGCAATGGATACAGAACTGGAGGCGTGGCCGGCGATAAAGGCATCGCTGTCGCTCTCCCCCGGCTTGGGAAAGCCGGCAATGCCGCCATATTGCCGAAGGGTGGAAAAATCCGCCTGGCGGCCGGTCAACAGCTTATGGACATAAGACTGATGACCTACGTCAAACACCAGACGGTCCTTTGCCGTATCAAATACGGTCTCAACAGCGACTGTCAGCTCGACAACGCCTAAATTAGAAGCAATATGGCCACCGGTACGGGATAGATTTTCAATGAGAAATTCCCGTATTTCCCCGCAAAGAAGCGTTCTCTGCCCATCGTTAAGACAGGCAATATCCTGATGACCGTGGATATTCTCCAAAATACTCACAGGTAGTCCCTCTTACTTCTCTTTCTTGTGAAACAAGTAACCAAAGCTCCAGATAACCTTACCTACTGTATGAACAATGGCAGTGCTGGAGCCGATGGCAAAGCCCTTGCCGATGGCCTTACCGCCAACAGTAAGACCTGCAACCAGGGCAGACATACCCAGCGAAATCAACTGAGGTATGGAAAAATCAAAATTTGTAAGGATTTGTGTAACAATGGCGGCAGAGGCACTTCCGGAGACAACGCCGCAAATATCGCCGATGACATCACAGCAAATACTACTGACCTTATCCGCCTTCCGCAAGAGGTTGATAGCCTCGTGGGCACCGGGCACTTTTCGGGCCGCCATAGAATGAAAGGGTTTTTCGTCAGCAGAAGTAACCGCCACGCCGACAATATCAAAAATAATACCAATAAGCACAATCGTCAGCAGAATGATAAAAGCTACTGCCATCGTGCTTACAGCCATCAGCTGAGTAGAACAAAACGAAATGGTCGCAGATATGGCGATGGTCAGCAAAAAAATCGTTATGATCCACTTGGTCCTTGTCTGTTTTCCTTTTTTTCTACTGTCTGAATCGGACTTAGCCACGGTAATCCCTCTTAATCTTAGTAATAATGACGGCAGCAGACAGGATAAATCTTACGGCTTAGGTCGGGTTGTTTTTCACCGGGCAGAACCTGCCGTTGCCGCGCAGGCCGTTTCCGTTTGATCCGCTCGCTTGCCAGTTGCCAAAGCAAGTACCCGATTGCCACTTAGTCCGTACTGTAATCCCCTGTCTGCCCCATTACGACAGCCTAGGTGTTTTCCACCGCAGCGCATATCACCCCTTAGCCTCTTTTGCAAGGATGGTTTCCAAAGGCAATTCCGGAACCGGCTCTGGCCATCAGCCACATTCCGGCGGCTCCTTTTTCCCCGCATACTCACTCAAGGCAGGCTACACTGCACACAGCACACGATTCTGTGCACCGCCTTGCAGGTTCATACCAGGCTCGTACGCGACCACGGCAGCTAAAATAAGCTGCGCGCTATCGTCCGCACAACACCAGGTCTCCACGGTAACCGGGTCGTATACGCCATGCCATTGGCGTGCGCCCGAGAACCTTAACCCCCAGCATCCACCCTAAACTGGGCGTAAAAAGCAGACACCAGGGACTTCATCGATATGCCCTTCATAGGATTTTTAGGCCCTACCTGGGAGGTGAACGGTCTGACTAGGATACTGCACCGTCAAAATGTATATTATCACAGTATTTATGAATATTCAAGTATATTTTGCATATTTTCTTGAATATGCAAAAAGTATGGCCGGCATAAAATTACACTGGGCAGTTCTTCTACTTATTCAGGAAATGATCTTCCACAATATCACTGTGGGTGATAACGATGGGAACATTCTTCAGCTCCTCCCGGGTGAAAAAACGCAGGTCTTGAGACTCTTCGCTGATTTTCAGTTGTGTTCCCTCCGGCAGTTCCAAACGGAACACCACGATCACCATTCGCCAAACACTGCCGTCGCAATAAGCGGCAATTCGACCGGGTTCGCCATAGACACCTAATTTTTGGAACTTATCCTTATCCACACGGATGCCAAGCTCCTCGTAGGTTTCCCGGACAATGGCCTGCAACGGGGTTTCGTAATTTTTTACACCGCCGCCAACCAAGCCCCATAAATCGCAGTCCCGGCGTTTTTCCAAAAGCAGCTTATCGCCGCAGGTAATAATGGCATTTGCTCCCAAATGAGCGCCTTGTGTGGTTTTGGGCGCGTTAGAGTCGCCCCGGTAGAATTTTACAACAGACATACGCTCCCCTCCTTTTTATATATTATACATCCTCTGTTTTGATTTTGGAAGCATCAAATTCGGGAGGGATGGGCTTGGTGATACCGGTACGCCGTGCCTTATCCAAGCCGCCTGCCATATGGGCGTCCGGGGTCTTGGTAAATTTTGCCCGGCGGATCACCGTTTCCCCGTATTTATCCCGGAGAGCATCCACCGTCTCTTCCAAAGCCAGCCGTTTTTCGTACTTTTCGGGTGTTTCCCCGGAAAACAGGTCATACTGCTGATAGGCTTCGCTTGCAAGGCCGGTAACCTGCACCCCCAGCTGGCGCAGAGGGGTAACGCCATCCCAGCCTTCGTCAAAAAGCCGGCAGGCGGCTAAAAATATTTCCCGGGTGATATTGGTTGCGCCGGGAAGCTGGGCTTGGTGGGAATAGTGGCCAAAATCTGCCGTCCGGAAATGGACAGACACACAACTGCCCCACTGCCCGTCCTTTCGCAGCCGGGCAGCCACGGTCTCACATAGGCTCAGCAGCACCTGCCGCCCTGCTTCCCGGCTGACCACATCCTGTGCCGTGGTAACGGAGTTTCCGTAGCCCTTATTGACAGGTGCCACCGGGTTTAC
>SVKZ01000046.1 GCA_015068165.1 Oscillospiraceae bacterium
AGCCCTCAATATGACCCAGCGCAAAATTTCCTATATTGAGTGCGGAAAATCCGAACCCAGTGTGGATGATATTATTGCTTTCTGCCATTTTTTCAAGGTTTCTGCTGATTATCTGCTCGGCATTCCAAACGAATATAAACGCAAATAAACGGTGCTGCGATTTGACAGCACCGTTTTATTATTTGACAAAATCCAATTTGTAGGGACCGGCCTCCGGACGGTCCTAAAATACTGCGCCTAAAATACCGGGCAAGGACCGTCGAGGACGCCGGTCCCTACATTTTGCCGCACCCTCGTTCCGAACCGTAGGGGCGCATCACGATGCGCCCGCGGGCGATTCTTGAATCGCCCCTACATCCGCAGAATATAGATAAATACATACTATTGGCTGGTGCAAAATTTATTTAAGGACACCCCGGAGGGGTGTCCCTACATTTTTATTAAGAGAGAATCCGTGCCGTTGCTTCGTCTTCGTATTGACGGGTATAAAGAGCGTGGTAATAGCCCTTCTTACGGAGCAGCTCCTTATGGTTGCCCTGCTCGACGATCTTGCCGTCCTTAACTACCAAAATCACATCCGCATTACGAACAGTAGAAAGCCGGTGGGCAATCATAAGGGATGTTCTGCCTTGGGTAATGCTCTCCATCGCCGCCTGGATTTTCGCTTCGGTGAGCGTATCGACAGAAGCGGTGGCTTCGTCCAAAATGAGGATTTTCGGGTCCGCCAGCACCGCCCGGGCAAAAGAAATCAGCTGTTTTTCGCCGGTGGAGAGCAGGTCGCCGCCCTCACCTACATCGGTGTCTAACCCCTTTTCCAGCCGCTTTACCATTTCCTCCGCGGAAATCACCCGCAGAGCATCCCACAGCTGTTCTTCTGTAGCTTCCGGGTTGCCCATCAGCAGGTTTTCCCGCACCGTGCCAGAAAACAGGTGAGGCGTCTGCAAAACATAGCCGATAGAAGAATGGAGCCAAAGCTGAGACCGATCTCTTGCATCTGCGCCGTCAATCAGTACTTTTCCCTCTGTAGGCTCATAAAACCGGCAAACCAAGTTTACCAGTGTGGATTTTCCCGCGCCGGTCTCGCCCACAATAGCAAGGTGGGTACCAAAAGGAATCTTCAAAGAGAAATGCTCCAGCACATTTTCCTCCCCATCCGGGTAACGGAATGTTACATCCCGGAATTCAATATCGCCTTTAATCGGCTCCCAGTTTTCCTTGATAGGATGAAAGCTATCGCCGTATTTGGCAACGACCTCCGGGCTGTCCTCCACATCGGAGCGCACCGCCAAAAGGTTTGTAAACCGCTCGATATTGACCTGGGTAGTAATCAGGTCAGAAGCCACATCCACCAGCCACCGCAGCGGCTCCATCATACCCTGGGCGTAGGACATAAACACGGAAAATGTGCCGATTTCCTCCTGGGCAATATAGCCGCCCTTCCAAAGCACGATCGCCAGCGCCACAGAGGAAGCAAAGGTCATTGTACCGGCAAAGAGACCCCTTAGCCGGGAAGCCCGGACAGTGGCAGCACGCATATTTGCCGTTTCCGCGCAGAAGCGGTCCTCCATCTCCTGCTCCACAGCCAGGGATTTAATGGTCTTTGCGCCGGTGATGCCTTCGTTAAAGTTGCCTGTGATTTTTGCGTTAATTTCCCGGATTTCCCGGTTAACGGTAATAAGCTTCTTCTGGAAAAGGGCAAAAAGCACTACCAGTAGTGGCAACACTGTCAATACCATCAGCGCAAGACGGGCATTGAGATACAGCATCATACCAATCGCACCCACAAGATAACTGATCCGCCACACACAATCTATCAGCGACCAGGAAACCAATGTGCCGATTCTCGCGGTATCGCTCATAAGCCGGGCGTGGATGTAGCCCACGCTGTTTTGATTGAAATAGGAAAAGGACAGGGTCTGCAAATGGTCAAAGCCCCGCTGCCGCAGCTCCCGGCTGACCCGCATTTCCACAATGGTGGCCTGGGCGCAGGAAATATAGTTGACTACCGCCGCAATCAGCAATGTCAGCACATACAGCACGATAAAAATAACGATGGTATCGAAGGTCTTTTCCCCGATAAAGTGGTTCAGGGCATACCGCTGGAACATAGGCAAAATAATATCCACGCCGCTGCTCACAAGACCCAGCCCCACCATACACAAAATCATCCCCCGGACCTTTTTAAGGAAGGGCAGGATTTTACCGATGCCGAAAAATTTCAGGTGTGTTGTCTTTTCTTTCATTATTCGGCCTCCTCCCCTGTTCCCGTCTGGGCTTCGTATATCTTTTGGTAGATACCGCCGGCGGCTTTCAGCTGATCGTGAGAGCCCTCCTCAACGATCCGGCCACGGTCTAACACAATGATCTTATCCGCCGCGCTGAGGGTTGTAATCCGGTGAGAAACCAAAATCACGCTGGCCTTACCAAACCGCTGAGAGATGGCATTTCGGATTTTTGCGTCTGTTTCCGCATCCACCGCAGAAAGGGAGTCGTCAAAAATAAGAATTGGCACATCCTGAGTCAGTGTCCGGGCAATGGCCGCCCGCTGCTTTTGACCGCCGGAGAGGGTTACACCCCTCTCACCTACCATCGTGTCATACCCTTGGGCAAAGGCCGTTACGGTTTCATCCAAAGCTGCCGCCTTTGCCGCTTCCCGGATTTTCTCCAGCTCCATATCGGGAGAGGAAATGCCGATATTCTCCCGGATCGTTCTGGAAAACAGGAAGGGCTCCTGCAGCACCATACCAATGTTCTTTCGCAAATGCTCGGTGCGGATTTTGTTAATATCCGTACCGCCGATGGTAATTCTGCCGTCCTCCGGCTTGAGCAGATACAGCTTGTCCAGTAGCAGCATCATCGTAGACTTGCCGCTGCCTGTACCGCCCAAAATGCCTAAAGTCGTGCCTGCCTTCATCGTGAAATGAATGTCATAAAGCATTTGGGGAGAATTTTCGTAAGCAAAGTTTACGTGTTCAAAGCAAATATCCCCATCCATAGGTGCATTAAAAGCATCCTCTTCGTCCTTTTCTGCCGGGGAGTTCATTATGTAAAACACCCGATCAATGGAAACACCGGCCTTACTCATTTCTGAAATCATACGGCCAAGCTGCCGAATCGGCCAAATGAGCATAGAGTTATAGGAAATAAAAGCAATATACTCGCCGGGCAGCAGGCTTTCCCGGACACAGAACACTGCGCCGAACACCACAATCAGCAGCACCTGTAATCCCGAGAGAATATCCGCTGTACACCAAAATCGGCTAAGCACCTTACCCATTTTCTCCCACAGCTTGGTATAGTGGTCATTTTGCTTTTGAAACTTATCCACCTCAGCGCGCTCCAGGCCAAAGGCACGAACCACCCGGACACCGGTGAGGTTTTCCTGCGCCATTGCCGAGAGCTTTCCCTCATTTTCATCGCAATCGGTGAAGCCATCGTGAATCTTCTTGTGGAAAACAAAAGAATAAGCCACAATAAAAGGCATTGGAATCCAGGCAATGAGGGTCAGCACCGGGTGCATAGACAGCATAAAAATTGCTGACAGCACCAGCATAATCACGATTCGGAAAATGGCTGTCAGCTGCTCCGACAGGAAGTTTTTCATCGTGTCAATATCCGAGGTACAGCGCTGGATAATATCGCCGGTCTTATTACCCATATGCCAGGCAAAAGGCAGCCGGGCAATGTGCGAATACAGCTGATCCCGCATAGACTTCACCAGCGTTTCCGCAGCCTTTGTATTAAAAACCCGGAAGGCATATTGGGACAGCACCTGAAACGCCGCCACAACAATTACCGCCAGCGCCATAATCCACATATTCTGCCCCAAATAAGCAAAACCGCCGATTTTGTCTACCAAATTCATAACAAACTGGGGGAACTCCCCCTCCTGACCGCCGATGGCACAGTCCACCGCCGCCCGGATGATTTGGGGGTTAATCATATCCGCGAAAGCTGTAACCGTTGCCGCTAAGACACTTAGGGCAAAATATCTCTTCGACCCCCGCAAAAAACGAAGGAGCAAGTTAAGCTTTGCGTTTCGTTCTGTTTTGTCTTTCATATTCACTCTCCTTAGCCTGAAAAATATTACCAAAAATAGAAAAAGCGCGGGCAAAAGCCCGCGCCTGATACCTATGCAATCGCAAAATGCCTACTGCACATACTCCGGAGCGAAGCCTTTATTCCCAATGTAGTTATTCATCTTAGTAGTCATTATGCTTCACTCCTTTCTGTAAAAATTTCCTTTACCATACCACCAAAAAAGCTGTTTGTCAAGCCGTTTTTCTAAAAAGGCCTTCCCCTTTGGGGAAGGTGTCAAAAATCTTTGATTTTTGACGGATGAGGTTATTTTTATTTGTCGGCTACGCCGACACATTCATTCTGCTTTCTGCACTAAAAAAGGGCCGCAACTGCGGTCCTTTCGCTCTTTACTTTGTACCAAACAAACGGTCGCCCGCATCACCCAATCCGGGCAAAATGTAGCCGTTCTCATTGAGACAGCGATCCAGGGTGGATACAAAAATATGGACATCCGGGTGTGCCTCTGCCACACGGGAAACGCCCTCCGGCGCACCGATCACAGCCATAAACTTAATGGTCTTGCAGCCCCGCTTCTTGAGCATAGAAATGGCATCGCAGGCGCTGCCGCCGGTAGCCAGCATCGGATCTACCACCAGCACCAATTTATCCTCAATGCCCTCGGGGAGCTTGCAGTAATACTCACAGGGTTCTAACGTCTCCTCATTGCGGTACAAGCCGATATGACCCACTCTCGCAGACGGGAACAGCACGTGGATACCATTAACCATACCGAGTCCTGCCCGCAGGATAGGAACGATCGCAATGGCATTATCTTTAACAACCCGCTGGGTGCAGACCTCAAGAGGGGTTTTCACCTGTTTTTCCACCGTAGGAACGCCTTCCTTCAGGCACTCAAAGGTCATAAGGGTTGTAATCTCCTCCACCAGCTCCCGGAATTCCTTCATACTGGTGTTTTCATCCCGGAGAATGGCTACCTTATGGTTAATCAGCGGATGGTTAAAAATGGTTACATTCTCGTAATTCTTCATATTTATCTCCCCTGTATCTTTTCCTTTTAGTTTATCATATAATTCCCATTTTTCAAACTTTTCTGCAAAAAATGTTTATTGTCCGTAAATGATTGTAGGGCAGGGGCTTGCTCCCGCCGCCATTGACAACTTATCCATATTTTGCTAACATATTTATAGGAAATAGGGAGGTATTGTTATGAAAAAACTGCTTTGCATCCTTTTGGTGCTGTTTCTGCTCTTTGGCGGTGCAAGATCGGCAAATGCCAACTCTGCCCAAAGCTATTGGAAGGGTGTGGATCAAGCCGGTGTCATCGTAACCGGCGACAACTGTCCCATTGTAGTTGAACACGAATTGCTGACTCTCGACCTGCAGGAATTTCCCCAGCCACATTATAACAGCGAAGAGGATTTTCTTGCCTATCCCGGCAAGGTTACCGCCCAGTACACCTTCTGCAATCCCTCGGCTATGACCGTAACGGCAAAGCTTCTTTTCCCCTTTGGTTCCCAGCCCTGGTACGGTACCTACACCGATGCGGATGCCGTAAAATATGACATTCTTGTAGACGGCAAGCCGGTGGAAAAGAAAATTCGCCACACCCTTTCAAGCGGCAATTTTCGTTTAGATACAGACCTCCCCTTGGTTTCCGACAACTTTGTGGAAGACGCCTTTTATAGCCCTGACCTGACTGTAACCGCATATAAATTCACCGTTTCCGGCTTGGACAGCAATACCTACAAGGCAGCTGTCGTGGGTTTTGATATCCCCAAGGGGCTTGGAAATCAACGCTTTTATCTCCCGAACCAGCGGGGCGCGCAAAGGCAAGATAACGACGATATGCGCATCTTCTCCAGCGCCAAAAACGGCGAGGGCTTCTATCTTTATGTTTTTGGCGAGCCGCTGACTACAATGCCCACCATCAAATTCTATCAAAACGGCGGTGCGGAGGACAGCGAGCGCATTTCCGGCACTGCTGCCCTTACCCACACCGAAACCTTGACTTTTAAGGAATTTGCTTTCGAGAATTGGAGTGAGGAGACCGGCGTATCGGAAATTGACTGGTACAATGCTACGGTTGCCGACCTGAATAACAACGCGAAAAACCGGGAATATCCCTTTGTTTATCGCATCAATTATGGGAGCTTTATCGATACCCTTATGCGTTGGTATGAATACGAAATTACCGTAGCACCGGGGCAAAAGATCATAAATACCGTTACCGCACCCATCTATCCCACCATCGATATGGCATATGATCCGGATGTCTATGGCTACAACTATCTTCTCTCCCCCGCATCCACCTGGAAAAGCTTTGGTAAGCTGGATGTGGTCGTAAACACGCCCTTCTATATGACACACTGCACCCTAAATGGCTTTGAAAAAACCGACACCGGCTATAAAGCAAACTTTGACGGTCTCCCCAACGGAGAACTGTACTTTGAACTGTCCACCTCAGAAAATCCTGAAAGACCCAGCGGCTTTAACTGGGGCTGGCTCATTGTGCTTGCAGCGCCTTTTATCCTGATTGGCGAACTGTTTGAAGCCATCGGTGAATTCTTTACAAATCTTTTCCTTTTCTAAGCAAACACCCCCGACAAAAGTTTCTGTCAGGAGTTCTCGACAGTCTGAAGCCGGAGCGACAAATCGCTCCGGCTTTTTTGTAATCAACAGAATACAAACCTTACTTCTTTGCTTTTTCTTTTGCCCGCTTGTCGTTGATGATCTGCATTTCCTTTGCGGTAATCAGCTCGCAGTTATTCTCTCTGCCCCACTCTACACAGCCCTTGAGAACCAGAGGCAGGAATACGCGGGGTACATTGAGGATCATTTCCAGCGCATCGTCTGTAAACTTGACCTTATCGTCAGCCCGGTCAGCTGCATAGCGGACAGAGTCCAGACTCTGCTTGCGGATAGGCAGCAGCTCTGCGCGCATACGGGTCTTCTTGTGGAACCAGAAATTCTTGCTGTCCCGATAGCCGTAGTCAACAGGCAGGTTGGGGAAATCCTTTGCACGAACACCGTTGATAATGGCATCGGAGTATTTCTTTTTCATCAGAATCTTATCCACCTTCAGAATGAAGTGTGCGCCAAACTTAGAGGTAATGCCGTTAAAATCGTGGTAAGGAGGCTCATAGCCGGTGGTACAGCCGGGAGCATCGTTTTCAGCGCCGTCCAGCTCACGCACCCAAGTACACTCGATAACCTGAATGGCATCAGTCAGAACCATGGGGCGCTCCCCCTCTGCCTGACCCTTTTCCAGCTTAAACTGGCAAGAAGGCATCTTATCTTCAGGCTTATCTCCGGGCCAGGAGAGCTTTACGCACTCCTTGAAGGTCTTGGGATTGTCGTCAACAAAGTTGATGGCGCACTTGCCGGTACGCAAAATGTTCTGGGCAGTATTGGAGGAATTACGGCAAGAGAGCAGCATCGCATAGTAATCCTTACCTGCCACATAGTAGGGCTGCACCAGAGAATAAGGTCCCAAAGTGGTAGAGCCATCCTCACACAAGGTGCTGATTACCACCGTGGGCATAGGGAAAAACAGGGAGGTTTGGTAGAAATTATCTACCACGCGCAAATTTTCAAAGCTGGACATATTACATCTCTCCTTTAATTAAAAATGGGACTGCCTTAACGTGCAGTCCCAAAATAGACTTATGAAACGGCAGTTTTCAGTATATTCGCAAGAACGCCGTAAATTTCATTGAAATCTTTTCCGGCCATTGTCCATGTAAGCAGGGATTCCGCCGCAAATTCCGCCGTAAAATCGTCCTTGCAGAATTTCCGCAGAGGATCTGCAATTTGCGCACGCAATATCTTATGGTAGTGGCTAAAAGACCCGGCAAAAACCGATGCCGCAGAAGGGTCTCCAAAAACCGTCCAATGTTCCTCCGCAAACTGCAAAAGCCGGTCAAATACACAGCGGATTACCGATTGCGCTGTCTGAGATTGCTGACTGACCGTATGTATAGTGGCAATACATTCCTTCCAGCTTTCCAGTATGCAGGAAGCGACCAGCGCCTCCTTGGAAGAAAAGTAATTATATACCGTACCCACGCCCACACCGCAGCCTTTCGCTACCGAGCGGATGGTCATAGCGCTATACCCAGATTGCTCTAACTGCCGTTTTGCTTCCGCAATCAGCCGACTTTCCAGGTTTTCAATGATTTTGGGCATAAAAACTCCTTTTGTGAACGCGTTCATATAAATAATTATAGAGCCATCAAAGGCGAATGTCAAGGGTTTTGGTAAAACTTTACCGATTAAAAGAGAATACACCCGGTATAGGTAACCGTCTTTTCACCGTGATAATATTCCGCGCCGTTATCCCGGCACACCTGGGTTACGAACAGGCCGTAGCCTTCCATAGAGGAAACCGCTTCCTCCGGAAAACGGCAAGGCTCGGGGTATGCGCATTTTTTACAGACCGACAGCCGCCGCTGCCTAAGCACAGGGCATTGGGGTACTGCCTCCGCAGCTCTGTATAGAATATATGCAGCATTTTAAGATGTTCTTCCTCTGCTCTGCGGTAGCCCTTGGTGTCGATGGTTTTTTCCAATTTTCCTACGGTCTGCACTAAGATTCCCTGTTTGTGGCTGCGCATTCCTCCAGCGTGCCGCAGTAAGGCGGGCAGGTCCAATTCTTGCCGTACGCGCCGCATTTGTCGGCAGCGCACACCGCTCGCACATCTTCTCGGGGAATCAATGTGAAAATATCCAGCGAATAGGCGGCGGAAAAACCGGTTTTAAGGGCAAATAAACGCCAATATTCCGTTTTATTTTGCTCCGCAAAACCCATTCCCTTGGCAAAGGCTTTGGGGAAATTCTTATGGGCTGCCAAATCCAAATGATATGTATTTTTTGCAACCGCTTCTGCCCGGGCAAGCTGATTTTCTTCTCTTGCCAGCATCACCGCACCGCTGCCGGTGCTGTTGCCTACCGCGGTAATTTTGCCCTCCAACTCCGCAGGCAGCAAGCCGATCAGACAGGCAGATGCCGGATCCATAAAGCTGCCGAATGCGCCTGCCAAACATACCTGTTTGATATCTGCCGTTTTTACCCCGATATGGGCGCATAAAAGGCCGATACCGGCATTGATTGCGCCTTTTGCCAGCTGCACCTGGCGGATATCCTCCTGGGTAAGGTATATTTCCTCTGTCAAAGAAATTCTGTCGCCTTGCAGGATTTTTCCACGGCTGTTCAGCTTCCCCTGCGCCAAGGCTACGGCAACCGCATCAATAAGGCCCGAGCCGCAAATCCCCTCTGCCTTTCCGCCGCCGATAACCCGAATACTTCCGTCCGGGAACACCCGGTCGATGGCACCCGGTCGGGCAGCCATTCCAAAAGTAATATTTGCACCCTCTAAGGCAGGTCCTGCCGCTGTGGAGCAGGCGACCGTTTTCTCCCCGTTGCCAAGCACCATTTCGCCGTTGGTGCCGATGTCCACCAAGAGGGTCAAATCTTCGCGAGTATCTATGTTTGTTGCCAAAACGCAGGCAACCGTATCCGCACCAACAAAGGCAGAAATGTCCGGCACGATCAAAAGCTCCGCGTTTTTAAGCATTGGCAGGTACTCCCCTGTCGGTCTTTTTTCTCCCCCGGTAAGCACCGGGGCAAAGGGCAGTTTTGCTAAATTCTCCGGCAGAATGCCCAGAAACAGCT
>SVKZ01000047.1 GCA_015068165.1 Oscillospiraceae bacterium
CACACCAAAGGCCAGAGGCGTTACCAAAATGAAAGCCGGGAAAATCATCCAGAACCAGGGCCAGTATTTCACCGTTCCCGCAGCAAAGCCATAGCCATCGCAGGAAACCGGCAGCGTCTTAAACCAACTGGGGCAGAAAATATCAAAAATGCCACCGATAGGGTCCATAGAGCCATCACCATTGAGCGGACCCCAAATGTAAGACGTATTTTTATAGTTGGGGATTGCGCTGCCCGCATCCCGAAGAGGAATAAAGCCCAACTCACTCTGGAAAATCTGATTGAGGATAATAAACAGCATCAGAAGCAGTATGCCTACCGGCGCTATCCACACCCGCTTATAGGACAGGGTATGCTTCTTCCACAGCACCATCAACAGCGGTACTGCCATAATCATCCAGTGGTGGTAGTAAAACCGCATAATGTCCCAAAATTCTGCCATTTGAGAGGCCGCATCCCCCTTGGCGATAGGCTCCTGGGGATAGAACAGCACGATCAGGCCGCTGATAAGACCCACATAGAACATATAGTCCTTTATGTACTTATTCTTCATAAGGAAGAAGAAGGGAAACAGCGCAATATTGGCGCCGCAGATGTTTACAAACCAGGAATCCCGCCAGCCGCGGCTGGTAATCACCCACTGGCCGTCTACAAATTCACCGTAGGGCGGAATATACATTTTCAAAAAGTGAAGCACCAATCCAATCATCAAAAGGCCGAACAGCACGGCATTTTGGGTAAAGGGTCGGGCATTCCGGAAGGCAAAATACAAACCAACCAAAGCACCAACCTGAACGATCATCCAGAAAAAGTACCAAAAGTTAAACATTTCTACAACCATAGACCAACACCTCACAATGTATTTTTCGGTAGCTTTCTATTTGTTAAGCAAATATTAACACATTGTGAATCAAAAATCAATACTTTTTTATATTCATTTAATGATTAGTAAGGATCCTTTCTTCCCTTTCCCTCCTGTTCTGCTTTGCTGTAATAGGAAAGGCTGCCACGATCGTAACAAAAAATGGCATAGCCTTTGGATCAGGCTATGCCATTTTTAGAGCAGTTACACCTTTTTGGCATAACCAAAATTCGGTAAAGTTTATTTCAGATTGCTCTTGTCCACTCGGTAAGTAAGAAGCCGGGAATCAGCCAGATGGCTTGGTAAAGCAAAATGTTCAGCGGCGACAGGAGCGCCGTCTGTCCCAAAAATGCCAAAACCGCCACAGCGCCCAAACCAAGCGCACCGCCTAAGATGTGGATAATTACACCCAGCACCACCGCATTGTGGAGCGCTTTCGCGCCGGTAATGACATAGCCGTAGGCAGGAAGCGAAGGACGCACGCACAGCGCCAGCACCTTATCTCCCTCATCCACAGCGATGCTCCGCAGGCGCAATCTCTCCTCCTCGGAAGGTCTGTAAATTTTCTTAGGACGGATATGGAATTTTTTCTGCATAAAGCTTCCGGAGAGCATCAGATCGTCGGAGATCAGTACAGGCGTAAGTCCTGCACAGCCGCAAAGCACAGAAAGGCCGTGGGCAACCGGCCGGACACGCTCATAGTTGACCGCCAATAAGCAAGAGAACATACCATCCACTGCTACACCAATGCCACCGAGCATTTTAATATCCTCGGGAACTTTCACATTCATCGCTTTCAGCATAGGCAGTGTACCTACCAGCACCACACAGCCGTCCACACCGCCGCCAATGCCGCCGGCATAGGTCTTAAAGCTGTCCACCGGGAAATCTTCCACGTAATAGCTGCTCTTCAGTTCCGCAAACAGGGGTGCCAGACTGCCGTCTTCCCGTTTTGCCACAGCGGCGGCATAGCCTACCACCGTAGCCGGTGCGAGGCTGCCGTAGAACTTGACACCGTTAAGCTTTACTGTGCCCTCAGGGAAAATATCCTTATGAGTAAGGGGGAAATAGGCTTTTTTTGCCAGTCCCTTCACGCCACGCCAGCCGCAAATCACAACGCCAAGCTTATAAAGCTTCCGCTCCAGCTGACGGGCCGCTCTTGTTAAGGTAATGAACATCGTGGCAGGCATGGAAGCCAAAAGAGCTGTGGCAAAAACTTGCACACCCATATCCGTGCCGTTCATCAGGCCTATAACAATACCTAAAACAGCAGATGCTCCAAAAGCACCCAGACAGTACCAGCCTAAGATCTTCTCAGGGGCACCCTCTTTGCCGTAGGCGTTCATAAAGTCATCTACATCGCCCTCACAGCGAAGAAGACCGTGAATACCGTCCGCATAATTCTTCTTTTCGCTAAGACCGGCAAGCAGCTTTGCGCTTCGCATCGTATCTGTCCGGCAGGTTTCTGTGGTTCTCTGCAAATAAGAGCCCCAAAGGGACATAAAGACCTGAATGCAAAATACAGTAGAGCAAGGCACCCGCAAATTCATCAGGCAGAAACAGCCGTCAATACAGCAGGCAATAAAGGTAAAGGCAAGGAGCGTATTGGGTCTAAAACGCAATTTCCCCAGTAGGAACAAACCGTCCACCAACTGGAACGCGCCCAAGAGCGCAGACAGCAGCATCAGCAAAAACTGGCCGAAAATCACCAACCGCAGTCGCTCCGCCGGCACATACCCCATAGCATACAGGATCGTAACACCTATGGAGAGTACTGCCACCAAGAAGCTCAGAAGCATTACCGTCTTGATTTTGGCAAAGCCCAGCTCCTGCAGAGCATAATACTGCCGCTCCGGACCTTCCACAATCTTTCTGCGCATAATTTGGAAAGGTGTGCGCAGAGTCTTGGGTTTTTCCGGTTTTTTCTTAGGATCTATATTGACCGTATCCTCCATTTCTTTGGACTTTAGCACAGGGATCTCCCGGGTTTCTTCTGCAACAGGTGTAAATTCCCGGGTTTCCTCCACAGGTGCAAAACGCTGGGTCTTCTCCTGCGTATTCACCTGCTCATGGCTGGCCTGTACAATATCCTCCAAAGGAATGGTATCTTCCATCTTCTTTGTCTCGGAGAATTTTTCCGCTGCGGGCTTTTCACTAAACTCCCGGATAATATCATCCAGATCTAAATTCATATTGTCTTTCTCTGCCATTTATTTTACCCCCTTTGCCGTACAGCTTCGTACAGCAGGATTGATGCGGCTACAGATGCATTGAGGGAAGTGATCTTTCCCTTCATCGGAATATGAACGGTTACATCACAGTTTTTCTGCACCAAACGGCTCATTCCCTCGCCCTCAGAGCCGACCACAATGGCCGTGGGACCGGTAAGATCCGCTTCATACATAGGGATTGAACCCTCCGCAGCCGTGCCATAGACCCAGATGCCTTTTTCCTTCAATTCTTCAATCGTGGCATTCAGATTGGTAACCCGGGCCACCTTCATATGCTCCACCGCACCGGCAGACGCCTTTGCCACCACGGCAGTCAAGCCCACGCTACGGCGTTTGGGAATAATAACACCGTGGGCGCCGGCGCACTCGGCTGTCCGGATAATGGCGCCTAAGTTATGCGGATCGGTCAGCTCATCGCAGAGAATAATCAGGGCATTCTCTCCCCGGTCTGCCGCCTCCTGCAAAATATCGTCCACAGTAGAATATTCCCGTGCGGCCGCTAATGCGATAACGCCCTGATGGGCACGGGTGGTGCTCATCATATCCAATTTCCGACGGTCTACAGGTACGACCACCGCACCGGCCTCTTTGGCTTCCGCGGCCAGACGCTGGAGCGCCCGGTCAGTCTCGCCTGCGGCAATAAATACCTTATCAATAGTCCTGCCACTGCGCAGAGCTTCCGTCAGGGCATTGCGGCCCTCCAACTGACCCTCTACTTCCTCAACAGGCGCAAACTCTTTTCTGTTTCCTCTATCGGTTCTCATAAAGATCCCCCTTGGCATACTTTCCTTTATTGTAACAGAATTTCTTTCACTGGACAACACATATTTTTCGGAAAACCAAAAATTTTATTTGTTTGCAGAAAATTTACTATTAAAAGGTTACATCTCATTGCACAGAAGCTGTTTTTGTGGTAAGATAACAGCAAATGTATTATTTGAAAGGAGTATTTGTTCCTATGGAGCAAAATAACAATAATAACCGTCCACCCGAGCAAGACGGTAAACGCCCGAAAAGCAAGCTTCCGCTTTTGCTACTGTCTGTGGTGGTCATTTTGGTGATCAGTATGATCGCCAGTATGGTCTCCGACAGCCAGTATACAAAAACCACTTTCTCCGACTTTATGGACGAGGTAGAAAAAAATAACATTTCAGAGGTGGAGATCCACCACGACCGCATCCTCTATATGACAAAGGAGGAAGCCGCAAAGCCCGGAAATGAACAAAAGGCCTGCTTTACCGGTCTCCCCTCCGGAGATGTTCTGCGCCTTGTAGAAACCTTGGATGCCAAGGGCATCACCGTCAGCTACACGATTTTAGAGGACAATTCCGGTATCGTTATGGTACTTTACTATCTGGTAAGTATCGGACTTCTGTTTGTCTTTATGAATTTCCTTACCAAACGGATGAGTAGCGGTGGCGGAATGATGGGCGGCATGGGCTCCAGCAAAGCCAAAGTTTATATGGAGAAAAAGACCGGTATTACCTTTAAGGATGTTGCCGGTCAGGACGAGGCAAAAGAAAGCCTGCAAGAGATCATTGATTTCCTGCACAACCCTCAAAAATACACGGATATTGGCGCAAAGCTCCCCAAAGGCGCATTGCTGGTCGGTTCTCCCGGTACCGGTAAGACCTTGCTTGCCAAGGCTGTGGCCGGTGAAGCCGGTGTGCCCTTCTTCTCTATTTCCGGTTCGGATTTTGAAGAAATGTTTGTAGGCGTAGGCGCCAGCCGTGTCCGGGATCTGTTCCAGCAAGCAACTAAGGTTGCCCCCGCTATTATTTTTATCGACGAAATTGACGCGGTGGGACACAGCCGTGATAACCGCTTCGGTCATAACGACCAAACGCTTAACCAGCTTTTGGGTGAGCTGGACGGCTTCGATTCCTCCAAGGGTATCGTGATTCTCGCCGCCACCAACCGTCCGGAAATTCTGGATAAAGCTCTGCTCCGTGCCGGTCGTTTTGATCGCCGGATCATCGTAGATAAGCCAAATTACCAAGGCAGACTGGATACCTTAAAAGTCCACACTCGGAAAATCAAGCTCTCCGAGGATGTGGATCTGAAAAAGATCGCCCAGGCTACCGCCGGTGCTGTTGGTGCAGACCTGGCTAATCTTGTCAATGAAGCCGCCCTCCGGGCTGTCCGTCAGGGCCGTCAGGCAGTTTCCCAGGAAGACCTGATTGTATCCTTTGAAGTAGTAATTGCCGGTACTGAAAAGAAAAACACCGTTCTTACCGATCAGGAAAAGAGATTGGTTGCTTACCACGAGGTGGGACACGCACTAATATCCGCACTGGATAAGAAAGATGTTCCGGTCAGCAAGATTACCATTGTTCCCCACACCTCCGGTGCGCTGGGCTACACAATGTACCTGCCGGAGGAAGAAAAGTTCCTGTCTACCAAAGAAGAGCTGCTCACCCAGATGCGCTCTCTGCTGGGTGGCCGGGCTGCCGAAGCAGTGGTCTTTAACACGATGACCACCGGCGCATCCAATGATATTCAGCGGGCTACTGCCCTTGCTCGGAATATGGTTGCCACCTACGGTATGAGCGAAGAGATGGGTCTTATGGCTCCTGTAACGGTGCACAATGTATATTTGGAAGAGCAAAGCAGTCTGGATTGTTCTCAGGAGACTTACGCCGCCATTGATGGGGAGACCAAGAAGTTGCTCAACACCTGCTATGCCGACTCTGTTCGGATCCTGAGCGAAAACCGGGAACTGTTGGACAAGATTGCTACCGTGCTCTTGGAAAAGGAAACCATCACCGGTGAAGAAATGATGGCAATTATCAACCCGCCTGCTACAGAAGTTATCCCCGAGGAAACGCCTGTAGAGAAATAAACAAAATAAATCCCCCCAGTTTGTGCAATACAAACTGGGGGGATTTTTATATTCCCTTGGGGGAAATTACTTTGCCATTGCCCGCTGAATGAGCTTTACAAGCTCAACCACAGGGATAACCAGGATCGCCAAGCCAATGGCAATGCCGTATTCCATAAGTCCGATGGGGGTAAAACCAAAGGCATTTGCCAGGAAAGGCACTTCGATAACCAGCGTGGTCAGCAGCAAGCTGCCCAGCATAGCCGCCCACAGGATCTTATTGTGGGTGTGCAGAGAGAACACGCTCTTTCTCTGGGAACGGAGGTTAAAGGAGTGGAAAATTTCACACATACTCATTGCCAGGAAGGCCATGGTCATACCGTGCCCGGATTCACCGGCAGCGCGCAGTGTATTAAACCAGTCGCCGCCAAACTCAAGGGCAGCACCGATCAGATAGGCAACAACAGTAATAACAGTAACGAGAATGCCCTGATAGACAACATCAACACCCAAACCACCGGAGAAGATGCCGTCTTTCGAATTTCTGGGAGGCCGGTTCATGGTATCCGGCTCGGCCTCTTCCATACCCAATGCCAGCGCCGGGAAACAGTCGGTAACCAGATTAATAAACAGCAGATGGACGGGATTTAACAGCACGAAGCCCATCAGGGTTGCGCCGAATACGCCCAGTACCTCACTCATATTAGAGGCCAGCAGGAACTGGATGGCCTTGCGGATGTTATCATAAATCCGACGGCCTTCGCCAACAGCGGAAACGATAGTGGCAAAGTTATCGTCAGCCAGCACCATATCGGCAACATTCTTGGTAACGTCTGTACCGGTAATACCCATACCCACGCCGATGTCAGCAGACTTAATAGAAGGTGCGTCGTTCACACCGTCGCCGGTCATAGCGGTAATATAACCGTTTGCCTTCCAAGCCTTAACGATCCGGGTCTTATGCTCAGGCTGTACACGGGCATACACGCCAAATTTCTTTACAAACTCACAAATATCCTCGTCGGAGATGGCGTCCAGCTCCGCACCGGTGATTGCCTCAGAGGCATCGGTGATGATGCCCAGTTCCTTGGCGATGGCCACAGCGGTGTCTTTATGGTCGCCGGTGATCATTACAGGACGGATCCCGGCAGCCCGGCACTCTTCAATGGCAGCTTTGACCTCGGGACGGACAGGGTCAATCATACCGGTAAGGCCTAAAAATACCAGCTCCTGCTCCAAAAACTCAGGGGTATTGTCCGCAGGCTTTTTCTCCCACAGCCGCTGTGCGGCGGCGAGCACACGGAGCGCCTTGTCGGCCATTGCCTTGTTGGAAGCCATAATCTGGGCGATTTTCGCCTCGGTCATGGGCTTTACTTCGCCGTTTTCCAAATAGTACTTACAACGGGCCAGCACCACATCTGGGCCGCCCTTGGTGTACTGGATGAACTTCCCATCCACGGCGTGAACGGTGGACATCATCTTCCGTCCGGAGTCAAAGGGCGCTTCATCCACACGGGGAGAAATTTTCTCCAAGTCCTGCTTTTTAAGACCAAGCTTGCAGGCAAAGTTCACAAGGGCGCACTCAGTAGGCTCGCCCTCAGCCTCGTCGCTGTCGTTGAGATTTGCATCGGAGCAAAGTGCCATTGCGGTGGCAACCAGCTTTTCATCACCTGCGCACTCCACAACGGTCATTTTGTTTTGGGTCAGTGTGCCGGTTTTATCGGAGCAGATAACCTGGGTACAGCCCAAAGTTTCCACAGCGGTCAGACGGCGGATAACCGCATTGCGCTTGCTCATCTTGGTAACACCGATGGACAGCACAACAGTTACCACCGTGGCAAGACCCTCGGGAATTGCGGCAACCGCCAGAGAAACAGCCACCATAAAGGTTTCCAAGATAGCGGACAGCTGGAAATCGCCTGCCATCAGCAGGTTAAAGACAAAAATGAATACGCAGATACCCAGCACGATGAAGGACAATGTCTTACCCAGCGCATCCAGCTTCTTCTGCAAGGGAGTTTCCTCATCCTTTGTGGCCGCCAGTGCGCCGGCGATTTTACCCATTTCGGTATCCATACCGGTCTCGGTAATCACCGCCTTGCCACGGCCATAAACCACGGTAGAGCCCATATAGCACATATTCTTCCGGTCGCCCAGAGGTACGTCCTCCTGACCGGCGGTCAGGTTCAGGGCGTCGATCAGCTTGTTAACTGGAACAGACTCTCCGGTCAGCGCGGCTTCCTCGATCTTTAACGATGCATTTTCAATAATACGGCCGTCAGCAGGCACAGCATCACCGGCCTCCAGCACCACAATGTCGCCGGGAACCAGCTCGGAGGAGGGAAGTACAATCTGCTTACCGTCCCGTATAACCTTACAGGTAGCCGCTGTCATGGTTTGCAACGCTTCAATGGCCGCTTCCGCCTTACTTTCCTGCACCACGCCCAAAATGGCGTTCAGCAGAACAACGGCGATAATGATAATAACCTCTGCCCACTCATTCTCACCGGACAGCATACCGGTCAGCGCAGATACAGCCGCCGCGACCATCAATATGATCAGCATGGGGTCCTTGAGCTGATTGAGGAAACGCTGTAAGAGGGAAGGCTTTGCGGCTTCCTTCAGTTTGTTAGGGCCATACTGCTCTAAGCGTTTCCCCGCTTCGTGAGAAGAAAGTCCCTCAGTTGACACACCCAGGTTTTTCATAACCTCCTGAGTGGACAGGGTATAGGTTTTCTGCATTCGAACAACACTCCTTAATAGATAAATAAAAAGACTCATACACAGCGTTCCCGCAGTGTATGAGTCTCATTCTTACAGAAACATTCCGAGCCGCATTGGCTGTATTGACGAAATGTTACAGGCAGATGAACTGCCCGGAATTACTCCCTCATAACGATTACATTATAGCAAATTGTACGCAAAAGTCAAGACTTTTTGTGTAATTAGCGAAAAAAGCAATAAGTAAAATTAGGAAAACAGACCAACAATCATCATAACCAGATCCACAAAGAACTGGACAATGATGGCTACCAGGTCGATTAAGCCCTGGAGAATCATTTCGAGCGCTTTTAAGATTCCGCCAAAGAAGTCGGAGATCGCGCCGCCAACGTCAGGACTGCCGGAAGCAGAAGCTGCATTGGCAGCCGTCGGGAAGGCAAACAGGAATCCTACAATAAGCAGCATCATAAGGGCAGTGGAAAGTAATCTTTTCTTGTTCATAGGTTCGTTGCTCCTTTCTAAATCAGCAAATGATTAATTAGTAACTTTGCTAATTTCAGTTTAGCATACCTTTCCAAAAATTGCAAGTACTTTTTTCGTTTATCTGCCGCACTTTATCTGCCGCACCAACATTAAGATATGTAAGACGGTACACTCTACCCCCCGCTGTCCTTGCGAGGACGCTTTGCGTCCGTGGCAATCTTCAAAAACGCCGACTTCTTATAGGGACCGGCATCCCCGACGGTCCTAATGCACAAAGCGATCAATCGCAGGGGGCGATGCCCACATCGTCCAGCCAAAGCCTTCTCCCAGGAGAAGGTGGACCCGTCCACCTGATACCATCTAAAAAACCTCCACCCGAATGGATGGAGGTCTATCATATGTTGGCATTACCTATTTTCACCGGGAGCGATGCGACCGCCGCCAGTGGCAGATAAAGGATCAGAGCAATTGGCTTCAAAAAAACACACCGCACCT
>SVKZ01000048.1 GCA_015068165.1 Oscillospiraceae bacterium
GTGCGTTGGTGGCTTGCTGAAGGAGGATGAACGGTGGCCGGAAAGCGCTTCCGCCCTATACCTGCATCACTTTGCCTCCGACCCTGCCCATAAGGGAATGGGAAGTATATTTCTGGAAATGGCGGAAGCTTATACCGCCCAGCAGGGAATGGAGTATATGCGGCTGGATTCTGCCATTGGCAACGAAAAGCTGGAAAATTATTACACAAGCCGAGGGTATGTGCCTGCCGGGGAGTGTAAAGACGGCGCATATGAAGGCATTTTGCGGCAAAAGAAACTCCGATAAAACACCGGGAAATCAAGGTTTACAGCGGGTGCATTTTTTCAAAAAGGAACACAAATTATCCTTGAAAATCTCCCTCCGACACGGTCGGAGGGAGATTTTGCAACCTTGACAGATAGGGGAATTTGTGCGATAATGGGCAAGGTTGTAGCCTGCAAAAAAACAGGATAGAAAAATGAGGAAAAAACCGGAATTTTGGAGAAAAAATCCGCTTTTTATCATAGATGCCGTTGCACTTGGTGCAAATCAGGAGGAGAGCGCAAAAATGTCAGAAAGAACGGCAAGACACAGACAAAAGAGAACAGATTGGATTTTTATAAGTATGGTAATGGCGGCAATTGTGCTGGTGATTGCCATTCTTTGCGTGTATTTTACGAATTTCCATTCCCCCAACGATAACCCGGGCGTTCATGAGACAACTGCGCCCAATACTGCCCCAAGCGATACGGTTGCGCCGACCTTGCTGGGGGTACACGATTTTATTATTTATCAGGGCGATACCATTTCCTATTACAAGGGCGTTTCCGCCACTGACAATGAAGACCCCAATCCCGCCATTACTGTGGATAACAGCGCGGTGGATTTGAGTGCGGTAGGTGTTTACCGGGTGGTCTATATTTGCAAAGATGCTGCCGGGAACGAAACCCGGGCTGCGGCAACGGTAACAGTGCTGGAAAAGAAGGCAAATTATGCAGAGCTTGAGACCATCTATGCCGCGGCAGACGCAAAGCTTGCCCAGATTATTAAGGACAATATGACTCTGCGGCAAAAGGTGCAGGCAATTTATAACTGGGCCCGGGCAAACCTGGGTTATACGGATAATTTCGATCATTCCGATTACCGACAGGCGGCGTACATTATGCTGACCCAGGCACGGGGCGACTGCTACGGCTTCTTTGCCGTAACCAAGCTGATGTTCGAGCGTTTGGGCATTCCCAACATTGATGTGCGCAAGGTGAAAAACAGTCCGTCGGATTCCGACCATTACTGGAGCCTTGTGAGCGTGGACGGAGAGCAGACCTGGTATCATTTTGACGCCACACCGCGGAAAGGGGCAGGGGACGATTTCTGTCTGGTAACCGACGCCTTTTTGGATGCCTATTCCGACGCCCATAACAAGTGTCATAACCGGGACAAGTCCCTTTATCCTGCTACACCGTGAGGAATGAAATGAAGAAAGAGATACTGGGTGTGATCGGCGGTCTTGGCCCGATTGCAACAGCTCATTTTATGGAGCTTGTAATCAATATGACCCAGGCAAACAGCGATCAGGAAAATGTGGAAATGATTATCTACAATTTTCCTTCCATACCCGACAGAACAGAATATATTCTGGGAAAAAGCGATGAAAGTCCGCTGCCGGAAATGCTCCGGATTGGACGCAGCTTGGCATCCCAAGGGGTATCGCTGATTGCCATTCCCTGTGTAACGGCCCATTACTTTTACCGGGAGATTGCCCAGGGGATTTCTGCGCCTGTGGTTAACGGTATTGCCGAGACTGTTGCACTGCTGAAGGCCCGTGGCATCCAAAAGGTGGGCATTATGGCCACCGACGGCACCATCCGCACCGGGATTTTATCCAAGGAGCTGTCTTTTGCGGGGATTGAAACGGTCGTCCCCTCCGGGGAAAGACAGCAGGATGTAATGCACCTGATTTATCAAAATGTCAAAGCCGGTAAACGGGCAGAAATGGACCGTTTTTGCCGTGTGCGGCAGGAGCTGACCGAACAGGGCGCGCAGGTGATTTTGCTGGGCTGTACTGAGCTTTCCCTGATTAAAAGAGATGAGGAGATTGGCCCCGGATTTTTGGATATTATGGAGGTTTTGGCTCAGCAGTCTGTCCTGCGGTGCGGAAAAACCCTCCGGAAGGAATACGAAGATCTGATTACAGGCTGAAGGAAGGATATATGATGCAGAGAAATATTTTGGAATATTTGGAGCATACCGTTACCCGTTTCCCGGATAAATGCGCTTTTTCCGGCGAAAACGGAGAGCTGACCTTTTCGGAGGTTTATACCCAGGCACGGAGCGTAGGCTCTTTTTTGTGCAGCGAAGGATTTGAACATCAGCCGGTTGTGGTTTTTATGAAGAAGCAGCCCAAAACCATCGCCGCCTTTATGGGTGTTATCTATTCCGGCTGTTTTTATGTGCCGCTGGATGATGAAATGCCCCAGCACCGGGTGGAGCTGATTTTGCAGACCCTGAATCCTGCCGCATCCATCTGTGATGAAACAACTCTGGAGATGGCAAAGGGGTATGCCAATACCGGTAAGCTCTATTGTTATGATGAGATTGCGGAAACGCCTGTCAATGAGGAAGCGCTGGCGGCTGTCCGTGAGCGCCAAATTGACACAGACCCTATTTACATTGTGTTTACCTCCGGCTCTACAGGTGTGCCGAAAGGCGTGGTGGGTTGCCACCGGGCGGTGATTGATTACATCGAAAATCTTTGCGATGTTATGAAGTTTAACAGCGACAGCGTCTTTGGAAACCAGACACCGCTTTATTTCGATGCCTACCTGAAAGAAATTATGCCGACCTTAAAATACGGCGCAACTACCCACCTGATTCCCAAAAAACTGTTTATGTTCCCTGTGGCTTTGGTGGAGTATTTGAACACCCATAAGATTAACACCCTTTGCTGGGTGGTATCGGCACTGACTTTTATCTCTTCCTTTAAGACCTTTGAGAAGGTTAAGCCTGAATATCTGCACACCATCGCCTTTGCCAGCGAGGTGTTCCCTATCCGGCAGCTGAATATCTGGCGCGCCACACTGCCCAATGCCCGGTTTGTCAACCTCTACGGCCCTACGGAGACCACAGGTATTTGCTGTTACTTTGAGGTAGACCGGGAGTTCGGAGAAGAGGAAGCCCTGCCCATTGGCCGTCCCTTCCCGAATACAGAGGTGATTTTGCTGGATGAAAACAACTGCGTACCTCCTCAGGGAGAGCAGGGGGAGATTTGCATCCGTGGCACACGGCTGACCTTGGGTTACTATTGCAACCCTGAAAAAACAGGGGAGGCCTTTGTGCAAAATCCCCTTAACAACCGGTATCCGGAGCTGATTTACCGTACCGGCGATTTGGGCAAGTATAACGAACGGGGCGAGCTGATGTTTTTGTCCCGTAAAGACAATCAGATTAAGCATATGGGTCATCGCATTGAGCTGGGCGAGATTGAGGTGGTGTCTGCAAACCACGAAAATGTCAACACTGCCTGCTGTGTATTTGACCCTGAGAAAAAGAAGATCGCTATGTACTATGTAGGTGATGTGGCGGAAGGGGAACTGCTGAAATTTTTGAAGCAGAAGCTGCCCCGGTATATGATTCCCCATACAATCCGCCGCCTGGAGGAAATGCCCCTGACGCCCAACGGAAAAATAGACAGAAATTTATTGAAAAAGAGGACAATGGAAAATGGATAAATTGATTGCAATTTTAAGCGACCTGCACCCGGATGTGGACTTTGAAACGGAGACAGGATTGATTGATAACGGCATTTTAGATTCCTTCGATGTGGTTACCATCGTTGCTGAGGTGGATGATACTTTTGATGTACAGATTCCTGCGGAAGAGCTGATTCCGGATAATTTTAATTCTGCGGAATCGCTCTACGCGCTGATCCAGCGTCTGGCATAAGGCTATGCAGCTGACATCGTTTAGCTTCCTGCTGTTTGCGGGAGGTCTGCTGATTCTGTATTACCTGGTGCCCCGGAAACTCCAGTGGCCGCTGCTGCTGATAGCAAGTACGGTGTTTTATCTTTGTGGCGGTGTTGAGAATGTGTTTTATATTCTTTTTACCGGTGCAGTAACCTATGGCGCTACACGGATCATAGAGAAAAATCAAGGGAAATTTGATAAAAAGACCGCGAAAAAGAAAAACCGTGTGTGGGTCATCTTGACGGCCTGCCTGGTTTTTGGACTACTGGCTGTGTGCAAGGTGCGGTTTACCTTCCAGAATATTTTACTGCCGTTGGGACTGTCCTTTTATATGTTCCAATCGGTGGGTTATGTGCTGGATGTGCACCGGGGAACTGTGAAGGCAGAGAAGAATCCACTAAAGCACCTGCTGTTTGTGTCCTATTTTCCCCAGCTGGTGCAAGGCCCTATCAGTAAGTACGGAAATCTTGCGCCCCAGCTGTTTGCACATCATCCCTATGATGGGAAGCAGGTCGCTTTTGGCTTGCAGAGAATGCTTTGGGGCTTTTTCAAAAAGATGGTCATTGCAGACCGGATTGCGGTTGCGGTGGTTGCATTAAAAGGGCCGCAGTATACAGGACTGTCCTTTTTCGTGCTGACGGTTTTTTACGCCATCCAGATTTACGGCGACTTTACCGGCGGTATTGACATTGTAATCGGTCTTTCCGAAGCCTTTGGCATTCGGTTGACGGAGAACTTTGTGCGGCCTTTCTTCTCCAAGAATATTGCTGAGTACTGGCGGCGCTGGCATATCAGCCTGGGTGAGTGGATGAAAGATTATATCTTCTATCCCATCTCTATTAGCTCCCCTATGCGTAAGCTCAGTAAGTCCGCCCGGAAAAAGTGGCCCAATTTCGGTAAACGGATCCCTGTATATGCCGCATCCTTTGCCACCTGGTTCTGCACCGGTATTTGGCACGGCATTACCCCCAACTTCATTTTGTGGGGTATGATGAACTGTGTGGTGATTGTGGCATCGGAGGAACTGACACCTCTTTATGAGAAATTCCACAACCGCTTCCACCTGAAAGAGAAAAAGTGGTACGCCTGTTTTGAAATGCTGCGGATGTTTATGCTGATGAACCTGATCCGCATTGTGGATTTGTTCCCCAACGTAGGGGAGTACTTCCGCCGGATGGGAACAATGTTTACATCCTTTAGTGTTCCCTTTATGAAGCTGGGACTGACCGGATTGGATTACGGTATTTTGCTGGGTGGCATTGTACTGATGTTTGCTGTCAGCCTGTTCCAGGAAAAGAAGGGAAGTGTCCGTGAGGCGCTGCTGAAGCAAAATGCTGCCCTTCGGTACACACTTATCTTCCTGCTGTTTTTAGCGGTACTGCTGCTGGGCAGCTATGGCATCGGATATGACGCAGGCAACTTTATTTACAATCAATTTTAGGAGGCAGAATGAAAAAAAGCATAAGAATTTGTTCCGCTTTGGTAATCTGCCTGGCTGTTTTGTATTTGCTGCAAGCCCTGCTTGTGCCGAAATATATGCTCACCTCCCAGGAGGGCGCACTCATCGGCGAGTATTATGCCAATGCAGGCGGCAATGATGTGGTTTTTGTAGGCGACTGCGAGGTATATGAGAATTTTTCCCCCATTACCTTGTGGGAAGAATACGGCATTACCTCTTATATCCGTGGCAGCGCCCAGCAGACCATCTGGCAATCGTACTACATAATGGAAGAAACCTTCCGATATGAGACACCGGACGTGATGGTGTTTAATGTCCTGTCTATGAAGTACGATACCCCCGCCAGCACCGGCCGGGGAAGCCAGCGAGAGGCCTATAACCGTATGACGCTGGATACGATGCGGTGGTCTTCCTCCAAGTGGAATGCGATTTTGGCTTCTATGACCGAGGAAGAAAAGGAAAAGGAGAGTATGTTTACCTACCTTTTCCCCATTTTGCGTTACCACGACCGCATTGGTCAGCTGACAAAGGAAGATTTGCAGTACTGGCTGCACCGGGATGAAATTTCCGTCAACGGATATCTGATGCAGACCGGTGTAAAGCCCTATACGAACCCGTATGTAGAAAAGCCACTGGTGGATTACAGCTTTGGTGAAAACAGCTGGTACTACCTGAACAAAATGGTGGAGCTGTGTGAGAAAAACGGCACGCAGCTGGTGCTGATTAAAGCACCCTCCCTGTCGCCTGTATGGTGGGAGCAGTGGGATGACCAAATCGTGGAATTTGCCGCAGAGCACGACCTTTTGTATATCAATATGCTGAATTATCAAGAGGAAATCGGCATTGACTGGCAGACAGATACCTACGACGCAGGTCTCCACCTGAATGTGTACGGCGCAGAAAAGGCATCTCGCTGGTTTGGAAAAATCCTTGTGGAGGAATGTGGAATTTCCGACCGCCGCGGGGAAGCGGATGTGGCAGCTGTGTGGCAGGAAAAGATAAATAAATATAACGCACAGAAGGAGCAAAAGAAACAATGAAAAAATTAGGCGTAATAGCAGTAGCTGTGCTGCTGGTAGTACTGGCGGTAGTGCTGGTGGTTGTTATGGGTAATTCCGGGGGAGATACCCCTACACCCACTGAGCCTGCAAAGGATAATTTTGTATTTACCTATAATGGTACTGCCATTATGATGGATGTGGAGGCTACTGATATTGTAGCCGCTTTGGGTGAACCCAAAAGCTACACCGAGGAGACAAGCTGCGCTTTTGAGGGTCTGGATAAGACGTATTTCTACGGCAGCTTCTACCTGTCCACCTATCCTATGGGAGATAAGGACTTTGTCTACAGCGTATGGTTTGCCGATGACAGCGTTTCTACCGCTGAGGGAATCCGTATCGGTTCTACGAAGGCACAGGTGGAGAGCGCTTACGGCGCAGCTGCGTTTAACGGCAGCAATGCCTTTGTAATGACAAAGGGAGAAAGCACACTGACTATCATCTTAAAAGACGGCGAGGTCAGTGAAATCGTTTACGAGATTACATTGGACTAACAAAGAAAGCTCTGCGGAAAACCCGCAGAGCTTTTTAACTATTATTGCAATTTTGAGAAAATATACCCCATAAGAGCCTCGCTTGACGGCATAATGGACGGGTGATAAAATAGCGAAAATCCGGGTACTTTTACAGTTTTTCAAAAAAATGCCGTCTGTATAGGTGAGGGGATCTTTTAGAATAGGGAAGAAGGTGTACGGATGCAGTTCCAACGATGTTTGACGGACGAAGAGATTGTTGCCCTGTACTTTGCAAGAGAAGAAACTGCTATTAGCGAAACCAGCAGGAAATATGGCAGCTATCTGCTGACAGTTGCGAAAAACATTCTCATTAACAACGAAGACAGTGAAGAGTGTGTCAATGACACATATCATAAAGCGTGGAATGCAATGCCGCCCGCGCAGCCGCGCGTGCTGCGGGCATTTCTTGCAAAAATAACCCGTCGTACCGCCTTCGATCGCTATGATGCGACGAACAGGCTGAAGCGGGTTCCTCCTGAACGGATGGTTTCCCTGTCCGATTTTGAAGGGGTAATACCAGATTCCTTTTCCCCCGAGGAAGAGGTGGAAGCCCGTGAATTGGGGCGCATTATCAGCGCATATTTGGAAACGCTTTCCGACCGTCAGCTGTATATTTTCCTGCTACGGTTCTTCTATGTAATGCCAGTTGCCAATATCGCAAAAAAACTGGGTTGCAGCCAATCCACCGTACATAAGGAAATTGCGGCGATGAAACAACAGCTGCGGCAAAAACTGCGACAGGAGGAATATGAATTATGAGCGATACCCGTTTTCGAGATGCTATGGGACTAATTGACGACCATTTGTTGGAACGCTGTGAAGCATATGAGCGGCGGTTAGCCCAGAAGAAAAGAATAAGAATGGGGGGTGCCATTGCGGCGGCAGCTTGCCTGGCGGTGCTCATTGGCGTAATACTGTTCGCACCCCGCAATGAAACGCCCGAGCATATATGCTTATTTACTGCCGATGATATCGCCGCATTATTCCCAAAGGGCGATGGACTCATGTCTGATGGTAGCAGCATAGCGGTATACGCGCCCGATGAGAAAGCCCTCGGCTTGCTTCCTGTTCCTGAAACCAATTTTCTTCCTATCTTCCTGCGTACACAGACCAAAGAAACAATCAGCGAAAAATCTATTCGCGCATTTGCCGATGGTATTTTGCCCCGCGTTGCCCAGGCACTTGGTGGAGAAGTGCCCAAATACACGGTAGACGTATTCACACAGGGCACGAAAAGTGCCAGCCTTGCGGCGGATACTGGTGGCCACGGTGTTTCCGCGTACCAGTACGGCTACCTGAACGGTTTCACAATCAGCCGCTATCCCTTGCACAATGCGAAAGCTGCCACCACAACATTAAACGGTTATGCGGTGCAGATTGATCAAAGGCAAACCGATGAAGAAATTATAGCCGGTCTTTACGGTGTTCATAAGACGTTACAGGAGATTTTCGGTGTAAAGCTTCCTGACGCAAAGGTGGTTCGCACATATAACGCCGATAGCGACTATGGCTGTGTGGTAATTCAAGTGTATTTTTATGATAAAAATGCTAATTTTATGAATGCCTACACAGAAAGGCCTGTCAGCGATAATATTGAACTTTGGTTTTACAATAACCCGCTATTTATGAAGGATCAGCTTAGTAAAGATGTCCTGCAATATGTGGATATTACTTACCGGGATTGGCGAACAGAGGAAGGCGAGATGTATAAGGAATACGGCGTGGCGGAAATACTGTCCTTGCAGGAAGCGGAAGCACTTTTGAAGAAGGGGTATTCCTTTGGCGGCCATAGCTGCGAGATTTGTTACCCAATCCTGACCGGTGTGGATTTTAGAGATTATGATGCCGTTTCCTTTACCTATTATTGGAATGGTACTGCCTTCTTATCGGGCGAAACAGTGCCTTGCGTACCCTTCTATGTTTTCTATAAACAAATTGATACTGCGGAAAACGGAAATCAGGTCTATGCACAAACCTATGTGCCAGCTGTGTACGTAAATGGTTTGGAAGCGTATTTTGAAAATCAGCACTAAGCCAATAGCTTGTTTTGGCTGAGACCTGTAGGGGAATTATGAATCAGGTAGCTCTATATTTTAGTATGTCCCGTACGGGAATCATTAATCAAGGTGTGCCTCGGTCGAGCCCTCGGCAGCAACCCTCCACCGGAGGGTTGCATTTATATCTTCGATTCCCATACGGGCAAAAAAATAACACCACCCTGTTGGGTGGTGTTATTTTTTGGTGACCCGTACGGGAATCGAACCCATGTTACCGCCGTGAAAGGGCGGTGTCTTAACCGCTTGACCAACGGGCCTGGTAGCGGCGACCTGACTTGAACAGGTGACAGAC
>SVKZ01000049.1 GCA_015068165.1 Oscillospiraceae bacterium
GAGGATGGCTTTCACGTTGCCGGCGGCGAAACGGTATGTAAAGTCCTTTTCCAAAAGCTGATTGGTGGCGGGAATGGCGATTGCGCCTATCTTGTGCAGGCCCAAAATGGCAAACCAGAACTGATAATGCCGCTTTAACACCAGCATTACCCGGTCTCCCCGTTTGATTCCCAAGGACTTAAAATAGTTAGCCGCCCGGGCGGATTCCTTCTTCATATCCTTGAACGTGAAGCGTCGCTCTGTGCCGTCCTCGGAAATGTGGAGCATTGCCAGCTTATCGGGCTTGCTCCGACCCAGGGCATCCACCACATCAAAGGCGAAATTGAATTTCTCCTCGTTTTGGAAAGCAATGGCTGTGAGCTTCCCGTTTTCCTCGGTGGGAATAATGAAATTCCGATAAATACGGGGCTTTGCGTCCGCAATCTGTGCAGGGGCTTCCATCGTGGCAACGGCGGTAGCCTCCTCGTTTTCACGGGCAGCAGAGTTGCTCAGAACGATGGCGTAGAAGGTGCAGTCCTCACCGTCCACGGCAATCATACCGTGGGGCACGGAGGAATCGTAATAAATACAGTCGCCGGGGTGGAGAATTTCCGTATGTCCGCCGATTTGAAGCTTCATATGACCCCGGATGACGATGTCGCACTCCTGCCCCTGGTGGGTAGTCAGCTCCATGGGACGGTTTTCGGCATCCTCCCGGTACTTTAGCTCCATATAAAGGGGCAGCGCAATCCGGTTCCGGAAGCCGGCGGCCAAGTTATAGCCGACCATACCGTGGGCTTCCTCGATTCGCTGACCCTCGCCCCGACGGGTCAGGGCATAGGAACGGAGCTTGGGGCTGTGGCCTTCCAAAAGGTCGCCCAGGTCAACACCCAAAATCAGGGTGCAGCGATACAAAAAGGCGATATTTAAGTTCCGGTTGCCCATTTCGTGCTGGAGATATTCCTCTACGGAAAGCTCCGTCCGCTGAGCCATTTCCTCCGGGGTAAAGCCGTTGGCCTCCCGCAGCTCGCGGATACGCTCCGCCACCTGCCGGGTCTTAAAATCTATCCCGGTAATATGATTATCCATAATTTAACCTCTGTTATTTTTGTGCAACCACTTTCCAAAACCTTCCCCTTTGGGGAAGGTGGCAGCCCGAAGGGCTGACGGATGAGGTTATAACCTCACCCACCGCAAGCGGTCCCCCCTATTTTTTAAGGTGTGATTGCCCCCGGCAATCAAAATACTATGATTCGCTGCGCAGAGCACCACCCCAAAGGGGAGGGTATTTTCTTATTATCCGCCTTTTTGTCTTCCCTGTCAACTGTTTACAGCTTATTTCGCATAATTTTTCCGCTGATTGTCTTGGGAAGCTCCTCCCGAAACTCCACGATCCGGGGATATTTATAAGGCGCGGTGTGGGTTTTGACATAATTTTGGATTTCTTTCTTCAGTTCGTCCGTGGGTGTCGTTCCCTTTGTCAGCACGATGCAGGCCTTGACCACCTGACCTCTTACCTCATCCGGTGCGGCGCAGACGCCACATTCCAGTACATAGGGAAGCTCCATAATGGTAGACTCAATCTCAAAGGGTCCAATCCGGTAGCCGGAAGACTTAATCACATCGTCTGCCCGACCAACATACCACAAATAGCCCTCTTCATCCCGCCAGGCAAGGTCGCCGGTGTGATACATACCGTCGTGCCACACCTCGTCCGTTTTTTCCTGATTGCCGTAGTAGCCCAGGAACACGCCGCAGGTGGGCTTGGGGTCGGTGTGGATGACAATTTCACCGTTAACACCGGCAGGAACGCTCTTTCCGTCAGCATCCACAACGTCAATACCGTAACCGGGAACAGGCTTGCCCATTGCGCCGGGCTTGATGGCTGTGCCGTAGAGGTTGGCAATGCCCAGAGTCATCTCCGTCTGACCGAAGCCCTCGTGGATCCGCAGACCTGTGGACTTTTCAAACTGATAAAAGACCTCCGGATTCAGCGCCTCACCGGCGGTGGTGGCGTGATGGATGGAAGAAAGGTCGTAATTGCTCAAATCCTGCTTAATGAGCATACGGTACATCGTGGGAGGGGCGCAGAAGGTGGTAATATTGTACTTTTTGAACATCGGCAGGATTTTCTCTGCCTCGAAGCGGTCAAAGTCGTAAGTAAAGACAGCGCCCTCGCAGAGCCACTGACCGTAGAGCTTACCCCAAAGGGCTTTGCCCCAGCCGGTCTCGGAAATGGTAAAGTGCAAACCGTCCTTTTCCACCTGATGCCAGTACTTTGCCGTTACATAATGGCCTAAGGCATACTTATAGCTGTGGGTCGCAATCTTGGGATAGCCGGTGGTGCCGGAGGTGAAGAACATCAGCATCGGGTCATCGCCGCAGGGGGCATCGTCGGCTCTTACATAGCGGCGGCTGAACAGCGCATATTCCTCGTCAAAATCGTGCCAGCCGTCCTTTTTGCCGCCCACCAAAATCTTGGTAAGGGGAAGACCGCTGATTTTCTCTGCCAGGTCCACCTGGTTGGCGGTATCGCCATCGGCGGTGCAGAGAATGGCGGAAACGCCACCTGCCTGGAAGCGGTAGGTAAAGTCGTGCTCCACCAGCTGATTGGTGGCGGGAATGGCGATTGCGCCTAACTTATGCAGACCCAAAATGGCAAACCAGAACTGATAATGTCTTTTCAGCACCAGCATTACCCGGTCGCCCCGCTTGATACCTAAAGACTTAAAGTAGTTGGCGCACTGGGAGGAAGCGTCCTTCATATCCTTAAAGGTAAACTTTCGCTCTGTGCCGTCGTTTGCCACGTGTACCATCGCTACCTTTTCCGGGTCCTTCCGGGCGATGGCGTCTACGGTATCGAAAGCGAAGTTATAGGAATCGGTATCGGCAAACTTTACATCGGTCAGCACACCGTTTTCATCCTCCACACCCCAAACAAACCGGTTGCAAAGGAGCTTTGCCTTTTCCATCTTCCGCTCGGTGCGGGGCGGGAGCTTGAGCGCCGTATCCCGCTTGTCGCTTGCCATAATCATAGAAAGGAAGGTGCAGTCTTTCCCCTCAATGGCAATCATACCGTGAGGCGCGGAGGACTGGTAGAAAATAGAATCGCCCTCCCGCAGCACTTCCTCGTGCTGACCGATGCAAATCCGCATCGCGCCACTGAGGACTAAGTTAAATTCCTGGCCGTCGTGGGTGGTGGTATGGATGGGCTTATTTTGCAGCTCTTCCGAATATTCGTAAGTAACGTAGTAAGGGGTAGCCAGCTTCTGGCGGAACATAGGTGCCATATCCGCAATGGTAATGCCGTCCTCACTGGCGGTAACCATACCCTTGCCCCGGCGGGTAACGGTATAGGCAGAGAGCTTTGCGCTGTGGCCCTCTAATAGCTCCGTAATTTCCAGACCAAAGACCTTGGCGCATTTATGCATAAAGGAGAACGGCAAATCCACTTTTCCGGACTCATACTCCTCATAGAGTGCCTGGGTAATTTCTGTTTTTTCCGCCATATCCCGGGTGCTGTAACCCACAATCTGCCGCATTTCCCGAATTCGCAGAGCCACATCCAGTAAGGGATTTTGTACGGTATTTTTGTCGCTCATAATATTTACCTTCCTTTCAAAAGGATAAATTACCCTATATCAATAACCTTCCCCTCTGGGGAAGGTGGCAGCCCGAAAGGGCTGACGGATGAGGTCGAGGTCGGATGAGGTCAAAACCTCACCCACCGCTGCAATTCGTCAAGGTATGATTGCCACCGGCAATCATTAAAATCTTGATTCGCTGCGCAGAGCACCACGGTCCCCCCTCCCCAAAGGGGAGGGTAATAAAAAACGCCCCAAGATAAACTCTTGAGACGAATAAAAATATCCGCGGTACCACTCAAATTACGGCCAAAGCCGTCCCTTCAGACGCCAACACGCCCTACCCTTTAACGCAGGGGTACGGGAGCGCCTACTGATTGTGATTTTTCGGGCTCCGGCTCGGAAGGGATGGGCGTATGGAACGGTAAACTGCCGATTTTCACCTGCCATCGGCTCTCTGTAAGTTCTTGGTTCCTGCCGTCTTCGTCAGTGCCTTTTCTTTATATGCATAAACAATAACACGACCGCCAGGAAAAGTCAAATGTTTTTGTGCTGAAAACAAAATTTTTTACATTTTGCAAAAAAACCGTTGACAAACAGAGGTTCTTATGGTTTAATGTTCCCATTATTGTAGCCGGCAAATGCGGCGGCAACTTATTGAAAACAGAATAATAGCAGCCGATGAAGAACTTGGCAAGAATTAGTGGCGAGGGATTTTGACACAAATTAAAGTTCAGAAAATAAAGGAATACTTTGTGTATTTCGAATTTTATGAACTGAAAAGTTAGGGCAAAAGAGCCGCCAATAACCGCAGACAAGTTTTCAGAGGTTGCGACAAAAAGACATAGACGGAAATTATGCCCCTTTTGGATGTTACAGAGAGTCGGCGATTGGTGCGAGCCGATGCGGAAGGATGGGGCGGACTGCTTCCCGAGTCGGCTTTGTGAACCCTGCGTAACTTCCGGTTGCGTTTACGGCAGTAATGAAGCACGGTCGCCCCGTTATCGGCTTTGGACTTATTGGAGTCCGAGAGTGGCTTTGCGTGCAAAGCAAGCGGGGTGGTACCGCGAATGTATTATGTCGTTCGTCCCTGAGGCTAATTTAGCTTCAGGGGCTTTTTGTTCGCCCGACAAAACCTTCCCCTCTGGGGAAGGTGGCTCGCCGCAAGGCGAGACGGATGAGGTTGTAACCTCACCCACCGCTACAGTTCGTCAAGGTATGATTGCCACCGGCAATCATTAAAATCTTGATTCGCTGCGCGGAGCACCACGGTCCCCCCTCCCCAAAGGGGAGGGTTATAGATTTGTAATTCCCAATCAAGGAGTGTATATCTATGAACAGCATCCGTATTCACGACATCACAATGAAACAGCCCGGACTTACCCTGTCCTTTAAGGAAAAGCTGGAGCTATGCAAGCTACTGGACCGGCTGGGCGTGTCTGTCATTGCCTTAGAGCCTATTGAGAATATAAAAATTGACAGTTTGCTCATTAAATCCGTCTCTTCCGCCGTTAAGGAGAGCGCCATTTGTGTTCCCGTAGCCTTAAACGCCCAAAGCGTAGAAACCACTTGGCAAGCCCTGAAAAACGCCAAAGTCCCCCGATTGCAGGTCTGCGCCCCGGTAAGCACTGTGCAGATGGAATACCTGTTCCACAAAAAGCCGGAGGCAATGCTTTCCGCCATTGACGCAACGATTCGCGCCTGCAAGGCAAACTGCCGGGATGTAGAGTTTGTGGCAGACGATGCCACCCGGAGCGACCTTTCTTTCCTGTGCAAGGCCTTGGAAACTGCCATTTTGGCAGGTGCCACCACCGTAACCGTCCGGGATGCGGCCGGCGCTATGCTCCCCGAGGAGTTTTCCGCATTCCTTGCCGATGTGAAAGCAAATACCCCCGGCATCCAAACTGTGGCCTTGGGCGTTTCCTGCAGTAATGAGCTGGCTTTGGCAGATGCCTGCACTGTTTCTGCACTCAAAGCAGGAGCCGCAGAGGTCAGCGCCGCCGCCTATCCTATCTGTACAGCCTCCACGGCAAACATCGCCTCTATTTTAGCAGTCAAGGGCTCTTCTATGGGCCTCTCCTGCCCGGTCCGCACTACCCAGCTTCAGCGCACCACCGAGCAGATTAGCAGAATCTGCCAATCCGGTAAGGGGGTGGCCACCCCCTTCGGCTCTGCCCCGCAGGATACCGACAGTCTGTTCTTAACCGCCCACGATGACATTTCTGCCGTTATGCAGGCAGCAGCAAAGCTGGGCTACGACCTTTCCGAAGAGGATGCCGCCAGCGTCTACGCCGCCTTTACCCGGATCGCCGCCAAGAAAGAGCAGGTCAGCGCCCGGGAGCTGGACGCCATTGTGGCCGCCGCGGCTATGCAGGTGCCCCCCACCTATAAGCTCCAGAGCTATGTAATCACCGCCGCCAGCGCCACCTCTGCCACCGCCCATATGACCTTAACCAAGGAAGAAAAGACCTTGGAGGGCGTCAGCCTGGGCGACGGTGCGATCGACGCGGCTTTCCACGCCTTAGAGCAAATTACCGGCCACCACTATGAGCTGGACGATTTCCAGATTCAAGCCGTTACCGAAGGCCGGGAGGCCATGGGTCAGACGGTGGTAAAACTCCGCTCCGGGGGCAAAGTCTACTCCGGCAAGGGCATTTCCACGGACATTGTGGGCGCATCTATTCACGCTTACTTAAATGCCCTCAATAAAATCGTTTACGAGGAGGACGCAGTATGAAACTCTCCTTTTCTACCCGTGGCTGGGGCGATCTGACCTGGGAAGACCTCTTAGATACCGCCGGCACAATGGGCTTTTCCGGCATTGAGGTCTATAACTTACAAAATTTCCCTGCTCTGCAGGAAAAGAGCGGTCCGTTCCATAAGTACCACACCGCCGCCACCGTCCGTCAATTAAGAGAAAAGAAACTGTCTATCCCCTGCTTTGACACCTCTTTGGACTTATCCGAGGGCGATACGGCAGTTGCCCCCCTGACTGCCCTGTTTGATATTGCCCGGGATATGCGTGTTCCCTATGTGGTTGCCTTCGCCTTTTCCGATAACGAACAGCAGGTGCAGGCAAACCTGAACGCCCTTTTGCCTATAGCAGAGGAAAAGCAGGTAACCCTGCTTCTGAAAACCAGCGGCATTTATGCCAACACCGCAAGACTTCGCAGCTTGCTGAACGATTTTGCCTCCGATTATCTGGGCGCTTTGTGGGATATGCACCACCCCTACCGGGATTTCGGGGAAAGTGCCGATACCACCATCAAAAATTTGGGCGCATATGTCCGCCATGTCCACTTGCGGGACTCGGACGACAAGGACACCTATAACCTGATCGGTGAGGGCACACTCCCGGTGGGCGATATGATGCGCGCACTTTCGTCCATCAATTACGATGGCTTTATCTCCCTGGAGTGGAAGCGGGAGTGGATGGAGGACTTAACCGACCGGGAGGTCATTTTCCCCCACTTTGTAAACTATATGGAGCAGTTTGAAAGCCCCCGGACCAAGAAAAAAGCCCTCTACCCCAACCACGACTACACCGGTCAGTACATCTGGAAGAAGGACACCCTAATTGATTTGACCTTCCCCCAAGTCCTTGACCGTTTGGTAGAGGAATTTCCTGACCAGTACGCCTTCCGTTATACCACGCTGGATTACACCCGGACTTATCGCCAGTTCCGGGAGGATGTGGACAATTTCGCCCGGGCGCTGGTTTCTATGGGTGTAAAGCCCGGCAGTAAGGTTGCCATTTGGGCAACCAATGTACCGGCTTGGTATATCACCTTCTGGGCGGCCACCAAAATCGGCGCGGTGCTGGTTACGGTGAACACCGCTTATAAAATCCACGAGGCCGAGTACCTGCTCCGTCAGTCCGACACCCACACCCTTGTAATGATTGACTCTTGCTTAGATTCCAACTACAAGGAAATTATCAACACCCTCTGCCCCGAAATTGCCGCTACTAAGCCCGGCGAGCCCCTGCACTGCAAGAAACTGCCCTTCTTGCGCAATGTCATCACCGTAGGCTTTAAGCAGAAAGGAAGCCTGACCTTTGATGAGGCGATGGAGCGGGCAAGCCTTGTTCCGCTGGAAGAAATCCACCGCCTTGCCGCCGCTGTAAAGCCCGAGGACGTTTGCAATATGCAGTACACCTCCGGTACTACCGGCTTCCCCAAGGGTGTTATGCTGACCCACTATAATGTGGTCAACAACGGCAAGTGTATCGGCGACCGGATGGGCCTTTCCACCGCCGACCGAATGATGATTCAGGTGCCTATGTTCCACTGCTTCGGTATGGTGCTTAGTATGACCTCTTCCATGACCCACGGCGCAACCATGTGCCCCATGCCCTATTTCTCCGCAAAATCTTCCCTTGCCTGTATTAACCAAGAGCGGATTACCTGCTTTAACGGCGTGCCGACCATGTTTATCGCTATGTTTAACCACCCGGACTACCGGAAAACCGATTTTTCCCATATGCGCACCGGCATTATGGCGGGAGCCGGCTGTCCTCCGGAGCTGATGCGCCGGGCCGCCCGTCCTGACGAAATGCATATGACCGGCATCGTCTCCGTTTACGGCCAGACCGAATCCGCCCCCGGCAGTACCATGTCCGCCTGGACAGATCCGCTGGATTTGCGTTGCGATACGGTGGGCTATGCCTTCCCCTATGTCCAGTGTAAAATCATTAACCCGGAGACCGGCGAAGAAGTGGGCGTGGGCGAGAACGGTGAGTTCTGCTCCCGTGGCTACAACACTATGAAGGGCTACTACAAAATGCCCGAGGCCACCCGGGATACGGTGGATAGCGAGGGCTGGCTCCACTCCGGCGACCTTGCCTGTAAGGATGAACAGGGCTGTTACAAGATTACAGGCCGACTCAAGGATATGATTATCCGTGGGGGAGAAAACCTCTACCCCAAGGAAATCGAAGAATTTATCTACACCCACCCCGGCGTGCAGGATGTGCAGGTCATCGGTGTCCCGGACAAAAAGTACGGCGAGGAGGCTATGGCCTGTATTATCCTCAAGGAAAAGGGCAGTATGACGGAAGAAGAAATGACGGCCTATATTGCCGCCAGTATGGCCCGGCATAAAGTGCCCCGGTATATCCGGTTTGTGGATTCTTTCCCTATGAACGCCGCCGGCAAGATCTTAAAGTACAAAATGCGGGAAGAAGCCGCCGAGTATATCAAAACCCTATAACCCCCTACCGAAAAAGCACCCCACCGGGTGCTTTTTCTAATAGAATCCGTAGGGTCTGTGGAAAATTTGTGGATAAGTTCGGGGTTTTCCACAGGCTTTTCCCCACACTTTCCACAAACAAACACACATTATACCTTTCTACTACTTAATCTTTGAATTAACCTTTATCTATGACTTTAACTTAAACTTAA
>SVKZ01000050.1 GCA_015068165.1 Oscillospiraceae bacterium
CTTTACCGCAAACGAAAAAATGCCCCGGTTCCGAAGAACCGGGGCATATAGCTTAGATATAAAGGTTTACCTGAATGTCCGTCCATTTGTGGACTCTGCGCTTACTGCTCAAGCTGTACATGTACGCTTTCGCATCTTCGTGAGTTACAAGGAATGTCGCAAACAGCAGGTAATCAGAAATTAATTCCTGCCGTCCTTGATAGCAGCCTGCACAGCAATAAAAGTGTTCATCTGCCACAAAAACAGGTTTTGCAGAAAATGGAAGACAAACAAAAAGCAGTCCCGAAAGAGGCAGAATTAATGCCTCTTGGGGACTGCTTTTGGCCTTCTTAAGTCATATCGGAACTCAAAAATGTAGTAATTTTGTTGTAAAAATCGAAAAAAATCGTTGTTTTTCGTGGTTTTAGGTGGCATTTCAGGGCTAATTCACGTAGTCCCGTGGCAAATAAATAGTATTTTTTTCATCATTCAAAACTCCAAACTATGTTTGTAAATATGTTGACATTCTCGAAATACTGATTATAATAAAGATAGAAAAGGGTGCCACCGATAGACGGTTAGAACCCCCGAAACATCTTAGCTACAAAGAAGTAACCGCAAGTTTGGGAGACGGGCGGTTACTTCTTTGCTTTTATCAGTTCAACAATCAATTTTACAATAATGCCGAGCAAAGATACCAACAAAGCAAGTATCGCTACAACAAGTGCAATAATTTCATATGTACTCACAAAGCACACCCCCTGTTTTAGAAATTTCTGCAAAAGCAGATTTCTATATAAACAGAGGGCTTTTAATCTCCCTCTGAAAAGAGGGCTAACCGCCTACCGTTTTTGGTAGCACCCAGCACATTGGATGTGCCGCATCCATTATATCGTTCATTATGCCAAATTGCAAGTATTTATTCTATAATATGCTCTCTATGCTCCCTTTCCTATATGGTCATCCAGTTAATACCTTATACAAGCTCGCCATACGGGAGGAGTCCCTGTCCCGTTTGCAATATGCGATGTGCGCCTTGTCCAGAAGGACAGCGTTGCACATCGATTGCGGCACACACTGCGCCTTCCCTTGCCTCCGCCGCTGGCGGCGGTCAGGCTCGTGGCCGTCGGCAAGTGTTACGCCTCTAAAGTAGATGACGAAAAATCGGCTTTTTGGAAGCGGAACAAATACCCGACAGCATAGGCATAAAAATTCCGCCTCCATCATCATAGCTTATCTCCTCAACTATAGGAGGGTAATAGGACTTCGGGGGTTGATTCAGTTGACAATTTTGTTTATAATATTGTCGGATAAACTAAAAATTTATGCGTTCTTTACTTTTTTAATAATAGCAACGCACAAGAGGGGAAGGAAAATCATGCTTTGGTTAATTGTAGCAATCATTATTATTCTTGTAGTAGTAAATAACCGCAAAAAAGTAGAAGCAGAGAAAAGATACAGGGCTATGGAAGCCGAAATTTTACAAAAATTGGGCTTTCCATATTGGAGAATTATTCCTTATTCGGACGAATTCGTTACTGTAAAGAGTCGTCAAGCACTAGAAAAATACGATGATATTAAGTTCTTCAAAGAAAACGAAGGAAAACTCCAGCACGCAGAGGCAGTCATAAAGAGAAAAAACGAAGTTGCAAAACTACTCAAAGCTTTTCTTAATGATAACGACTACAAATCTCAACCACAATACAATAGGATTGAGAAAGAAATCGATGCGGTTTTGAATAATGCCCGTGAATTCAGAGTAAGTATTAATTACATATCCTCTGCAGGAAAGCATTTAGGCGAAAAGGAATTAACCTTTACTCAACATAGCATTGATAAGTTTAAGAAAGACCCCTCCTTGCTAATGGGCAAAGGAGAATACAACAAGTATCTTAAAGAGCAGCAAAAAGAAGCTTTGAGCCAAAAACATCAACAATACTACGAGAAAGTAAATAAAATTATTGATTATGCGAACAAAAGCAGAGATATTCTGGTTATTAAGGATTATCAATCCCAGTTGGATAATTTGATGGCTCAACTGTTCGACAGAACGGTCAATAGCATCAAGAAAATCAAGTCTACTGACAGCGAAGAATGGGATATTATTGGGGACTTTATCTCTCATATCAAGAGCGAAATAGAGAAGATTGTAAGTAAGAACCAGAGAATTCTGGATTATTACAAATCCTCTGATTTTGCAAAGATCAAAGATACTTGCGAAGTTCTTATGAGTAGTCAAAGAGAATTCAATGAATACATCAACGAGAAAGTCCAATCTATTTCTACTCTCTTTGGGACGAGAATAGTTAGAAATGAAACAGTTAATGATGATGAAAATAATTACATTCGCCCGTATAAGAAAACAATAACCCCATTTACCGCAGAGGTATCTTCAACTGTGTTTGCTAGTGCTGAAAATAGTCCATTGGAGTATATTGTTAAGAATTTCTATCCTAACAAGAAAATGTACCCTGAACAAATCCAAAAACTCTATCTTTTGGTACAGGAATTAGAAACCTTAAGAGAGGCCAAGCAGATTATTGAGAACTACAAAGCAGAATATCAGCAGTATCTGGGTGATGTTCCTTCCTTCATTATGGAGGAAGATGAAGCTGGATTCTACGCCAGGTTGGGTTTTGCCAACATTGACGAAAGTGTCCTCGTTGTAGAGTACAAATTTGCTTACACTTCTGGCGGTGGTATGGCTCAGCGTTCTTTTACTGTACCTATGACCGAGGAGACGATTGCAGAACTGATTAAGACACTAGAAAGTAAACTCACTGCAAGTGCCTTTGCAAAAGAGCAAAGAAGCCTTATGACAAAGAAACTGCGTGAATTTATCAAAAACAGAGACAATTTCACCTGTTGTAGCTGCGGAAACTCTACCTATGCAGAACCTAACCTTCTTCTTGAAATTGACCACATCATTCCTGTAGCCAAAGGCGGTTGCACAGAAGAATCCAATCTCCAAACATTGTGCTGGAAATGCAACAGAGCAAAAAGCGATAAGATTATAAATTAACGAAGCCAATATTTGACAAACAAAAAAACAGCCGCCTCCGTGATGGAGGCGGCTGTGCTATTTCGTCATGTTGGGGGCAAAATGTGGTTGTTTTCAAAAGTAGTATGCGAGTAGTACAAATGGCATAAACCCTTTGCAAAGGGTGGTATAGCATTGCATAATCTGGTATGCCGTTCCTGGGTCAAATCTTCCCGTGGCAGACGAATAAGATTTTCTCCATAAAACGCCCTCTCTATCGCACCGTATTGTAGCATAGATGTGAGAAAATTGCGACAAAGCCTTCCTAAAGAAAAAACCGAACAATTCACCAATGGGCAAATTGTTCGGTTTTTTATAAAATTACTGTCGGGCATTCAAAAGTGCCAAAACAGCTTCTTTTTCCGGCATAACCCGCAGAGCACCTTTCCGGGTGGTGATCAGTGCGGCGGCGGCATTGGCAAAACGCAGCATTTCTTCCAACGCCTGTTCTGTCAGTGTCTCCAAGCCGTGCTCTAACACATAGTTCAGTACACAGGCGCAGAAGGTGTCTCCAGCGCCGGTGGTTTCAATGGTATTTTCCTGCAGGAAGGGAGCAACCTCCACCCGCATATCCCGGTAATAAGCCCGACTTCCCTCCCGACCTAAGGACAGCAGGATCAGCGGAATATGATAGGTCTCCTGCAATATGCGGATGCCCGCATCATAATCCTCTTCCCCGGTGAACCATTGGATCTCGTTGTCGGATATTTTCAAAATATCGCACTGGGTCATACCAAAGGCGATCTGCTCCTTAGCTTCCTCCAAAGTGTTCCACAGCGGCGGCCGCAGATTGGGGTCAAAAGAACGGACGCAACCGGCTTCCTTTGCAATCTGCAAGGCTTTTTTCGTAGCCGCCCGCACCTCGGGATGGGTCATAGACAGAGAGCCAAAATGAAAGATTTTGGACTGGGCAATCAATTCCTCGGAAATGTCCTCTGCCTGCAGTGTCATATCTGCGCCCGGATCACGGTAGAAGGAAAAATCCCGATCTCCGTCCGTCTTGGTATGCACAAAAGCAAGGGTGGTATGAACCGCAGGGGTCAGCAGTAGATTCCGGGTGTCAATTCCAACAGTCTCTACCACCTGCTTCAGGTGTCGGCCCAGGAAATCATCCCCCACTTTGCCAATGAAAGCCGTCTTCTTGCCCAGCTTACTAAGCATCGCCAGCACATTGCAGGGTGCGCCGCCGGGATTGGCCTCCAAAAGGTAATTCCCCTGACCGCTGAGGCCGTTTTCCGTAAAATCAATAAGAAGCTCGCCTAAAGCGGTTACATCGAATTGTTTCATAGTCTTACTCCTCAAATAAATCGTATTTTGTAATGTCCATTTCTACCTGTCCGTCGGCGCCGAAGGAGATACCGTTGGCGGCAACGTCCGTCATCACCGTGGCAGTCAACACCTGCTCACCGTCATTGGTGTTAACCAAGCTTCTGCGCTGATAGATAAAGGCTCTGCGTGAACCGGAGCATTTGCGGTCGATCTTCAAAGCGGACTCATAGGGTCTAAAGCTGACAGATGTGCGGTATTTTTCATTCTGCGCGAACCAAACAGCAAACTTCTGGAAGCCTTTCTCTTTGTCCTTGGGACGGATAGTAATTTCCATATCCACCGTGCGCCCCTGAATACCCTCCAGAGTGTGGACACCGTCCAGGAATACACACTTGCATTCCACTTTATTGCTTCTGTACTGCTCTATTTCCCGCACCGGACGCTGGTACAGTCTGCCGTTTTCGATAGTAATCCCCCGGGGCAGGGCCATCTGACCAAACCCATTCGCTCTTTGGCGCTTTCTTGGTCGCAGGTGTACATCAGCAATTGCTTCCCGTCCGGCAGTTCCAAAGCTGTGCCGGAGAAAACGCCAAAGGCATCATACGGCTCATCCGGTGCTATAGCACAAGGCAGATGTTGCCAATTCAGCAGATCCTTACTAACCGCATCGCCCCAATGCATAGCATACCAAACGGTATTGTAGGGATTGCTCTGATAGAACAAATGGTAACTACGGTTCAATGGTCCCTTACATTTCCTGTAAATACAGCATCGGCTTCCTCTTTGCTCTTCCCAAAAAATGCGCTGTCATACACAAGCCCAGTCCGGGATGCAAGCACGGGATAAGCCACGGTAAAAATAACCATCATAGCAATCAGCACCGGTAACAGACCCTTTTCATAGTAGTTTAATTCCTTGATGCGTTTCATACCGTTACCTACTTGTTTGCATTCTATTAATAGGTATATTTATTATAATACAAATATGTCAAAAAGCAAGTACGCTACGCATAAAGCCACCTGCAAAAAGCAGGCGGCAGTACGTATTTTATTTTTTCATATGCTTTTCCATGGCATCTACTCGCTGGCTGATTGTGGGATGGGAATAGGTCAGCGCCACTACAACCGGATGGGGAGACAAGCAGGAAAGGGTATTCTTCGCCAGCTTTTTAAGGGCAGAAATCAGCTCCGGGCCGTAGCCGGCATCCACCGCAAACTTATCTGCCGCATATTCTGCCCGCCGGGTCATACCGCTGGTAAACAGCCCCACAAAGGGCGACAGAAAGCTGAGAAGGACATTGCCTGCCAGCACAAAGGCAAAGCCGTAGTTGATACCTGTAAAACCAAAATCCTGATAGATTTCCGGCAACGATACCACTGCCCACAAAGAGACCGCAATCAGCAGCACATTGACTACATTCATCGCCATCAGCTTGAGGGTATCTTTATGCTTGTTATGTCCCATTTCGTGGGCAAATACTGCCACAATTTCATCCTCGGTCATTTGCTCCATCAAGGTATCATACAGCACGATGGTTTTCATTTTACCGAAGCCGCCAAAATAGGCATTTGCCTTGGTGGAACGCTTTGAGCCGTCAGTTACGCTGATCTGCCGGACGGTGCAGCCGTTGACTTCCAGCAGTTCCGTCAGCCGGGTGCGAAGAGAGCCCTCCTCCAGAGGGGTCAGCTTGTTGAAAATCCGGGTAAATACCGGCTGCAGGAAGGTCAGCACCACAATAAATGCCATAATGACGCCTGCCAAAACAATCACAAGCCAGTGTCCCAGTGCCTGGTGAACCGCCACAACCACGCAGATAAGTCCGCACATCAAGCCTGCGCTGATAATCAGCTCTTTGATAAGGTCTACAAAGAAGGTTTTCTTCGTCATCTTATTGAAGCCGTATTTCTCCTCAATGCCCATATTGCGCACATAGGAAAAAGGCACAGAAACCAAAGAGGAAAGCAATGTATCTGCAATCACAACCGCAATGGCTGCCGCATACAGCCCCTCTGCCCCTACCCAATTTACGATGGCGGCATAGCCGTCAAAACCGATAAGCAGAAAGCTGACAAGATAAGTTACAATATGATGCGCAAGGGAGAGCTTATTGCCGTCCTTTTCGTAAGCGAGAAACTTTTCATATTCTTCCTTATCGTAAATATCCGCCACATTTTGCGGGATAGGACGGGAAGCGGATTTGGTGTCCAAATAATGAACAAAGGTATCAAACACAAAGACTATGCCCATCACAGCCAGGGCAATCCACTTGAAATTCACTTTTTTGCCTTCTTTCTTTTAGCCATTTCAAATCCCAGTAAAATGATGCCATAAGCAACTGCATACATAGGCGCCATCACCCAGGCGGTCAGCGGTGTATCCGACAACAGAGGCTCTGCGATATGGAATGCATCGCTCATCGGGAAGGTATGCATCAAAAACGCACCCACGGTCATATAAGCAGTAAAGCCAAAGAAGGTGCAGTACCATTTTTTATAGGTAACATCAATTTGCCTGAACATAAAAAGTGCAACTACAGTAATAGCAGACAGGCTGTGGTGTACCAGGCCGGAAATGGTAGGCAGATAGAAAATCGTAGGTCCTTGATCCACAAAAGTGGCATAAATAACCGTAGAAATGCCGCCAAAAATGCCCAATAGCCAAACAAAATGGAGCACATTGTTATCCCGCTTGCCAAACAGCACCGCCAATGCCAGAACCAAACTTGTCATACCACAAAAGCTGTCGGGAATGATCAGATACCACCTGACCTCCTCATACCGATAAACCTGAGAAAGCCGGTTTGTCATAACGGCAACAAAAAGCAGGAACGCCAAAATTTTCAGGGCGCGGCTCTGCGCCTTTTCTGTTTTTGCATACTTTTTCGCAAGCAGCAGATAGGCACATCCCAATATTGTAGAAATAACGATATAGGCAATATGCTCCGGACCAAAAAGCTCTGCTCTCATTTTCTCTTTCCTCTTTTTCTTTATTCCCCTATCATTCAGTTAAAAGCCTGTCATTTCGACCGACCCTGAGCGAAGTCGAAGGGGAGCGGAGAAATCCGTTTCCCCTAATACTCCCACGCGAAGAAGCGGATCTTTCGACTCCGCTTCGCTCCGCTCAAGATGACAGTGCTAAATAGCATTGCCGTTTCCGGGGTAAATTGTTTACTGCTGGTCGTTATCGTCGAAGCGGTCGCCGCACTCGGGGCAGAATTTAGGCGGATTCATAGGATCCTCCGGCTGCCAGCCGCATTTATCGCAGTGGTACATCGGTGCACCACCCGGCTTTCTTGCGCCGCACTCGGAGCAGAATTTTCCCTGATTGACCGCACCGCAGCGGCAGGTCCAGCCGGTCTGTCCCATTTTGTAGAGAGCTTGGGCGTTTGCGCCGCCGGCAGCGGCTGCCATATTCATACCCATAAAGGCCATTGCCGGGCCTGCGCCCTCATTGGCAGCGGCAGCCTGCATAGCCGCAGCCTGTGCGCCCACCAAGTGAGCAGCCGCCATATTGGGATCCCGGAAAGCTGCGTTGCGCTGCAGCTCCTTGATCATCTTCTCGTCCTCTTCGCTGGCCTTTACAGAGGAAACGCCGAAGGACACGATCTCCACGCCCCGCAGCTGGGCCCATTTAGCAGAGAGGACTTCGTTCAGGGCATTTGCCAGCTCCATCGTATGACCGGGCAGCGCAGAATAACGAATACCCAACGCGGAGATCTTGGCAAAGGCAGGCTGCAGAGCCGTCAGCAGCTCTGTTTTCAGCTGACCGTCAATATTGTCCCGGTTGTAGGCATAGTCCACATTGCCGCAGACATTGGTATAGAACAAAATAGGGTTTGTGATCCGATAGCTGTACTCACCGAAGCAGCGGATGGAAATATCCACATCCAGACCGATGTTCCGGTCTACCACCCGGAAAGGCACAGGAGAAGGTGTGCCGTACTTGTTTCCTACCAGCTCCTTGGTATTAAAGTAATAGACCCGCTGATCCATAGGTGCTTCACCGCCAAAACCGAACCGCTTGCCGATATTGGCAAAGACCGCCGGGATAGATTGGCTCAGCTTACCGGTAAAA